>PNLY01000113.1 GCA_013823325.1 Methylobacterium sp.
CCGCCGCGCCAGCAGGTGCAGCTTGTTCTGGATGCCGCCCGGCATCTCCCAGTTCTGTATGTCGAAATACTTCGGATCGCCGACGATCGGATGGCCGATATGGGCGGCGTGGGCGCGCAATTGGTGCGTGCGCCCGGTCACCGGCTTGAGCGAGAGCCAGGCCAGCTTCTGCGCCGCGGTCTCGACCACGGCGTAATAAGTCACCGCATGCATCGCGCCCTCTCCGCCATGCTCGGCGACGGCCATGCGCTGGTCGCCGTCATAGGCTTCCTCGCGGGCGAGATAGGTCGAGATTCGGCCCTGTTTCACCCGCGGGACATGATAGACCAGCGCCCAGTAGACCTTGCGGGCGGAGCGCGAGCGGAAGGTCTTGGCCAGCGTTGCCGCGGCGAAGCGCGACTTGGCGATGACGAGGCAGCCGGCCGTGTCCTTGTCGAGCCGGTGAACGAGGCGCGGCTTCTGGCCGTCCTTTCCGGTCAGCGCCGCCAGCATGCCGTCGACATGCCTGGTCGTCCCCGAGCCGCCCTGGACTGCGAGGCCCGCCGGCTTGTTGAGGACCATGACGTCCTCGTCCTCATAGAGCGTGATCGAGCGCAAGAAGCCGATCGTATCGGCATCGGCCTTGGCCGAGCGCGGCCGCTCCGCCGCCTGCTCCAGCTTCAGCGGCGGGATGCGCACGGTCTGGCCAGCCGCGAGCCGGTCCTTGCTGTCGGCGCGCTTGCCGTCGACGCGCAATTCGCCCTTCCGGACGATGCGCTGGATATGGCTGAAGGAGAGCTGCGGGAAGCGCGCTTCGAGGAAGCGGTCGATCCGCATCTCGTTCTCGTCCTGCGTCACCACGAGCTGCTGTACGCCGGTCGAGAGCACCTCGGCGGTGACGGCCTTGACCTCGGCGCGGGTCGGCGCGTCGGTGATCGGCGGCTTGCGTGGCGCGGGCTTGCGCGGTCCCGCCGCCCTCGGCGCGGAATGATGCGGCTTCGGGTTGCGGGTCGGCTCGGTGCGCACGACCTCGTCCTCCGCCGGACGTGGCCTGGCCCGGGCCGAGCGGCGCGCATCATGGCTCGGGCGCTTGCCTTTCGGCGCACCGGAGGCGGGCGGCCTGCCGCCGCGCTTCGGGCCGCTGCCCCGAGAGGGGCCGCCTGTTCCCTTGCCGCCGGTTCTCATGACAGCCCCCTGACCAAAGCAAGCCCGGCGATCAGCGCCGCGAGCGAAAGGACAACCGAGCCAACGACGTAGACCGCCGCGAGCATCGCCTCGCCGCGCTCCCAGAGCAGCACCGCGTCGAGCGAAAAGGCCGAGAAGGTGGTGAAGCCGCCCAGGATCCCGGTGGCCAGGAAAAGCCGCGCATGCTGCGTCCAGCCCTCGCCAGCCTTGAAGGCGAGGAAGCCGGCGACGAGGCCCATCACGCCGGAGCCGAGGATGTTGATCGCCATCGTGCCATAGGGGAACGAGGCGCCGAGCCATTTCAGCGAGACGAGGTTGACGCTGTGCCGGAGCACGCCGCCGATGCCGGCGCCGAGGAAGACGAGAGCGGTGGAAAGCATCCCCGAGGCATAGAGCGCCGGGCGGCCGCGCACAAACGAAATCCGCCACCTCGGCGTGGCACTTCTGCGCCATAGCTTCGCAGGAAGCCTCGACGGCCGCGTCGGCATGGCGACGAGGTCGACTCGTCTCCACCGGTGCGATTGACTCAATGTCTTCGCGACCGGCAGAAGCACTTGGACGTAGGGGGGATCGTCGCGCCGATGACATGCGGTTCCGAACCGGGAGACGAGCGTATCGGCGCATTCTGGCGATTGGCCTTGCCGGCCGGGCTCTGCCTCGCGCTTCTCTCGCAAACCGCGTTCGCCGCACCAGTTCGCTTGCCCTCCCGTCCGGCGCAGGCTCCGAGCTTCGCCCGCGCCTGCACCATCGCGCTGCCCGAGCCCCAGCCGCTCTTCGCCGGCGCGCCTCCCGCCGCGAGCGAGGACGAGGCCGACGACAGCGACGAAGATGACGATGACGACGACCCGCCGGAGCGTGGCCTCGTCTTGCCCGGCTCGGCCACTTGCCTTTCCATCACCGGCACAGTCAGCGCCGGCATGCAGCGCGATTCCTTCCGCGCCTCGCGCAACGGCCCGCCAGCGCCCTCGGCCGCGACCTCCTTCCCGGTCAGCGCCGCCTTCCGCATCGCGACATCGCATGAGCTCGCCTCGGGCCTGCGCGTCGGCACCGCCTTCGGCTTCACTCTCTACAGCCCGGTCGACGGCGCCAGTGATCCCTCGATCGACGAGGCGACCATCCTGGTCGGCCCCTGGACCTTCGGGCTCGACAGCTCGCGCTTCTCGTTCTGGACTGGCGACGAGTTCATCTTCTCGGCGCGCGTGCCTTCCCGCACCGTCGGCATCATCGCGCTGGACCTGCCGCTGACCGAAAGCTGGACAGCGACGCTCGCCCTCGAGGACCCAGCGCTCGGCAACACGTCGTCGACCGCCCCGGTTCAGACCGGCCGGCAGGTGCCGGACGCGATCGGCCGCCTCGTCTATGAGCAAAGCGGCTGGACCGTGCATGGCGCACTCGCCCTGCGCGAGATTCCCGGCACACCCTCGCGCTTCGGCCGAGCCGGCATCATCGGGGCGACCTATGAAGGCGAGGCGCTGGGTCATGGCTGGAGCCTGACCGCTCAGATCGCCGGCGCAATCGACGGAGCGCCTTATCTCGGCTCGGTGCTCGACGCTCGCACGGTCAGCCGTGTGCTGCTGGCGAGCGATGCCACGCGCGGTTTCTCAGCCGTGGTCTCCGGTCGCTTCGAATGGACCGACGAGCTCGCCAGCAACGCCTATCTCAGCCGCTACTGGCTCGAAGTGCCGCTCGCCAACCAGATTCGCGGCGAGATCAGGATCGACCGCTTCGCCGCCAATCTGGTCTGGGCCCCGGTCGAAGGCTTCAAGCTCGGCATCGAGAACTCGATCGCCTGGGCGAAGATCGCGCTGACCGGCCGCGAGATCGCGGCGGGGCTGGCGGGGCGGCAGATCTCGACGCAGGTTTTCGTGGAGCGAAGTTTTTAGAAGCGAGCATGGCGCGTCATTCTCGGGCGGAGCGAAGCGCAGACCCGAGAATCTCATGACGAGACGGTGCTGGCTGGAGCCTCACGCGGCAAGAGATGCTCGGGTCAAGCCCGAGCATGACGGGCTACCCTACTCCCCCCGCTCCTGCCGCAGCTTCTCCCAATACTCCAGCCGCTTCCTGATCTCGCGCTCGAAGCCGCGCTCAGGCGGGTCGTAGAAGTGCTGGCGGCCGAGCGCGTCCGGCCAGTAGTTCTGGCCGGAGAAGGCGTCGGGCGCGTCGTGGTCATAGGCGTAGTCGGCGCCGTAGCCCTCTTGCTTCATCAGCTTGGTCGGGGCGTTCAGGATCGTCTTGGGCGGCGTCAGCGAGCCCGCCTGCTTGGCGGTGCGCATCGCCGCCTTGTAGGCGACATAGGCCGCGTTCGATTTCGGCGCGGTGGCGAGATAGATCACCGTATTCGCCAGAGCGAGCTCACCCTCCGGCGAGCCGAGCTGCTCATAGGTCTCGGCCGCGGCGCGGGCGTGCACCAGCGCCTGCGGGTCGGCGAGGCCGATATCCTCGACCGCCATCCGCACCAGCCGCCGCGCCAGGAAGCGCGGATCCTCGCCGGCATCGAGCATGCGGGCGAAATAGTAGAGCGCCGCATCGGGATCGGAGCCGCGGATCGTCTTGTGCAGCGCCGAGATCAGGTTGTAGTGGCCGTCCTGCGCCTTGTCGTAGATCGGCGCGCGACGCTGGATCACCTCGGAGAGGCCGGCCTCGTCGAAGATCTCGCCCGGCTTGGCGGCGCGCCAGGTCTCCTCGGCCAGGGTCAGCACCGCCCGCCCGTCGCCATCGGCGAAGCGCGCCAGAGCGAGGCGTGCCTCCGGCGTCAGCGGCAGTTCGCGATTCTCCAGCGCCTCGGCCCGGCCGAGCATGAAGAGCAGCGCCCCCTCGTCGAGCGCCTTGAAGGTCAGGACGCGGGCGCGCGAGAGCAGCGCGGCGTTCAGCGCGAAAGACGGGTTCTCGGTGGTCGCGCCGACAAGCGTGATCGTGCCGTCCTCCATCACCGGCAGGAAGGCATCCTGCTGGGCCCGGTTGAAGCGGTGGATCTCGTCGACGAACAGCAAGGTGCCCCGGCCGCCGAGCCGGCGGCCGCGGGCGGCGTCGAAGACCTTCTTCAGGTCGGCTACGCCTGAGAAGATCGCGCTGATCTGCTCGAAGCCGAGATCGGTCGCGCCCGCCAGCAGGCGCGCGACGGTAGTCTTGCCGGTACCAGGCGGCCCCCAGAAGATCAGGCTGCCGAGCGAGCCCGAGGCGATCAGCCGGGTCAGGACTCCGTCCTCGCCGGTCAGGTGATCCTGGCCGGCGACCTCGCCGAGCGTCGTCGGCCGCACCCGGTCGGCGAGCGGGCGCGGGCCGGACTTATCGAGACCGGATGCCGAGAAGAGGTCGCTCACCTCACCCGCCGAACACGGAGGTCACGGTCTGGCCGCCGCGCGAGATCGTCACCTCCCAGGAGCGCTTGCGCTCGCGCGTCGCCAGCTCGATCTCGCGCGAGGCGGCGATGCGCTCGCCATTGATCGCCAGGATGAGATCGCCCTTCTGGAAGCCGACGCGGGCGGCCGGGCTGCCCTCCTCGATGTCGCCGACGACGACGCCTTCCGTCGACAGGTCGATCGAGAGCTCCTCGGCGACCGCCGGCGACAGGTTGAGCACGGTCAGCCCGGTAAAGGGCGAGCGGCCGGCGATTTTGACCGGCTCGCGCGGGCGCGTCTCCGGCGCCGGCCGGAGCTTGACGGGAATGGTGATGCGCTTGCCGCCGCGCAGCACGGTGAGCTGCGTCGTGCCGCCGATCGGCCGCGTGGCGAAGCGGTAGCCGAAGCTCTCGGGGTCGTCGACGCCGACGCCGTCGACGGCGAGGATCACGTCCGAGCGCTTGAGGCCGCCTTCGGCCGCAGGCCCGGAGTCGACCACGCTGGCGACCACCGAGCCGGCCGGCCGGTCGAGCCCGAGCCCGTCGGCGACATCCTGGGTCAGCGCCTGCAGCCGCGCCCCGAACCAGGCCCGGCGGACCGTCGTCGCTCCGGTCCTGGCGCTGTCGACGACGACGCGGACCATGGCCGAGGGAATGGCGAAGCCAATGCCGACGCTGCCGCCGGATTTCGAGAAGATCGCGGTGTTGATGCCGGTGAGCCGGCCCTGCATGTCGACCAGCGCGCCGCCGGAATTGCCGGGATTGATCGCGGCGTCGGTCTGGATGAAGGACTGGGCGTCGCCGACGCCGACCTGCGTGCGCGCCAGCGCCGAGACGATGCCTTGCGTCACCGTCTGGCCGACGCCGAAGGGGTTGCCGATCGCCAGCACGAGATCGCCGATCTGCAGCGCGTCGGACTCGCCGAGCTCGATCGCGGCGAGGTCCTTGGCGCCCTTGAGCTTGAGCACGGCGAGATCGGTACGCGGGTCGCGCAGCAGGATCGTCGCCTCGTATTCGCGCTTGTCGGCCAGCGCGACCTTCACCTCGGTCATGCCCTCGATGACGTGGTTGTTGGTGACGACGAGGCCGGCGGCGTCAACGATGACGCCCGAGCCGAGCGAGCGCTGCACCTGCTCCCGCGGCAGGCCGAAGCCGCCATCGCCGAAGAAGCGGCGGAAGAACGGATCGTCCATGAACGGATTCTGCGGCCGGCGCTCGACGCGCGCGCCATAGACGTTGACGACCGAGGGCGCCGTCTTCTGCACGACCGGCGCAAAGGACAGCGTGATCTGCTGGCGCGCCTCGGGCACCTGCCGGGCCTGGGCGAGCGCCAGCGTCGATGTCCCCATGGACAGCACGACGCCGAGCGTCAGGGCGACAAACCGACTGCGGTTCGGCATGATGAAACGGCGCATGCCGGTCTCCTTCTTGAAACAAAACAGCTGCCTTGGACGTTCACATCCTGAACCACATCTCCGCGGCAGCACCCCGGACAGTCTCGGAAACACGCGCTGCGCGATTCCGTTCCGGGTCGCGAATCCCCCGCCTTCCCTCCAGAAAGGACCGTCGACGTGAGCCTCGTGCGCCTTGTTTATGCCAGCCGTAGCCGACTCGTCGAGGCGGATCGACGCGCCGAGCTCGCGCGCATTCTCCAGACGGCGCGACGGCTCAATGCCGAAAGACATATCACGGGCTTCCTGATGGCGACGCCGGGCGGATTCGCCCAGGTCCTCGAAGGCGAGGCCGGCTCTATCGCGGAAACCTATGGCCGGATCATGGTCGATCCGCGCCATGACCAGCTGCGGCTGCTGGCGCAGGACACGGTCGCCGACCGGCAGTTCGCCGGCTGGGCGATGGCCTTGGCCGAGCACAATGAGACGACCGCGTTCATCTTCGGGCTCTACGGCGTCTCGCCGGAGACCGAGATCTTCGAGCAGCCGCTCGACGTGCTGCTCGATCTCGCCGCCGAGCTCGCGAGCGCCCGGGCCTAGAGCCGGATCTTATTCAGAACCACGCGTCATCCTGGACCAGCGGCGAAGCCGCGCAGCTCCGGGATCGATCCTGGGGCTCTGGAGCGCTGCGATGGATCCCAGAACGAGCTTCGCTCGCCCGGGATGACGGCGTTGGGTCGATAGAAGTCAGCGCGCTGGAACTGCCTACTTCGCGTCGCTGAGCAGCACCTTGTATTTCTCGATCTCGGCCGGAACCATCCTGGCGACGAATTCCGGCGACATTTCCTCCTTCTCGGGCAGCACCGAGGAGAGCTCCTTGAAGCGCGCATGCAGCTTTTCGCTCGACAGCGCAGTGCGCAGCGCCTGGTTCAAGCGATCGATCACCGGCTGTGGCGTACCCTTCGGCGCGAAGATCGCGTTCCAGCCCTGCGCCTGGAAGGCCGGCAAGCCGGCCTCGGCCGAGGTCGGCACATCCGGCAGGCTCGGCAGGCGCTGCGGCGTCGCCACCACCAGCGCCTTGACCTTGTTGCCCTGGACAGCGCCCGATAGCGAGGTCGCCGCATCGCAGACGCCGTCGATCTGCCCGCCCATCAGGTCATTCAGGGCCGGGCCCGCGCCGCGATAGCTCACCAGCGCCACGTCGAGGCCGGACGCCTTCAGGAAATTGCGGCAGATCAGATAGTTCGACGACCCGACGCCGGCATGGCCGAGACTGATCTTGCCGGGGTTCGCCTTGGCATAGGCGAGGAATTCCTTGAGGTCTTTGGCCGGGAAGTCGAGCTTCAGCGCGATCATCGGCGAGGTCTTGGCGACGAGGCCGACCGGCACGAAATCGGCCGGTGTGTATTTCAGGTCGTTGTAAATCGTGTAGGAGGCGGCATTGGTGCCGCTATTGCCGATCACGATGGTATAGCCGTCGGGCTCGGCCCGCGCCGCCCGTGTCAAGGCGGTCGCACCGCCCGCCCCGCCCATGTTCTCCATCACGATGCGCTGGCCGAGAACCTGCGCCATCTCCTCGCCGACGAGACGCGCGATCACGTCGGAGGAGCCGCCGGCCGCGAACGGCACCAGCATGTTGATCGGCTTCGACGGATACTTGTCCTGGGCCTGCGCCGGCAGGACGGCGATGGCGGCGAGCATGGCCAGAGCAGCGCGCTTCATGCGAATATCTCCCTCGACGCCGGGCTTGTTTCCAAAGCGGCCTTCAGAGCCGCCCTGCCCGGTTGGGGCCGACGCTAGCACTCACCTGACGCAGGGAGAAGCGCAAGCGAGCGCAACAATCTCGCGCAGCAATCGTCTCTCGCTTCTGATCTGCACAGGCAACGAAAAAGGGCGGCCCGAAGACCGCCCTTTCGTAAGCTTGAATGCCTTGAAAAACTTAGGCCGCCTGCTCGTCGTCCGCCGTGAAGACCGGGCCGGAATCCTTGCCCTTGGCGTCGACATCGCGATCGACGAACTCGATCACGGCGAGCGGGGCGTTGTCGCCGAAGCGGAAGCCCGCCTTCATGATGCGCAGATAGCCGCCATTGCGCTCCTTGTAGCGCGGGCCGAGGACCGCGAAGAGCTTGCCGACCAGGGCGACATCCTTGATCTGAGCGATCGCCTGACGGCGGGCGTGCAGGTCGCCGCGCTTGCCGAGCGTGACCAGCTTCTCGACGACCGGACGCAGGTCCTTGGCCTTCGGCAGCGTGGTGGTGATCTGCTCGTGCTTGATCAGGGCCTGGGCCATGTTGGCGAACATCGCCTGGCGATGCTCAGCCGTGCGGTTGAAACGACGACCGCGGAAACCGTGACGCATATTTGGCTCCTTCGTTGCTTACGGCCGCCGTGCCACGGAACGGCCGTCCTTTATGCTCCGGCGTGACGTCACACCGGGCGGGGAATGGCGCGGGAAGTCTCCCGCGCCGGGGTCTCAGTAGTGCTCTTCGAAGCGCTTCGCCAGCTCTTCGATGTTCTCCGGCGGCCAGCCCTGCACGTCCATGCCGAGATGGAGGCCCATGGTGGCGAGCACTTCCTTGATCTCGTTCAACGACTTGCGGCCGAAGTTCGGGGTGCGCAGCATCTCGCCCTCCGACTTCTGGATGAGATCGCCGATATAGACGATATTGTCGTTCTTCAGGCAGTTCGCCGAGCGGACCGACAGTTCGAGCTCGTCGACCTTCTTGAGCAAAGCCGGGTTGAACGGCAGCTGCGGCGCGGTCGAGACGGCCTCTTCCTTCCGCGGCTCCTCGAAGGTGATGAAGACGGCGAGCTGGTCCTGCAGGATGCGGGCGGCGAGCGCCAGCGCGTCCTCGGGCGACACCGAGCCATTGGTCTCGATCTGCATGGTCAGCATGTCGCGGTCGAGGTTCTGGCCCTCGCGGGTGTTCTCGACGCGATAGGAGACCTTCTTGACCGGCGAGTAGAGACTGTCGACCGGGATCAGGCCGATCGGCGCGTCCTCGGGACGGTTCTGCTCGGACGGGACATAGCCCTTGCCGGTATTGACCGTGAACTCCATGCGGATCTCGGCCCCATCGTCGAGCGTGCAGAGCACGAGCTCGGGATTGAGGATCGAGACGTCGCCGATGGTGTTGATGTCGCCGGCGGTGACGACGCCCGGGCCGGTCTTGCGCAGGGTCATGCGCTTGGGACCCTCGCCCTGCATCTTGATGGCGATCGCCTTGATGTTCAGGACGATGTCGGTGACGTCCTCGCGCACGCCCGGGATCGAAGAGAACTCATGCAGCACGCCGTCGATCTGGACGGCGGTGACGGCAGCGCCCTGGAGCGAGGAGAGCAGCACGCGACGCAGCGCATTGCCGAGCGTCATGCCGAAGCCGCGCTCGAGCGGACGCGCGATCACGGTGGCCAGACGCTTCGGGTCGTCTCCGACCTTGACTTCGAGCTTGTTCGGCTTGGACAGATCCTGCCAGTTCTTGCTGATCACGACCGCACTCCTGGTGCTTCAATAATGGCGGCGGCGGGCCGCCCCGTACCGGCGTCCGCCCCTGCGGACGCCGCTTCGATCCGGCGTGGCGTCAGACGCGGCGGCGCTTGCGCGGCCGGCAGCCATTGTGCGGGATCGGCGTCACGTCGCGGATCGAGGTGACGGTGAAGCCGGCGGCCTGCAGGGCGCGCAGTGCCGACTCGCGGCCCGAACCGGGACCGGTGACCTCGACCTCGAGGGTGCGCATGCCGTGCTCGGCAGCCTTGCGGGCAGCGTCCTCAGCCGCGACCTGGGCGGCATAGGGGGTCGACTTGCGCGAGCCCTTGAAACCCATCGTGCCGGCGGACGACCACGAGATCGTGTTGCCCTGCGCGTCGGTGATGGTGATCATGGTGTTGTTGAACGAGGCGTTCACATGCGCGACGCCGGAAACGATGTTCTTGCGTTCGCGACGGCGGACGCGCTGGGCTTCCTTGGCCATAGTCTCTTTCTTCCATCCTTCAGGCGCGCCCGTGATGCCAGGCGCTGGGGATGCCGCCTGCTCCGGAACGGATCAGGCGGCCATTGCAGCGAGCCGGTCGCCCGGCCCGCCGAAACTCACTTCTTCTTGCCGGCGATCGGCTTCGCCTTGCCCTTGCGGGTACGGGCGTTGGTGTGGGTGCGCTGGCCGCGCACCGGCAGCGAGCGGCGATGACGCAGGCCGCGATAGCAACCGAGGTCCATCAGGCGCTTGATGTTCATCGAGACTTCGCGACGCAGATCGCCCTCGACGAGATAGTCGCGGTCGATCGTCTCGCGGATCTGCAGGACCTCGGCGTCGGTCAGCTGGTTGACCCGGCGCTCGGCGGCGATGCCGACCTTCTCGCAGATCTCCTTGGCCTTGTGGGCGCCGATGCCGTGAATGTACTGCAGACCGATGACGACGCGCTTGCCGGTCGGAATGTTGACGCCCGCGATACGAGCCATGTTCTTCACCTCTCCATCGGGCCGCAACGCCGGGCGTTACGGCAATGACGATAACTCCGCGTCCGGTGGAGGCCGGCCCTTGCGGAGCGTTGAACCCGATCCATACGCAAACGCGACGCCGTCCCTTCTCCCGAAGGCATCGGCATCGCTCAACTGAAACCGGATGGCGCGCTGGTAGTCGGTTAAGCGCGCCCTGTCAACCCAGGCGCGCCCAACCGTCCTGCCTCACTTCTTCACCAGCGGGCATTTGCTCTCCGACAGCGGCGCGATGATCTCGGCCGCCGGGATCTTGCGGACCACCTTGAAATAATCCCAGGGCGCCTTCGATTCGGACGGGGCTTTGGCCTCGACCAGCAGCATGTCGTTCATCAGCCGGCCGTCCTCGCGGACCTTGGCGCCGGGCGCGTAGAAGTCCTCGACCGGCAGCTCCTTCATCTTGGCAGCCACCGCAGGTCCCGCCGCCGTGCCGGCCGCCTTCACCGCCTTGAGATAATGCAGCACCGAGGAATAGACGCTGGCCTGGATCATGCCCGGCATCTTCTTGGTCCGCGCCATATAGCGGTCGGCAAAGGCGCGGCTCGGCTTGTCCGCGTCATGGTAATAGGCGGTGGTGGTGATCAGGCCCTTGGCCTTGTCGAGGCCGAGCCCATGCACGTCGCTCAGCACCACCACCATCGCCGCCAGCTTCTGGCCGCCGTCGACCAGGCCGAACTCGCCGGCCTGCTTGATCGAGTTGATCGTGTCGGTGCCGGCATTGGCGAAGGCTACGATCTTGGCCTTGGAGGCCTGCGCCTGCAGCAGGAAGGAGGAGAAGTCCGGCGTCGAGAGTGGCGCGCGCACCGTGCCCAGCGTCTTGCCCTTGTTGGCCGCGACGATCGCCTCGATATCGGCGGTGAGCTGATGGCCGAAGGCGTAGTCCGCGGCGATGATGTACCATGTGTCCCCGCCCTCGCGCAGGATCGACAGCGCCGTGCCCTTGGCCGAGGTCGCGGTGTCGAAGGTCCACATGAAGCCGGTGGCAGAGCAGTCCTCATTGAAGAGGCGTGTCGTCGCCGGTCCGTTGTAGAGCGTGACCTTCTGCTTCTCCTTGGCGATGCCGGCGACTGCGAGCGCGACCGCCGAATTGGTCAGGTCCGCGATGGCGGTGACCCCGTCGACATCGTACCAGCGCCGCGCCAGGCCGGCGGCGACGTCGGGCTTGTTCTGGTGGTCGCCCGAGACGATCTCGATCGGCTTGCCCAGCACCGAGCCGCCGAAATCCTCGATCGCGAGCTTGGCCGCCTCGACCGAGCCGAGCCCGCCGAACTCAGCGTAATTGCCCGACTGGTCGTTGAGGATGCCGATCTTGACCGCATCCTGCGCCCGCACGCTCGCTGCCGTCGCCAGCAGCGCCGCCGCCACAAGGCAAGCAACCCGTTTCATGCCGTCCTCCCGGTTTCCGGCCGGTCGGCCAGCCGGCGATGGCTGATGCCACCGGCCTTCGGCTGCCGCCGCCATGTCTTGGCCGTCATGGGCCTGGGCCGAGTTCAATCGGCGGGAGGAAATGTGTCAATTGCAACCGCGGCGCGCGAAACCGCGCCTGCGCTGGCGCAAATGCGCACGGGCACATCTGGCTGAGCCATCCCCCGGGCCCAAGCCTTGCGATCGGTATCGTCGAGGCATATGCTCCGACATATGCCAACAGCCCGGGGTGACGCGAATGAACGAGATTCGACATGTCAGGCTGTTTCGCAATGGTCGCAATCAGGCTGTTCGCATCCCTGTCGAATTCGAGCTTCCCGGGGATGAGGCCCTGATGCGCCGCGATGGCGACCGTCTCGTCATCGAACCTTTGGCCAAACGGGGTCTGTCCGCCCTCCTCGCCAGCCTGGAACCGCTCGACGAGGCCTTCCCAGAGATCGTCGATCCCCCGCCAGCTTCGGAGCGCGACCTTTGACGCGCTATCTGCTCGATACCAACATCATCTCTGATCTGGTGCGCCAGCCGCAGGGCAGTGCTGCGAAACGCATCGCGGAGATCGGCGACCGCCAAATCCTGACGAGCGTGATCGTCGCAGCCGAATTGCGCTATGGCTGCAGGAAAGCCGGCTCGGCGCGCCTGTCGGCAACCGTCGAAGCTCTGCTTTTTGAGATCGAGACAATTCCGTTCGACGAGGCCGCCTCGCGTGCCTATGCCGATCTGCGCACAGCCCTCGAAGCAAGGGGCCAGCCGATCGGCGGCAACGATATGCTGATTGCCGCGCAGGCTTTGGCGCTGGGGTGCATCATGGTCACGGCGAACACTGACGAATTCGCCCGCGTCGACGGGCTCAAGGTCGAGAACTGGCTGGCCTGAGCTCCACCCCCTCACCGCTTGCGCACGAACTCCGTCCGCAGCACCAGCCCCTTGATGCTCTCGTGGCGGCAGTCGATCTCCTCGGGATTGTCGGTCAGCCGGATCGAGCGGATCACCGTGCCCTGCTTCAGGGTCTGACCGGCGCCCTTGACCTTGAGGTCCTTGATCAGCGTCACCGCGTCGCCGTCGGCCAGGATGTTGCCGGAGGCGTCGCGGACCTCGGGCTTTTGCGCCGCAGCCGCCGCCAGTTCCGAGGCCGGGCGCCATTCGCCGGTGGCCTCGTCATAGACATAGTCGTCGTCGCCACCAGTCATGATCTGCTCCATCACAAGAAAAAGCCGCGCGGCGAGAACCGCGCGGCCTCTGAATTTCCGATCGGCCGGGCTGTCAGCCGGCCAGCGCCTGGTCGATTGCGCTCGCTACCTGCTCGATCGGCTGCATGCCGTCGATCGGCGTCAGCTGGCCGCGCTTCTCGTAATAGGGCGCGACGATCGCGGTGTCGCGGTTATAGGCCTCGAGCCGGGTCTTGAAGACCTCCGGATCGTCGTCCTTGCGCACCGGCTGTCCGGCGGCCTTGGCCTCCTCGGCCCGGCGCACGATCCGGTCGACGAGCTTGCTCTGGTCGACCCGGAGCTCCAGGACCTTGTCGAGCTTCAGCCCCTTGCCGGCCAGCATCGAGTCGAGTGCCTCGGCCTGCGCCAACGTGCGCGGGAAACCGTCGAGGATGAAACCCTTCTTGGCATCGGCTTCTTCGATGCGGTCGGCGACGATGCCGATGACGATCTCGTCCGAGACCAGCCCGCCGGCATCCATCACCGCCTTCGCCTTGAGGCCGACCGGTGTGCCCGCCGCCACCGCGGCGCGCAGCATGTCGCCGGTCGAGAGCTGCGGAATGCCGTGCTTCGCGACGATCCGCGTCGCCTGAGTGCCTTTGCCCGCCCCCGGCGGCCCCAGGAAAATCAGCCTCATCAGCGCCTTGCCCCCCTCAACTTCGCCTTCTTGACCAGCCCCTCATACTGATGGGCCAGGAGATGACCATGGACCTGAGCGACCGTGTCCATCGTCGTCGTCACCACGATCAGCAGCGAGGTGCCGCCGAGCAGGATGATCGGAATCTGGGCATAGGTGATCATGAACTCCGGGATCAAGCAGACGATAGTCAAATAGGCGGCCCCGAGCACGGTGATGCGGGTCAGCACGCGGTCGATATGCTCGGCGGTGCGCTCGCCCGGGCGGATGCCGGGCATGAAGCCGCCATGCTTCTTGAGGTTGTCCGCCGTCTCGACCGGATTGAACACGATCGCGGTGTAGAAGAAGCAGAAGAAGATGATCAGCGCCGCATAGAGGAACATGAACAGTGGCCGGCCATGCGCCAGATAGGTCGCCATCGTCGACAGGATGCCGGTACCGCCCGACGCCTGCGAGAAGCTGGCGATCGTGGTCGGCAGCAGCAGCAGCGATGAGGCGAAGATCGGCGGAATCACGCCGGCGGTGTTGAGCTTCAGCGGCAGGAACGAGGTCTGGCCCTCATACATGCGGTTGCCGACCTGGCGCTTGGGATAGTTGATCAGCAGGCGCCGCTGGGCGCGCTCGACGAAGACCACGAAGGCGATGACGCAGACCGCCATCACCATGACGAGCAGCAGCAGGCCGGTCGAGATCGCGCCCTGGCGGCCGAGCTCGAGCGTCTGGGCCAGCTGCGCCGGGAATTCGGCGATGATGCCGGCGAAGATGATCATCGAGGTGCCGTTGCCGATGCCGCGGCTGGTGATCTGCTCGCCGAGCCAGAGCAGGAACATGGTGCCGCCGACCAGGGTGATCGTGGTCGAGATCAGGAAGAAGGGCCCGGGTTCGAGCACGAGATTGCCCGATCCCTGCAGGCCAACGCCGATGCCCCAGGCCTGGAACAGCGCCAGCACCAGAGTCAGGTAGCGCGTGTACTGGTTGAGGATCTTGCGGCCCGCCTCGCCTTCCTTCTTCAGCGCTTCGAAGGTCGGGACGACGCTGGAGAGCAGCTGGATGATGATCGAGGCCGAGATGTACGGCATGATCGCCAGCGCGAAGATCGCGAGCCGGCCGACGGCGCCGCCGGAGAACATGTTGAACAGGCCGAGCACGCCGGTCTGGGTCTGCTTGAACAGGTCGGCCACCGCGTCCGGGTTCATGCCGGGCAGCGGGATATAGGTGCCGAGCCGGTAGACGATCAGCGCCCCCAGCGTGAACCAGATCCGCTTCTTCAGCTCGTCGGCCTTGGCCAGCGCGCCGAAGTTCAGGTTTGCCGCAAGCTGTTCAGCCGCCGATGCCATGCGTCCGGTCCTTGGGTGTAATCTGGTCTAGACAGTCGAACGGCGGCCAAGGCTTCGGGCCCGGCCGCCGCTCGCGTTAGTCATGTAAGCGTGGAAGTCACGCCTGTGAAGCGGCAGCCGCCAGGATCTTGACCGTGCCGCCAGCCTTCTCGATCGCCTCGACGGCCGACTTCGACGCACCGGCGACCTCGAAGGCGAGCTTCGCCTTGAGCTCGCCGACGCCGAGGATCTTGACGCCGTCGCGGGCCGCCTTCGAGATCACGCCGGCCGAAACCAGCGACTCGATGGTGACGGTGCCCTTGGCGTCGAGCTTGCCGGCTTCGACGGCCTGCTGGATGCGGCCGAGATTGACCTCGTTCAGCTCGCGAGCGAACAGGTTGTGGAAGCCGCGCTTCGGCAGGCGCCGATAGAGCGGCATCTGGCCGCCTTCGAAGCCCTTGACCGCCACGCCGGCGCGAGCCTTCTGGCCCTTGACGCCACGCCCGCCGGTCTTGCCCTTGCCGGAGCCGATGCCGCGGCCGACGCGGATGCGCGACTTGGTCGCGCCTTCGTTGTCACGAATGTCAGTGAGTTTCATGGTTCGCCCCTCCTCACTTCGCGTCGACGACGCGGACGAGGTGCTTGACCTTCTCGACCATGCCACGCGCAGCCGGCGTGTCCTGCAGGGTCGATTGGCGGCGGATCTTGTTCAGGCCGAGACCGATCAGGGTCTGGCGCTGCGAGGCGTCGCGGCGGATCGGCGAACCGATCTGCTCGACGGTGAAGGTCTTCTCAGCCTTTGCCATCGAACCCTCCTCACGCGTCCGCGCCGGCATCCGCGCCGGCATCGCGGCGACGGGTCTGCAGGGCCGAAACCTTGAGCGAGCGACGCGCGGCGACGCTGCGCGGCGAATCCTCGTTCTTCAGCGCATCGAAGGTGGCGCGCACGAGGTTGTACGGGTTCGACGAGCCGAGCGACTTCGACACCACGTCCTGCATGCCGACCGCCTCGAAGACGGCGCGCATCGGGCCGCCGGCGATGATGCCGGTACCGGCCGGGGCAGCGCGCAGCACGACCTTGCCGGCGCCATGGCGGCCCTGGACGTCGTGATGGAGCGTGCGGCCTTCGCGCAGCGGGATGCGGACGAGGCCGCGCTTGGCGGCTTCCGTCGCCTTGCGGATCGCCTCGGGAACTTCACGGGCTTTGCCGTGGCCGAAGCCGACGCGGCCCTTCTGGTCGCCGACGACGACGAGGGCGGCAAAGCCGAAGCGACGGCCGCCCTTCACCACCTTGGCGACGCGGTTGATGTGGACCAGCCGGTCCACGAATTCCGAATCGCGCTCTTCGCGATCGCGGTCACGAGGTTCTCTCGCCATGTCTTCCTCTTACTTGCGCGGACGGTGCCGATCATGGCCCGCCGCTCGCTCGAGCGCCCCGGAATGGAGCGGCTTTCCAAATGCGACATGCGGGAAGCCCGTGAGGCCTCCCGCATCCCGCGGTCGTCAACCGATCAGAAGCTCAGCCCGCCTTCGCGAGCGGCCTCGGCCAGCGCCTTGACGCGGCCATGGTACATATAGGCGCCACGGTCGAACACGACCTCCTTGACGCCGGCCTTGATGGCGCGCTCGGCAAGGATCTTGCCGATCTGCGCCGCGGCCTCGACATTCGCGCCCGACTTGATCTCGGCGCGGATATCCTTGTCGAGCGACGAGGCCGAAGCGAGCGTCAGCCCCTTCGTGTCGTCGATGACCTGCGCGTAGATCTGCTTGCCGGTGCGGTGCACCGACAGGCGGGCGCGGCCATTGGCCACCGCCTTGATCGCGCGGCGGACGCGGGCCTTGCGGCGCGCAGTCGCAACTGTCTGCTTGCTCATGGCTGCCG
>PNLY01000114.1 GCA_013823325.1 Methylobacterium sp.
GGCCGCCGATGCTGGCGAGGCCGTTGCACAGGCCGGACGCGGCGCCGACCCCGAGCGAGAGCGGGATGCCGGGCTTGCCATGATAGCGCCAGCCCGAGGCCATCAGGGCGACAGCCGCCAGCACCAGCACCGCCAGGATCCAGCGCATGGTCTGCTGGTCGAGCCAGGTCAGCAGGGCGACGCCGACCGGCAGGGTCAGCGTGGCGGCGATCAGCAGCGGGATGACCTCGCCCCATTCCGCTCGCTTGGCCGCCCTGAACCCGATCGGCAGGGCGAAGGGCATGTCGATCACCCAGATCAGTCCGAGCGCCGCGACGGGACCGAGCACGAGCGAGGCCAGCGGCATGAACACCATGGCGAAGCCGAAGCCGGTGAAGCCGCGCACCAACCCGCCGAGGAAGGTCGCGAGGAGGAGAATGGCGATGCCCTGGAGCGTGACGCCGGGAAAGAGCAGGGGGAGGAGATCGGTCATCACGTCGCCGGAGAAGGATTTTCTTTCCTTCACGCTAGGCGCGGTGCGATCAACCCCTGTCGCTGTGATGGCAGCGATGAGCCCCGTTCATCGGTGCGCGTGCGGCGTCAATCTTCGCTCCGTTCCTCGGCTGGACGGGCCCTTGCCCGGAGCGGATGGTGGGGGAGGCGGAGGCCGTACCTTACGAAACTTTAATGGAGCCTATCATCTTGCGTTCATCTTGGCGGTCCTAGCGTCCTTATGCCGCGTGACCTTCCGGAATGTCCCGCCAGGCCGACGCAGTGGCCACCCGGTCCCACAGGGGGATGATGCTCATGACACGCACCAGATTTGCGCTTGCCGCCGGCCTTCTCGCGCTCAGCGGCGGTTTCGTGCTGCAGGCATCGTCGCCGGCGCTTGCGCTGTCGATGAAGGAGTGCAGCACCAAGTACAACGCCGCCAAGACCAACAACACGCTCGGCGGCCAGTCCTGGAACGATTTCCGCAAGACGCAATGCAGCGACGCAGCTGCCCCCGCTGCGGCGACACCCGCCGCCACTGCGCCGGCAGCGGCCGCCCCGGCCAAGCCTGTTGCGGCGGCTCCCGCGGCTGCGGCCAAGCCCGTCGCTGCCGGCAACGTCGTGTTCCCGAGCAAGGTGGATCCGAAGTATTCGACGCTCTCGGCTGGCAAGCAGCGCTTCAAGACCTGCAACGACCAGTACGACGCCAACAAGGCCAATGGCGGCAATGGCGAGTTGAAGTGGATCCAGAAGGGCGGCGGCTATTACAGCCAGTGCAATGCCCGGCTGAAGGGCGCCTGAGCGCCGCTTCGATCCGCATCGCAAAAAAGCGGGGCTGGCTTCGGGCCGCCCCGCCAAGTGCTGGATGCATCGAGGCGTGATCAGGCCTAGCGTTCATCCATGTCCGAACCGATTCGCATTCTCGGCCTCGATCCCGGTCTCAGGAAGACCGGCTGGGGCGTCGTCCTCAGCGAGGGCACCAAGCTGTCATTCATCGCCTGCGGCGTGGTCGAGAGCGACGAGAAGCAGCCGCTCGCCGATCGCCTCAGGCAATTGCACGAGGGCATCGCCGGCGTGATCGCGCGGCACCAGCCGCAGGAGGTCGCGGTCGAGGAGACCTTCGTCAACCGCGATCCGCAATCGGCGCTGAAGCTCGGCCAGGCGCGCGGCATCGCCCTGGTCGTGCCGGCGCTGGCCGGGCTCGATGTCGCCGAATATGCCGCCAATCTGGTGAAGAAGACCGTGGTCGGCGTCGGCCATGCCGACAAGAAGCAGGTGCAGGCGATGATCCGCGTGCTGCTGCCCAAGGCCGAGACACGCAGCGCCGACGCGGCCGACGCGCTCGCCGTCGCGATCTGCCATGCCCAGCACCGCGGCGCCCGGGCGCTTCTGGCGCAGTATCAATTGCGGAAGGCGTAGAGCTCGGCATCCGGGTCGCCCTTGCCGAGGAGGCCGGAGCGAACGATCTCGGCGCCGATACGGCTATAGGTGATGCCGTTGCCGCCGAAGCCCATCACCGTCCAGCAATTCCTGAGGTCCGGCATTTTACCGATGGTCGGCAGGCCGGTCGTCGATGCTCCGAAGGTGCCGGTCCAGGTATAATCGGCCTCGGTCGATATCCCGGGCAGAAGCTTGCCGAGCTTGCGCTGGATGGCTTTCGTCTTCTCCCCCATCAGCGCGTCGCGCTTGTCTTCATCGACAAAATCCTCGTCCTCGCCGCCGCAGACGATGCGGCCGTCGGGGGTCGTACGCATGTAGAGATAGGGGTCGGACGCCTCCCAGATGAAGCAGCACCGTGGCCAGAGGCTACGTTTCTGAGGCGCGGTGGCGAGCGCCCAGGTCGAGAGCACTTCATGCCCCTTCGGCATCTGTCCGAACGGCAATTCGTAGCCGGTCGCGAAGACGAGATGGCGGCAGCTTATGCGATGGCCCTCGCGGGTGCGCAGGCTGACCGAGCGCGGTTTCGCATCGAGGTCGACGATCTCGACGGGCCAGGCGAGGCGGGCGCCGCGCGAGATCGCAGCGCGGAGGAACCCGGTGGCGAGCGCGACCGGGTCGGCCTCCAGGTTGTCGTACCCGAGCAGGGCCGCATCGCGATCGATGCCGAAGCGCTCCTTCAGGGCGGCGGCATCGAGCAGGGCGGTTTCCAGCCCGGCATGACGGCGGGCCTCGCCCTCGCGGGCCAAGCCGGTGGCATCGAGGACGTTGCCGGCGAGATAGAGCGAATCGCGGCGTATGACGGGGGCGCTCGATAACGCCTTCATCCGCGCCGCCAGCCCATCCACGGCAAGGCGCGAGCGGCGCCAGGCGCGGATGGCCGCCTCCTCGCCGATCTGGCGGGTCAGCTTGGTCAAGGGTTGGTCGATCTCGTATTGCAGCAGGGCGGTGCTCGCCGGCGTCGAGCCGCGGACCGGGCCGCGGCGGTCGACGACCAGAACATCGAAGCCGGCCGCGCTCAATGCGTCGGCCTGCATCGCGCCGGAGATGCCGGCGCCGATGACGACGACGTCGCTCTGCGTATCCCCGGTGATGCCGTGCCTTGGAAAGCGCGGTGGCCGCTCGCCCTGCCAGACCGAGCGCCCGGTCCGCAGATCTCGTTGTTTCGTCAGCACGTGGATGCTCCCCCAACTCGTCGGTGGAGAACGCATGAGCGCCGCGAATGATCCGGTCTGGCGGCGGGCTGCCGCCATGCTAACAGGAGGCATGATCGGAAAGCTCAAGGGCCTCATCGATTCGTATGGCGAGGACCACGTCATCGTCGACGTCCAAGGCGTCGGCTATGTCGTGCAGTGCTCCGCGCGCACGCTGCAGCGCCTGCCCAAGATCGGCGAGGCGGCGGCGCTGTCGATCGAGACGCATGTGCGCGAGGACGCGATCCGGCTCTATGGCTTCATGTCGGATACCGAGCGCGACTGGTTCCGGCTGATGCAGATGGTGCAGGGCGTCGGGGCCAAGGTCGCGCTCGCCATCCTCTCGACGCTGGAGCCCGGCGCGCTCGCGACCGCGATCGCAACCAATGACAAGGCGGCGGTGGCGCGTGCACCCGGCGTCGGCCCCAAGCTCGCCCAGCGCATCTGCGCCGAGCTCAAGGACAAGGCGCCGGCCTTCGGCCATGTCGACCCCGCGCTCGCGCAGCTCTCCGGCGCGCTCGAGGACAAGCGGCTGCCGCAGCCGGTGGCGGACGCCGTCTCGGCGCTGACCAATCTCGGCTATCCGCAGGCGCAGGCCGTGGCGGCGGTCGCTGCTGCCTCGCGCGAGGCGGGGGAGGGCGCCGGCACGGCGCAACTGATCCGGCTTGGCCTGAAGGAGCTGGCGAAATGAAGAAGGGACCGGCGGTGATCTTCCGCGAGATTGCCGACAAGTCGACCTTCCTCGCGCTGATGATGCGGCATTGGGGCTCGCATCGCATGATGATCGGCTCGAAGCTGTATGATTGCGCCGAGCTGCCCCTGATCGGCATGTTCACGGCCGAGGGCGAACTGCTGGCGGTGGCGAGCTGGGCCCGAGACGGGGACATCGCGGTGCTGTGCGCGCTGCACTCGCTCAAGGAAGGGGAGGGCGCGGCCTCGCGCATGCTGGAAGCCGTGAAGGCGGCGGCGAAGGCGGCCGGCGCGCGCAAGCTCAGGGCGATGCTGACCAATGACAACATGCCGGCGCTGGTGTTCTACCAGAAGCACGGCTTCCGCTTCTCCGGCCTCCATATCGAGGCGATCGACGCCTATCGTGCGATGGTTCCGACGATCATCAAGACGGGCTACCAGGACATCCCGGTGCATGACGCGCTGGAGCTGGAGATCGAATTGTGAGCGAGCCGAAGCGGCCGGGCCTGATGACGGCGGACAAGCGCGACGACGACAGCGAGGCCTCGCTGCGGCCGCTCTCGCTCGCCGATTTCACCGGGCAGGCGGCGGCGCGGGCGAACCTCCAGGTCTTCATCAACGCCGCCCGCACGCGTGGCGATGCGCTCGACCATGTCCTGTTCGTCGGCCCGCCCGGTCTTGGCAAGACGACGCTGGCGCAGATCGTGGCGCGCGAGCTCGGCGTCAGCTTCCGCTCGACCTCGGGGCCGGTGATCGCCAAGGCCGGCGATCTTGCGGCGCAGCTCACCAATCTTGAAGAGCGTGACGTGCTCTTCATCGACGAGATCCACCGCCTCAACCCGGCGGTGGAGGAAATCCTCTATCCGGCGATGGAGGATTATCAGCTCGACCTGATCATCGGCGAGGGGCCGGCGGCGCGCTCGGTCAAGATCGACCTGCCGAAGTTCACTTTGGTCGGCGCCACCACCCGCGCCGGCCTGCTGACGACGCCGCTGCGCGACCGTTTCGGCATTCCGATCCGCCTGCAGTTCTACACGGTCGAGGAATTGCAGGGCATCGTTGCGCGCGGCGCGCGGGTGCTCGGCGTGCCGATGTCGGATGACGGCGCCAACGAGATCGCCAAGCGCTCGCGCGGGACGCCGCGCATTGCCGGCCGGCTGCTGCGGCGTGTGCGCGACTTCGCCATCGTCGATGGCGATGCGATCGTCACCCGCAAGGTCGCCGACAAGGCGCTCGGCCTGCTCGATGTCGATGCGATCGGCCTCGACCAGATGGACCGGCGCTACCTGACGACTGTCGCGATCAATTTCGGTGGCGGCCCGGTCGGGATCGAGACCATCGCCGCCTCGCTCTCCGAGCCGCGCGATGCGATCGAGGAGATCATCGAGCCCTTCCTGCTGCAGCAGGGCTTCATCCAGCGCACCCCGCGCGGCCGCCTCCTGACCCCGCACGCCTTCCGGCATCTCGGCATGCCCGAGCCGAACCGCGAGGGCGCGCAGTTCGGCCTGTTCGGGGATGAGGGAGAGGAGGCGTGATGCGCAAAGCTCTTGCTACGCTGCTTGGGCTCACCGGGCTGGTTGCTGGATCGGCCCTACCGGCCCGGGCCGACGACGCTGCGCCGCGTGGCCCGGTCGCCGACGCCTATGCGATCACGATCAAGACGCTGGCCGGGAAGGGCCAGCCTGCCTGGCGTCCGCCGCATCGTGACAAGCTGATGAGCCGGGAACTGGCCGCGCTCTTCGCCCGCGACGACCTCTACCAGGAGGAGAGCGGCGATATGGGCCAGATCGGTGCCGATCCCTTCCTCAACGGCCAGGACGGCGAGATCAAGAAATTGAGCCTCGACACGATCCCCGTCGCGGCGGGCAAGGCGACGGTCGTCGCCAGCTTCCGCAGCTTCGGCAAGCCGGTGACGGTCCAGTTCAAGATGATCCGGGAAAACGGCGGCTGGCGCATCGACGACATCGTCGATCAATTCGAGGGCAAGGATTATTCGATCCGCGCCGCACTGTCGCAGCCCTATGATTGCGGTTCGTTCATGGGCAAGCCCTGCAAGCGCTGAGCGCTCGCAGGGCATCCCCTTCTATCTGCGGGCGATCTTCGCGCGCATCATCGCGGGGCGAGCGCCGGCGTCTTTGAGCGCCCCCGACTTGGCTGCCTTCCGGTTCGTGACCGGGCGCATGCCCTCGTCGGACGTTCGGCTCGTCGGGCGCTGCAGGGCCCGCTCGCGCTGCTTGAGTGCCAGCGCCTTGCGGGCAAGGCTGCGTTGGCTCGGAGCATGCAGCTTTTCGGTGCGGCGGGTCTGCTCGGCCCCGACGCGCTTGAGCGCGACCGTGAGCGCGTCCGCCTTGGCCTTGGTGCCCTGGTTGTCCGAAGCCGGCCGCGCGCCTTGCGCCGCCGCCTTGCCGCGGAACTCGCGGCGCTGCTGCCGGGCGATGCCGCGGGCCCGGTCGCGCTTCTCGCGCAGGATGCGGGCGAGATCGCGCAGGTTCTCGTCGCTTTCGCCCGCAAGCTTGCCGCGCCGCGTGCGCGCCACGAGGCCGAACTCCGACTGGTCGAGAAGCCGTTCGAGCGCCTTGGCCGAGAGTGACATGAGCTGTCTCCGTAAGATTGCGCCCCCACCCGGGACTATGCCGATGCGGCGTCTTTTGTTCCCACGGCTATTTGCGCGCGGGACGGCCCGCCTGTAAGCCGCGGACATGGCCAGCCCGCATCAGATCTCCGTCCGCGTCTATTACGAGGACACCGACTTCTCCGGCGTCGTCTACCACGCCTCCTATCTGCGCTTCATGGAGCGCGGCCGCACCGAGCTGATCCGCGACCTCGGCATCGAGCAGCGCGAGCTCTTCGACGGCGACGCGGCGCTCGGCTTCGCGGTCAGGCGCATGCTGATCGATTTCGTCAGGCCGGCGGTGATGGACGACCTGCTCACGATCGAGACCAGGCCGACCCTGGCGCGCGGCGCCACCATGGAGCTCGACCAGCGTATCCTGCGCGGCGAGGAGGTGCTGGTGACGGCGCAGGTCAAGGTCGCCTGCGTCGGCGGCGGCAAGGCGCGGCGCATCCCGGACGTGCTCAGGCATCGCCTCGGCCTTGAAATCCTCTGATCGCTCCGCCGCCTGCTGGCATCGACGCTGGCGGATCGCCATGTTAGGGCCCGTAACATGAGCTGGAAACGCAACGAGCCCGAGCAGCCGCGGGGCTACCACCACGGCAATCTCAAGGAGGCGCTGGTCCGCGCCGCCCTCGGCCTGATCGGCGAGAAGGGGCCGAACGGCTTCACCTTCGCCGAGGCCGCGCGCATGGCCGGCGTCAGCCCGGCGGCGCCCTATCGGCACTATCGCGATCGCGACGAGCTGCTGGCCGATGTCGCGGTCCATGGCTTCGCTGCCTTCGAGGCAGCGCTCGCCAAGGCCTGGGACAATGGCCGGCCTGATCCGGAGACGGCCTTCCACCGGCTCGGCCGGGCCTATCTCGCCTTCGCCCATGACCAGCCGGCCTTCTATTCGGCGATGTTCGAGGCAGGCGTTCCGCTCGATGCCAGTCCGGAACTGCGTGCGGCCGCCGATCGCTCCTTCCAGCAATTGCGCCAGGCGGCGGAGACGCTGATCGCGGCTCTGCCGCAAGGCAAGCGCCCGCCGGCGCTGATGATGGCGCTGCATATCTGGGCGATGTCGCACGGCGTCGCCGCCCTGTTCGGCCGGGCCGATGCCGGCCGCCGGCCGCTGCCGATGTCGGCTTCAGACCTGCTCGAAGCGGGAATGCTGATCTATCTCAAGGGGCTGGGCCTGCCGCCCGAGCAGGCGGGCTGATCTCCTTCTGAAATTTTTCATCCGCCCGTCTTGAAGACCTTGGCAGTTGCGTCCAGATATGTGAATGTGATTTACATTCACACGGTCGGCGAGAGCCGATCGGGAGGTTGGCCGGCCGCGGCATCCGCCGCTGCCATTCAGGTTCGAGAGGGATCGATGCCGATCGTCGCGAAGCTTGACGAATATGGAAAGGGAGCCTGGATCGCCTTCGCGGTGCTCGGCTTCATCATCTTCTGGCCGCTGGGTCTGGCGACCCTGGTCTTTCTTTTCTGGAGTGGACGCATGGGACATGGTTGCGGACCGGCTCGCTACGAGCACCGGATGAATCGCCTGCAGGACAAGATGGAGCGCCTGCGCGAGCGCATGGGCGGAGCCCAGCAATGGGGCAGCCGCGGTGGCTTCGGCGGCTGGGGCCGCGGCCCGTCCTCGAGCGGCAATCGCGCCTTCGACGAGTACCGCGACGAGACGCTGCGCCGTCTCGAGGACGAGCAGCGCGAGTTCCACGATTTCCTCGGCCGGCTGCGCATGGCCAAGGACAAGGCCGAGTTCGACGAGTTCATGAACGAGCGCCGTCGCAACGGCGGCACCAATACTGTCGAAAGCGCCTGATCGCCCCTTTTTAGGAGCTATCGACCGTCGGCGGCCCGCCTCCTCCCGGAAGCGGGCCGTTGGCGTTTTTCCGGTACTGTTGCAGCGGGCGGCGGGGCCGGTTTCGTCCTGTTGGTGGTGACGAAGAAGATCACGATGGTGAGAGCGGAGGTCAGCGAAGCCAGCACCGCGGTGATCTGGGCTTTCAGGCTTTCGATCTTGGCGATGCGCCCCGTGACGATGTTGTGACGCAGCTGGAGCGCCGTCAGCCGCTCGCCTGCCTCCAGCACCATCGCATTCTCCATCGCCTGGATGCTCTGAACAGTCCCGGCGTCGCTGTAGCCCTGATCGACCAGGGCGTCATAGGGCGCCATCCGCCCCTGCCAGTCCTGCGGATGGACGATCGCCGCCATGCGGCGTACCGCCTGCTTGGCGTTCAGCCGGAACAGCCGGTCGAGCAGGTATTTGTACTGCATGTCGGCCTGTGAGCCGTTCAGCACCAGGAGCAGGGCGCCGCGGCCGAGCTGCAAGGTCTCGAAGCTCTTCACATGGCCGTCGAGCGCGCCGAGGTCGCGCGTGATGGCGTCGCGCTCCTCGGTGAAGCGGGCGCTGCGCCGGTCGAGCGAGTTCGACAGGGCGAAGGTCGCGATCGAGGACAGGATGGCCGGCGAGGCGATCAGGATCGCGCTCAGCGTCGTGCGATTCCAGACGTAGCTCCGGGCATAGCTCCGGACTTGGCCCGCCAGCCATTCGCCAAACCGCATCGCCCCCACCCTCGGTCGCCGCTGGGTCGCTCGCCGACGGCCGCAAGGCCGTCATAACGCGATATTAACCATGCCGGCCCTTAACCTTGACGCTGACTTAACGGGACACAAGGCCTTTGGCGCACGGGAACATCGCCGTTTGGCCCATCTTTCGCCGAATTCAGCGGCAATTGGTGTCAATGGCATATCCCCGGAGCGCAGAAACGGGCGGCGGCGCGAGCTTCGCGGCGCAAAGAACAGGCTGCGCGGGGCCGTACTCGGTTTCGCGTCGGCCAGAGCCGGATTCGATCGGGCCGCAATGGTCCGGCCGGTACGGGCTCGAGAGAGAAAGGTGACAGGATGAACCCCGCCGTGGAGATCGCGCAGGCCGCGCCGCAGGTCGACATGTCGTTCTGGACGCTGTTCTGGCACGCCCATATCGTCGTCAAGCTGGTGATGATGGGCCTGCTGGCCGCGTCGATCTGGTGCTGGTCGATCATCATCGACAAGACCTTGCTCTATCGCCGCACGCGCCAGGACATGGACGCGTTCGAGGAGGTATTCTGGTCGGGCCGCTCGCTCGAAGAGCTCTATCGCGACCTCGCCAACCGCCCGGTCAACGACATGGCCGCCGTCTTCGTCGCGGCGATGCGCGAATGGAAGCGCTCCTTCGAGAATGGTGGGCGTTCGGTCGCCAGCCTCTCGGCCCGCATCGACAAGGTGCTCGACGTCACCATCCAGCGCGAGGCGGAGCGGCTCGAATCGAAGCTGCTGGTGCTCTCGACCATCGCCTCGTCGGCGCCGTTCATCGGCCTGTTCGGCACGGTCTGGGGCATCATGACCTCGTTCACCGCGATCGCGGTCTCGAAGAACTCTTCGCTGGCCGTCGTCGCCCCCGGCATCGCCGAGGCGCTGTTCGCCACCGCGATCGGCCTGTTCGCCGCGATTCCCGCGCTGATGGCCTACAACAAGCTGCAGGCCGAGGTCGCCAAGGCGCAGAACCGGCTCGAAGCCTTCGCCGACGAATTCTCCGCGATCCTGTCGCGGCAGATCGACGAACGCCTGGCGGCATGAGGGCCTGAAGCATGGGCATGTCAGCCGCAGCCGGCGGAAAGGCCGGAGGACGTCGCGGGCGCCGTCCGCGCCGCCACGGAGCCATCGCCGAGATCAACATGACGCCGTTCATCGACGTCATGCTGGTGCTGCTGATCATCTTCATGGTCGCCGCGCCGCTGATCGCGACCGGCGTGCCGATCGACCTGCCGCAGACCGGCGCCAAGCCGATCAATGTCGATCAGAAGCCGATCACCATCGCCATCGACGAGAAGGGCCAGATCTTCCTGCAGGACCAGCCGACGCTCGAGCCGGATCTGGTGCAGAAGCTGCAAGGTCTCGCCAAGCAGGGCTTCGAGGACCGGATCTATGTGCGTGGTCACAAGCAGGTCGACTATGGCCGCGTCGCCTCGGTGATGGCGACCATCACCAGCGCCGGTTTCAAGCGCGTGGCGCTGGTCACCGAGCCGAATTCGCATTGAACGAGAAGGTGCCGTCGCGTTGATGGTTTCGCGCTCAGAGCCGGGCTTGGCGGTTTCCGCCCTGGGCCACGCGACCGTGCTGGTCGCGGGGCTGCTGGCCTTTGCCGGTGCGACGCCGCTGCCCGAGCATCAGGAGGCGATCGCCGTCGAGGTGATCGACCCGTCCGCGCTGAACCAGGTCACCCGCGGCGAGCGCCAGGCCGAGAAGGTGCAGGAGAAGCCGCAGCAGCGGGCCGAGCGCCAGTCCGAGATCGTCGAGCGCAAGGAAGCGGGCGAGGCCAAGCAGGACACGCCCGCGCCGCCCTCGCGCCCGCCCGAACTCAAGGTCGCCGACGACAATGCCGCGGCGCCGCTGCCGCCGGCGCGGCCCAACCTGCCCAAGCCCACGCCGCCGGCCGAGCTGGTGAAGCAGCCGCAGAAATCCGAGCAGGCGGCTGCCCGCGAGGAGCAGGAGCGCCGCGAGGAACTGGCCAAGCTCGCCGAGGAGGCCGAGCTCGAGCGCAAGGCCAAGCAGGCCGAGCAGGAGGCCAAGGCCGCCGCCAAGGCGAAGGCCGAAGCGGAGGCGCAGGCGCGCGCCGATGCGGCCAAGGCCGCCAAGGAGAAGGCCGTGGCAGAAGCCAAGGCGAAGGCTGAAGCCGAGCAGAAGGCCAAGATCGCCGCGGAGGCCAAGGCGAAGCGCGAGGCTGAAGCCAAGGCCAAGCGCGAAGCCGAGATCGCCAAGAATTTCAATCCGAACGACATCGCCAAGCTGCTGCAATCGAAGGAGCAGGCGCAGTCCTCCGGATCGAGCGCGCCGCAGATCAACCGGACCGCCTCGCTCGGTACCCAGACCGGCTCGTCGCAGAAGCTCTCGCCGTCGCTGCGCACGCAGTTGATGGGCATCATCCAGGAGCAGTTGCAGAAGTGCTGGAACGTGCCGATCGCGCTGCAGAGCGCCTCGAAGCCGGTGGTGCCGCAGGTGCGCATGAAGCTCAACACCGACGGCTCGTTGATCGGCCAGGCGAGCGTGACCAATTCCTCGTCCGACCCGCTCTTCCGGGTTGCGGCGGATTCGGCGCTGACAGCGACGCGCCGTTGCTCGCCGCTGCGCATTCCCGCGCAGTTTGCCGCCTATTACGACGATTGGCGCGACGTCATCGTGAATTTCGACGCCAGGGACGTGCTGTGACCACCATGGACCGCATTGATCATTCCATCCTTCGCCCGGCCGATCTGGCTGCCGGTCTGACCCGCCGCCATGCGCTCGCGCTGGCCGGCGCCGGCCTGGCATTGCCCGCCCTGCTCACCACCTCGGCCAGGGCCGAGCTGGTGATCGACCTGCGCAAGGGCACCTTCCAGCCGATGCCGATCGCGGTCGCGGATTTCGCCGGCGAGGGCGGCGGGCTGGTCTCCGGCATCATCGCCAACAACCTGAAGCGCTGCGGTTATTTCGTGCCGATCGAGAAGGCGCGCCATCCCGAGAAGAACCCGCCCTTCGATGCCGCGCCACAGTTCGAGGCGTGGAAGGCCGCAGGCGTGCAGGCACTGGTGATCGGCCGCGTTTCGCGCGACGGCGGGCGGCTGCGCGCCGAGTTCCGGCTCTGGGACGTGGTCGCCGGCCAGCAGATCGACGGCCAGCAATACTTCACCGACCCGAACAACTCCCGGCGGGTCGGCCACATCATCTCCGATGCCATCTTCACCAAGATCACCGGCGTCGGCGGCTTCTTCGATACCCGCGTCGTCTTCGTCGACGAATCCGGCTCGAAGGAGGCAAGGCGCAAGCGCCTCGCCATCATGGATCAGGATGGCGCCAATGTGCGCTACCTGACCGGCGGCGAGACCTCGGTGGTGACGCCGCGCTATTCGCCGGTGGCGCAGGAGGTGACCTATATGGCGCAGCGCAGCGGCGAGCAGCCGCGCGTGCATGTGCTCAACATCGAGACCGGCCAGCGCCAGGTCGTCGGCAATTTCCCCGACATGACCACGAGCCCGCGCTTCTCGCCGAACGGCGCGCGCATCGCGCTCAGCCTGCAGCAGGGTGGCAACGCCAATCTCTACGCGATCGACATCGGCTCGCGCACGACGCAGCGACTGACCTCGACCGCGGCGATCGACACCTCGCCCTCCTATTCGCCTGATGGGGCGCAGATCGTCTTCGAGAGCGATCGCGGCGGCTCGCAGCAGCTTTATGTGATGGGCGCCGGCGGAGGCGAGGGCAAGCGCATCTCCTTCGGCCAGGGCTCCTATTCGCAACCCTCCTGGTCGCCGCGCGGCGACCTCATCGCCTTCACCCGCCAGGGCGGCGGCACCTTCGGGATCGGCGTGATGAAGCCGGACGGCTCGGGCGAGCGCATCCTGACCGAGAGCTTCCACAACGAGGCACCGAACTGGGCCCCGAACGGCCAGTACATCATGTTCTTCCGCGATCCCGGCGGGCAGTCTGGCGGGAAACTGTACATGGTCGACATCACCGGCCGGGTCGAAGTGCCGGTGCCGACGCCGTCCTTCGCCTCGGATCCGACCTGGTCGCCGCTGCTCACCTCGGCGCGTTAGCGCATGCTGCGCTGATGCAGGAATGCAACATCATCGAACCGTCGGTTTCCGGCCATAATTGGTTAACCATAAGCCGCAATGCCGCCACTTCGCCTTGTTTTGGCAAGGTCTCGTTTAGGTTGACACATCATTGATTGGGATAACGCGTGACGCCGCCCGGCGCGCTCCGCGCCCGAAATTCGGAGAGAATTGACATGCTCGCCTCCTTCGCCGCCAGCGCCCGCACCGTGCGCATCGCCGCTGCCCTGATGGGCGCGCTCGCCCTCGGTGCCTGCGCCAAGGATCAAAACGCCGCTGACGGCTTCGGCGCCGGTGGCGCCGCCACCCCTGGCAGCGCCCAGGACTTCGTCGTCAATGTCGGCGACCGCGTCTTCTTCGAGACCGATTCGACCGACCTGACCCCGACCGCGGTCGCGACTCTGGACAAGCAGTCGAGCTGGCTGCAGCGTTATCCGCGCTATACCTTCACCATCGAAGGCCACGCCGACGAGCGCGGCACCCGCGAATACAACTACTCGCTCGGCGCCCGCCGCGCCCAGACGGTGCGCGACTATCTCGCTTCGCGCGGCATCCCCGGCAACCGCATCCGCACCATCTCCTACGGCAAGGAGCGGCCGGTGGCGGTCTGCAACGACATCTCCTGCTGGTCGCAGAACCGCCGCGCCGTGACGGTGCTGGACGGCGCCGGCGGCGTCTGATCCGGACCACGCGATAAAAGCTTGACGGGGCCGGCGCTTACCGCAAGGAAAGCGCCGGCTTTTCCATATTTTGGCCGCGGTATTCGCGTGTGATAAAGTCTGTCCCCGGGGCGATGCGGTTTTGCCTGATATGAGCTTTGCGACGATTTCCATTTCGGGCCCGAAGCGGCTTTCGCTGCGGCATGCCCTGCTTGCCGGTTTCTCGCTGCTGGCGATCGGCCTGAGCCAGCCCGCTGCTGCGCAGGATGCGGCCGATCTCGTGGTGCGCACGAGCCGCCTCGAGAACCAGCTGCGCCAGCTCTCCGGCCAGATCGAGCAATTGCAGTTCGAGAACCGGCGCCTGACCGAGCAACTGCGCAAGATGCAGGAAGATGTCGACTTCCGCTTCTCCGAGCGCGGCGGGCAGCGTGGCGGCGCGGCAGCGGCGCCCGCGCCGCAGGCCCCCCGGCCGGCAGCGCCCCAGCAGACGCCCGGCCGCGAGCGCCGCGGTGACGCCTTCGATCCCGCTGCCCAGCCCGGGGCTGCCGGTGGGCCGCGCCAGCTCGGCCAGATCATCGACGAGGAGTTCGCCGGCGATCAGGGGCAAGGTCCGATGGACCTGTCCAGCGTCGGGCGCCCGGTTCCGGACGGCGCCCTGCCGCCGGCTGCGCCGCGCGGCACCAGCGTCGCCGCGACCGGACAGGCGGCCAGCCCGCGGGAGCTCTACGACCTCGCCTATGCCCATGTGCTGCGCAAGGAATACGAGCGCGCCGAGATGAGCTTCCGCGAATTCCTGCAGAGCTATCCGCGCGACCGCCTGGCGGCCGACGCCACCTTCTGGCTTGGCGAGAGCTATTTCCAGCGCCGGCGCTATCGCGAGGCGGCCGAGCAGTTCCTGAAGATCTCGCGCGATTTCCCGAAGGCCGGCAAGGGCCCGGATAGCCTGCTCAAGCTCGGCATGTCCCTGAACGGGCTCGGCGCGCGCGACCAGGCCTGCGCCACCTTCGCCAAGGTCGGCGTCGATTATCCCGCCGCTTCCAATGCGGTGCGCCAGGGCGTCGAGCGCGAGCGGCAACGCGCCCGCTGCGCTTGAGCGCGGCGCCTGCAGAGTCTGCGCAATCCGAGCCGCTGACGCCGGCTGAAGCCGCCATCCTGCTCTGCCCACTCGCGGGCGAGGAGGCACTGGTCATAGCGGTGTCTGGCGGACCGGATTCCGTCGCTCTCCTTGCGCTCCTGGCCGAATGGACCGGACAGGGCCGTCCACGCCTCATGGCGGTCACCGTCGATCACGGCCTGCGCCCCGAGGCTGCGCAGGAGGCGGCGATGGTCGGCGAGCTCTGCACGAGGCTCGGCGTCGAGCACCGCACGCGGCGCTGGCAGGGTCCGAAGCCGCAGGCTGGTGTGCAAGAGAAGGCGCGGGCGGCGCGCTATGGGCTTTTGGCGGACGAGGCGAGGGGCTCCGGCGCGAGCGCGATCGTCACCGCTCACACCGCCGACGACCAGGCCGAGACCCTGCTGATGCGCATGGCCGCCGGCTCCGGTCTTGCCGGGCTCGCAGGCATGTTGCCGCGCAGCGCCGTGAACGGCGTCGTCCTGGCGAGGCCATTGCTCGGGATCGAGAAACGGCGGCTCGTCGCGACCTGCGACGCACGAGGGCTTCCTTTCGTGCGCGATCCGTCCAATGACGATCCGCGCTTTACCCGCATCCGTTGGCGCGGATTGCTGCCGATCCTGGCCAGCGAAGGCCTGACGGCAGGGCGCTTCGGCCAGCTCGCCCATCGCCTGGCGCGAGCCGACGAGGCGCTGGACAGGCTGGCAGCCCGTGCCCTGGCGAGCGTGCCGGCCGGAGACGATGGCGGGAAGCGCTGGTTCGATTTTGCGTGCCTCTGCGCAGAGCCCGAGGAGATCGTGATCCGGAGCCTGGGGCTGGCGCTCGCCGCGGCGCAGGATGGCGACGCGCAGGCCGACGTGCCGCTGCGCCTCGCGCGACTCGAGGATTGTGCGCAGGCCCTGATCGGCGCGGCGCGCGAGGGCAGGGCACTGCGCCGCACGCTCGGAGGATTCCGTTTGTCGCTTGCAGCAGACGGCAGGCTGACGCTGGCGCGCGAAGGCGAGAGGCGCCGGGGCGTTCACCCTGCGACGGTATAACCCTAAGAAGGGTCAGGCTTCCCTTGGCAAGGGGGCATGGCGGCCCTAGATTAAGCAGCGAAAACCACAGGCTCGCGCGGCAATCCCGCCGGCGAGCGGATCGGAACCGTAATGAATCCGAACTTCCGCAATTTCGCCCTCTGGGTGGTGATCTTCCTGCTGGTTCTGGCGCTGGTCACCTTGTTCCAGAGCCCGAGCCAGCGCGCCAGCACCAATGAAATTCCCTATAGCCAGCTGATCAACGAGTCCGAGGCCGGCCGCATCGCCAATGTCGTGGTGGCGGGTCCCGAGATCACCGGCACCTTCACTGACGGCCGCAGCTTCGTCGCCTATGCGCCGTACAACGACCCGCAGCTCGTCCGCACGCTGGCGCAGAAGGGCGTGCAGGTCTCTGCCCGCGCTCCGTCCGAGGGCACGCCCTGGTTCATGGCGCTGCTGGTCAATTCACTGCCCTTCGTGATCTTCATCGGCCTGTGGATCTTCATGTCCCGCCAGATGCAGAACGGCGCCGGCCGGGCGATGGGCTTCGGCAAGTCGAAGGCCAAGCTCCTCACCGAGGCGCATGGCCGCGTCACCTTCGAGGACGTTGCCGGCATCGACGAGGCCAAGGAAGACCTGCAGGAGATCGTCGAGTTCCTGCGCGATCCCCAGAAGTTCCAGCGCCTGGGCGGGCGGATTCCGCGTGGCGTGCTCCTGGTCGGCCCTCCCGGCACCGGCAAGACCCTGACCGCGCGTGCCGTCGCCGGCGAGGCG
>PNLY01000115.1 GCA_013823325.1 Methylobacterium sp.
TCCCTGCACTTCTCCCACATGGGAGAAGGGTTCCCCGCGGATGCCACTTCGAGTGACGCTTACTCGCATACCCTGAGCGGGCTGGGTTCAGCCGAACCCAGGCATGACGCGCTTCGTCACATCCGGAACACGCCGAAGCGCGTCTCCGGCACCTCGGCATTGAGGCAGGCGGAGAAGGCCAATGCCAGCACCCGGCGGGTTTCGGAAGGCAGGATGATGCCGTCGTCCCAGAGCCGGGCCGTGGCGTAATAGGGCGAGCCCTCGGATTCGATCTTGTCGCGGATCGGTGCCTTGAAGGCTTCGGCGTCCTCCGCCGTCCAGGGCTTGCCCTCCGCTTCGAGATTGTCGCCGCGCACGGTCGCGAGCACGCTCGCCGCCTGCTCCGCGCCCATCACCGAGACCTTCGAGTTCGGCCAGGCGAACAGGAAGCGCGGCGAGTAGGCGCGCCCGCACATGCCGTAATTGCCGGCGCCGAACGAGCCGCCAACCAGCACGGTGATCTTCGGCACCCGCGCCGAGGCCACCGCCGTCACCAGCTTGGCGCCGTCCTTGGCGATGCCGCGCGTCTCGGCCTCGCGCCCGACCATGAAGCCGGTGATGTTCTGCAGGAACAGCAGCGGGATGCGGCGCTGGCAGCAGAGCTCGATGAAATGCGCGCCCTTGAGCGCGCTCTCCGAGAACAGGATGCCGTTATTGGCGAGAATGCCGACCGGGATGCCGTGGATGCGGGCAAAGCCAGTGACCAGCGTCGAGCCGTAGAGCGGCTTGAACTCGTCGAGCTGCGAGCCATCGACCAGCCGGGCGATGATCTCCCGGGCGTCGTACTGCTTCTTGAGGTCGGTCGGCACGACGGCGTCGAGCTCGTCGGCGTCATAAAGAGGCTCGACCACTTCTGCGATGTCGATGTCGGGGCGCTTGACGCTGTTGAAATTGCTGGCGATGCGGCGCGCGATCGCCAGTGCATGGGTGTCGTCGCCGGCATAATGGTCGGCGACGCCCGAGAGCCGGGCGTGGACGTCGGCGCCGCCGAGATCCTCGGCCGAGACGACCTCGCCGGTCGCGGCCTTCACCAAGGGCGGGCCGCCCAGGAAAATCGTGCCCTGGTTGCGAACGATCACCGTCTCGTCCGACATCGCCGGCACATAGGCGCCGCCGGCGGTACAGGAGCCCATCACCACCGCGACCTGCGGGATGCCAAGGCCGGACAGGGTCGCCTGGTTGTAGAAGATCCGGCCGAAATGCTCGCGGTCGGGAAACACTTCGGTCTGGTGCGGCAGGTTCGCGCCGCCCGAATCGACCAGGTAGATGCAGGGCAGCTTGTTCTCGCGCGCGATCTCCTGGGCGCGCAGATGCTTCTTCACCGTCATCGGGTAATAGGTGCCGCCCTTGATGGTGGCGTCGTTGCAGACGACCATCACCTCGCGCCCGGCGACCCTGCCGATGCCGGCGATCATGCCGGCGCCATGCACGTCCTTGTCGTACATGTCGTAGGCCGCGAGCGAACCGATCTCGAGGAAGGCCGAACCGGGGTCGAGCAGGCGCAGCACGCGCTCGCGCGGCAGCAGTTTTCCGCGCGAGGTGTGGCGTTCGCGCGAGCGGGCATTGCCGCCGAGGGCGGCGGTGGCGCGCCGTTCCAGCAACTGGTCGCGCAGCATGCTCCAGGCCGCGACATTGGCGCGCGCCTCGGCCGAATTGAGATCGACCTTGCTTTCGATGACCGCCACGGCGCGCTCCCTTGCGATGCTTCTCGCCCGGTTATGGCGCGCCGCGGCCAAAAGGCAAACAGGCGACGGCGCGCAGATGCGCCGTGCGCGGAACCGCGCCGTCTTTCCGAGGCGCCGCGCAGCGGCGAGCCCGGAACCCTGAACCGATGCCGCAATCCGAAAAAGCGCTACCGGTCACCTCATCAGAACCGGCATCGATTCTGGATTCCGGGCTCAGGCCTCCGGCCTGCCCCGGAAAGATGACCTCTTGCAGCGGAGCGCCCTGCCTATTCGCGCATGCGCCGTACCGAGCCGGTCACGGTTGGAGCGGCGAAGGCGCCGACCGCCCCGCCCGCGACGGCGCCGATCGGCCCGCCGATGATTGCGCCGGTACCCGCACCGGCGGCTGCGCCGGCGATGCGTTCCTCGGTGGTGGAGCAGGCAGAAAGCAGGGCCGCCAGGCAGCCCGCGAAGATGATCCTCATCGTCGTCGTCCCCATGGTTTCGTCACGAGGGCAAGCATCCCGGCGGATGGTCAACGCGAGGTAAACGTCAGGAAACCGCGACAGTCGGGCCGAAAATCAGCTCGAATTCGGCCCTGAGCGCACTGTCGACCTCGGCCATGGTCACCGGCAGGCCGAGATCGACCAGCGAAGTCACGCCCTGGTCGGAGACGCCGCAGGGCACGATGCCGTCGAAATGCGCCAGCTCCGGCTCGACATTGAGCGAGATGCCGTGGAACGAGACCCAGCGCCGGACGCGGATACCGAGCGCGGCGATCTTGTCCTCGGCGCCCTCCCCCTTCTCGGGCCGGCGCACCCAGACGCCGACGCGTTCCTCGCGCCGCTCGCCGCGGATGTTGAAGGCGCCGAGCGTGCCGATCAGCCAGGCTTCCAGCGCCGAGACGAAGCGGCGCAGGTCGGGCTCGCGCCGCTTCAGGTCGAGCATCACGTAAGCCACGCGCTGGCCGGGGCCGTGATAGGTGAACTGCCCGCCCCGTCCAGTACGGTGCACCGGAAAGCGCTCCGGCGTCAGCAGGTCCTCGTCCCTGGCCGAGGTGCCGGCGGTATAGAGCGCCGGATGCTCGACCAGCCAGACGCGCTCCCGCGCCATGCCGTCGGCGATCAGCGCCGCGCGCGCTTCCATCTCGGCGACGGCCACCTCATAGCCGACCGGTTCGTCGGCGATCACCCATTCGACCGGCTCGGAACCCGCCTCGGGCAGGAACGAAACCGACAATGCCTCGCGGGTCTTCACCTTGCCTTAACCCTGTCCGTTCAACTCTTGGAAACCGGCGCCGCGCCCGTTTCGCTTCGCCGCTGCTCATGCGCTGGTTTGCGCCTCGCTGGCAAGTTCGTGGAATGATTTGAAGTTAAGTCTGCGGAGGCAGGTTTTGAAGGCCGATCTCGATCTCGTTGCGGTAGAGCTGACGGTAGTGCTGGGTTCGGCCCAGATGCCGATCTACAAGCTGCTTCGCATGGGTCGCGGCGCGATCATCGAGCTCAACGCGACCGAGAACGACGAGGTCCAGATCCTCGCCAACAACCACCCCTTCGCCAAGGGCCATGTCGTCGTCGCCGGCTCACGCATCTCGGTCGAGATCACCGAGATGCTGAAGCGTCCGACGGTCTACTCGCTCGAAACCGTCGCCGACGCCGCCTGAGCGGCGCTCACTCGAACTGGACGCTGACTTTCGGCGTACCCGCGAATCCCTCATAGCGAACCGTGACCTGCTGCCCCGGCTTCGGCGGCGTCAGCGGCGAGAACGAGCCGACGCTGATCAGGTCGCCGGCAGAAAGCTTGCGGCCTGCCTTGGCCAGGTCCTGCACCAGCCAGACCACCGAGTTCAGCGGATTTCCCAGCGTCGCCGCGCCTGTCCCCTCGGCCAGCACCGCCCCGCTGCCATCGGTCGCGACGATCTTGGTGTCGGCGAGCAGCGCCACCGTCGCCGCATCGGCCGTCACCGGAATCTCGGCGCCGGCGACGCCGAAGCGTGCCGCGACGTTGATCGCCAGCAACTGCGTGCCGTCGAGCGTCTCGCTCGGCGCCAGCGCCAGATCCGGCAACTCGATGAAGGGGCGGATCCCGGAAATATGGCGCAGCGCCTCATCGGGCGTCTTCGCCGTATTGATTCCCTCGTCCTTGACGACGAGGAGCATGTCGGCCTCCCAGACCGGGCGGGCGCCATAGGCCGCGGGCAGCTTCGCCCCATCGCTGAGGAGCATCTTCTCGAAGAGTACGCCGCTGACAGGCCCGTCGGCCTTGAAGCGCTCCTGCACGGCCTTGGCGGTGAGCCCCGCCTTGTAGCCGATGACCTTGCCGAGCCTGCCCTGGAGCTCGGCGACAAGCTTTCCGCGCGCGCAGACCGCGTCGTCGGGATTCGCCACGGGCAAGGCCTTGGCCGGGCGCTTCGCCTCCCAATCGGCGACAAAACCGCTGATTGCTGCGGCATCGGGACAGGCCGCGTGCACGGCTGTCGCGACGAGGCAGGCGTTCAGGGCCAGGGCAATGGAACATGCGCGCATCGTCGTCCTCCCGTGTCCGCTCATGGCCGGCGCGGGAGCGCTGGCTGGCGGCATTCTGCCATGACGATCTCCGGCCGGACGAACTTCGTCAACAAGACTGTCCGAACGGGGCTTGTCCCGGCTCACGGCTTTTGCTAGACCCGCGCCGCTCCGGAGTTCACCGCCACAGCGCGGCGCCCAAAGGAGCCGCTGCGGTCATGGCGGAATTGGTAGACGCACTACCTTGAGGTGGTAGCGGGGAGACCCGTGGAGGTTCGAGTCCTCTTGACCGCACCAGTTTAGAGCGAAGGCTCGTAAAGCGGCGATCCCCCAGGGATCGCCGTTTTTCGTTGCGGATGCATCGAATCCGCTCCCGGCGCGTTGCCTTGGAGCAATCGCGCTGACACAAGGGCGCATCCGCGTTCCGGCGCGAATCCCCTGCCCCGAATCCCCCGCCCCTCGAAACGCGGAGCGACCCATGGTGGAAGCCGAGCACGCTCCGGACGAAACGCTGGAGCGCAAGGTCCGCGACGAGGACGGCGCGATCGACAAGGGATTCGTCGAGCAGGTCTCGCAGGCCGTGCTGCTCTCCGACGTCACCGCCTTGCGGGAACTCGTCGCTGAACTCCATGAAGCCGATCTCGGCGACCTGATCGAGGCGCTCGATGCCGAGGAGCGGCCGAAGCTGATCTCGCTGCTCGGCGGCGATTTCGACTTCACCGCTCTGACCGAGGTCGACGACGCCGTCCGCGAGGAGATTCTCGAGGAGCTTTCGCCGGAGACCGTCGCCGAGGGCGTGCGCGATCTCGACACCGACGACGCGGTCTACATCCTCGAAGACCTCGACGAGGCCGACAAGCGCGAGATTCTCGACAAGCTGACGCCGGCCGAGCGCACGGTGCTCCAACAGGGCCTCGATTATCCCGAAGGCTCGGCCGGGCGGCGCATGCAGCCCGAGGTGATCGCGGTACCGCCGTTCTGGACGGTCGGCCACACCATCGACTTCCTGCGCGAGACCGAAGACCTGCCCGAGCGCTTCTTCGAGATCTTCGTCGCCGACCCCAGCCATCATTTCGTCGGCACGGTCCCGCTCGACCGCCTGCTGCGCACCAAGCGCCCGGTCAGCGTCGTCGACCTCGTCGAGGATGATCGCCGCGTCGTCCAGGCGACCGACGACATCGAGGACGTGGCGCGAATGTTCCAGCGCTACAATCTCGTCGCGGCTCCCGTGGTGGATTCGGCCGGCCGGCTCGTCGGCGTCATGACCATCGACGACATCGTCGACGTGATCGAGGAAGCCGGCGACGACGACGTCAAGCAGCTCGGTGGCGTCGACGCCGAGGAAGAGATTTCCGACTCGGTGCGCCAGGTCGCGCTCGGCCGCTTCCGCTGGCGCTTCATCAGCCTGATCGCCGCCTTCATCAGCGCCTCGGTGATGGCGATGTTCGAGGAGCAGCTCGGCAAGCTCGTCGCACTCGCCGTGCTCGCCCCGATCGTCGCCAGCCAGGGCGGCAATGCCGCGACCCAGACGATGACCGTCGCGGTGCGCGCGCTCGGCACCGGCGAGCTCGGCGGCTGGAACATGGGCCGCTTCTTCCGGCGCGAGATGATCGTCGGCGTGCTCAACGGCGTCGCCTTCGCGCTGATCACTGCGCTGGTTGCCGGTTTCTGGTTCGGCAATCCGATGCTCGGCGTGGTCATCGGCCTCGCCATGGTCGCGACCCTGATCATCGCGGCACTCGCCGGCGTCGCCGTGCCGCTGGCGCTCGACAAGGCCGGCATCGATCCGGCGATCTCGTCCGGCACCTTCGTCACCACCATCACCGACGTTGTCGGCTTCTTCTCCTTCCTCGGCATCGCGACGGTGCTGCTGCGCCTGTCCTGATCGGACCTGACAGATTCGAAAAAACCGGTAACGTAAACCGGGCGTCAAGTTTTCTCCGCAATTGTCCGGGAAATGACCGCCCGCCGCATGAAATCCTTTTCCCTGGCCCCCTTCGCGCTGCTCGCCGCCCTGACGGCTTTGGGCGGCTGCGTCGGTTTGGACAACTATCCGGCCAAGGGCGATGCACGCCCGCATCCCGGCGTCGAGGCTGCCAGGCGCTATCCGATCCAGGGCATCGACATTTCGCGCTGGCAGGGCGAAATCGATTGGGCCTCGGTCAAGGCGGCCGGCACCCGCTTCGTCTACATCAAGGCGACCGAGGGCGGCGACCATGTCGACCCGGCCTTCCAGCGGAACTGGGAAGGCGCCCGCCGGGCCGGCGTACCCCGCGGCGCCTATCATTTCGTCTACTGGTGCCGCCCGGCCCATGAGCAGGCGGTCTGGTTCAAGCAGCAGATCCCGAACGATCCCGACGCGCTGCCGCCGGTGCTAGACCTCGAATGGAACGGCCACTCCAAGACCTGCCCGAAGAAGGTCGAGCGCTCGCTGGCGCTGGAGAAGATCCGGCTGATGCTGACCGAGCTCGAGCAGCTCACCGGCAAGAAGCCGGTGATCTACACCGACATCACCTTCCACAAGGACATCCTGGAAGGCGAGTTCAACGACTATCCCTACTGGATCCGCTCGACCGCGGCCAAGCCCGAGGCGCGCTACGAGAACCGCCCCTGGGCCTTCTGGCAGTTCACCACCACCGGCCGCGTCCCCGGCATCAAGGGCGATGTCGACCGCAACGCCTTCTATGGCAATGAGGGCGAGTTCGCTGGCTGGCGCGAGGGCCGCTTCGACATCGGCACCCGCACCTGGGTCCGTGAGCGCAAGGTGCCGCCGCAACCGAGCCCCGGCCCGGAGCATACGCCTGTTGCGCAGATGCCCGGCGCCAGCCGGACGGTAGCGGCCGCCTCCTTCCAGCCGGCGCCGCTCGGCGAGGTCGTCGAGAGCGAAGGGCCCGGACCGGATTCCGAATAAGGCCTATCGAGCCGGCATCCCGGCGCGCGCCAGGCCGAGCCCGACGAAATAGCAGGCCGCCAGCGCCAGCCCGGCCTTGCTCCAGGCGTCCGGCACCATTCCTCGCCAGAGCGTCGCGGCCGCCGCGATCGCCCAGAGCGCCAACATCGCCAGCGTCAGCCACCGCCAGCGCCGCACCCGCACCGGGTGCACGAACACGACCGGCAGGAACATCAGCGCCGTGGCGACCAGAATGAGGGCGAGCGCCAGCCACGAAGGCGGCGCGAAGGCGACGACATAGAACACCACGATGTTCCAGACCGCCGGGAAGCCGCGGAACCACCAGTCGTCGGTCTTCATGCCGGTATCGGCGAAATAGAGCGCGCTCGCCAGTGTTACGGCGAGGCCCGCGATCACGCCATAGGGCGCCGCCATCACCTCCGGCCGCAGCAGCATCGCCGCCGGCACGAAGACATAGGTGACGAAATCGACGACGAGGTCGAGCAGGGCCCCGTCATAGCGCTTCGCCCGGCTCTTGACCGCAAAGCGCCGCGCCAGCGGCCCGTCGACCGCGTCGACAACGAGAGCCACGCCGAGCCAGACGAAGGCCACCGTGAGATTGCCGGCGAACACGGCCTGCAGCGCCAGGAAGCCGAGCGCAGCGCCGAGCGCCGTCAGCACATGGACGCCATAGGCCAGGGCCCGGCTGCCGTTGTCTTCCTCCTCGCCTCCGGAATCGCCCATCGCCAGCCTCCCGCCGGTTAACCAAGCCTGAAGCCGGTCGCTCGAATGCTAACCACCTCTTAACCCGCCCCTCGCCTATCCTTTTCCTGCGAACAGGAGACAAGCATGGCGCCCCGCGCTGAGACCAGACCAGAAGCGCGGCGCAGGGCGAAATCCACCGGTCGGTGGGCGATCTGCGCCCTGCTCGGCCTGTTCGGTGCTGAGCCGGCGCTCGCGCTCTATCCCAAGAAGGGCGACAGCGACCCGCATGCCGGCGTGCGCGATGCGCGCCGCCGCGTCATCCAGGGCATCGACGTCTCGCGCTGGCAGGACGATATCGACTGGCAGAAGGTCAAGGACGCCGGCACGCGCTTCGCCTTCATCAAGGCGACCGAGGGCGGTGACCATCTCGACCCGATGTTCAGGAAGAACTGGGCCGGGGCGAAAGCGGCCGGCGTGCCGCGCGGCGCCTATCATTTCGTCTATTGGTGCCGGCCGGCCAAGGACCAGATCCGCTGGTTCAAGCGCCATATCCCGCGCGATCCCGACGCCCTGCCGCCGGTGCTCGACGTCGAGTGGAACGGCGAATCCGCCAAATGCGGCAAGAAGATCCCGCGCGACAAGGCGCTCGCCAAGATCCGCGAGATGCTGAAGGGTCTGCAGGAGCACACCGGCAAGAAGCCGATCATCTACACCGACATCACCTTCCACGAGGACGTGCTGGAGGGTGAGTTCAACGACCATCCCTACTGGCTGCGCTCGACCGCCGCCCCGCTGCATCACCGCTATGAGCGCAAGCAGTGGGAGTTCTGGCAATTCACCACCACCGGCCGGGTGCCCGGCATCGGCGGCGACGTCGACCGCAACGCCTTCTTTGGAACCGAGCACGAATTCGCCGCCTGGCGCGACGGGCGCTACGACATCGGCGCGCGCAAATGGCGCGGCGGCGAGCCCAAGGTCGCGACCACGCCCAAGCCGCCGGCCACACCGGCCGGCCTGCGCACGCCGAAGGCCGCCGGCGGCACGCCGCTGAAATTCCTGCCGCCCGGCAAGATTCCGCGCGCCGCCTCGCGCGACGTCGCGACCACAGGTTCGCTGGCCAGCCGCGACGACTGACCTAGCTCAGAGCCAGCCCTTCTTGGTCATGCAATCGCTGTAAGTACGCGAGTTGGAATACCGCCACTGACCGTTCGCAAGCGTGCCGCCTGTCTCGAGCGCGCAGGTGCATCCGCGCTTGTTGTTCACTTGCGCGCATTGCGGGTTGATGCCGGCCTCCATCGCCGGCACCGTCTTCTTTTGCTGCGCGCCGGCCGGCCCGAACGATAATGCCGATATGACGGCGGATGCGAGCAGCGCGCCAAGCCCGAACTTCATTGATGTCTCCCAGAATGCGAAGCTGGCACGATCATGAATCGGCCAGGCTCGTATTGGCTCACATCCCGGAGCCTCCCACGCCCCCCATTTGGGAGGTGCCGGCCGCGCTGGCCCCGGCCAGTAGCGGAAATGGCACGACCGGAGTCGCCGAGCGTCACGTCGAGGCACAGGAATAATAGACTAAAGTCGTACAACTATACTTGATCAGACGGCACAAGGAGCGACGGAGACCATAACAATACGCTCGATCGTCATCAGACTGTCGGCAACACCGCTCAGCTTCCCTCGTATCTCAACGGAGTTGTGGGGACGTCGCGATGAGCAGCATCACGCTTGATCAGGGCAAGGGCCTTCAGCCTGGAACCGGAAAACCGAAGCTCGATGCGCCGAGCGGCGTGATCGCCGGCCTGATCTTCGTCGCGATCATGACGGCCGGCCTCGCCTATACCGTCTGGTCGCTCTACCAGGACATCAGCGGCACGGGTATGCCGGCGACGACCTGGCTGCCCTTCATCCTGCTCGGCGTCGCATTGCTGATCGCGCTCGGCTTCGAGTTCGTCAACGGCTTCCACGACACCGCCAACGCGGTCGCGACGGTGATCTACACCCATGCCATGCCGGCGCATGTCGCGGTGGTCTGGTCGGGCTTCTTCAACTTCCTCGGCGTGCTGCTCGCCTCGGGCGCGGTCGCGTTCGGCATCATTTCGCTGCTGCCGGTCGAACTGATCCTGAATGTCGGTTCGAGCGCCGGCTTCGCCATGGTCTTCGCCCTGCTGATCGCCGCCATCATCTGGAATCTCGGCACCTGGGCGCTCGGCCTGCCGGCCTCCTCCTCGCATACGCTGATCGGCTCGATCATCGGAGTCGGCCTCGCCAACCAGCTGTTCTTCACCGACAACAAGACGGCCGGCGTCGACTGGTCGAAGGCGATCGAGATCGGCTGGTCGCTGCTGCTCTCGCCGCTGTTCGGCTTCTGCGCCGCCGCCCTGCTGTTCCTGACGCTGAAGGTCCTGGTCAAGAACCCGGAACTCTACGCCGAGCCGAAGGGCAACCAGCCGCCGCCGACCTGGATCCGCGGCTTGCTGATCGCCACCTGCACCGGCGTCTCCTTCGCCCATGGCTCGAATGACGGTCAGAAGGGCATGGGCCTGATCATGCTGATCCTGATCGGCTGTGCCCCGACGGCCTATGCGCTCAACCGCGCCATCCCGACCAGCGAGATCGCCCAGGTCCGGGCCCAGGCGGTCGCGGCGGGCGAGATCTTCGACAAGAAGGGCTTCGGCTACAACATCATCGGCAATCCGCGCAGCAACGTCACCAACTACATCAATGCCCGCAAGCTCGACGACGCCACCTTCCCGGCGCTGGCGCTTCTCAACAAGGACATCGTCAAGGAGATCGAGGACCTCGGCGCGACAGGAATCGCCAGGATGCCGGCCGAAGCGGTGAGCAATATCCGCAACGACATGTACCTCGCCTCGGAAGCCCTGAACCGCATCTTCAAGAACGAGGCCAAGGAAGAGAAGATCTTCGACGAGGCCGATCGCAAGGTCCTGAAGAAATACAAAGAATCGCTCGACAACACGACCAAGTTCATCCCCTTCTGGGTCAAGGTCGCGGTCGCCATCGCGCTCGGGTTGGGCACCATGGTCGGCTGGAAGCGCATCGTCGTCACCGTCGGCGAGAAGATCGGCAAGCAGCATTTGACCTATGCGCAGGGCGCCTCCGCCGAGCTGGTCGCGGCCGCCACCATCGGCGCCGCCGACGTGCTCGGCCTGCCGGTCTCGACCACGCACGTCCTCTCCTCCGGCGTCGCCGGCACCATGGCGGCGAACAAATCGGGCCTGCAGATGTCGACCGTGCGCAACATGCTGATGGCCTGGGTGCTGACCCTGCCTTGCGCCATCGCGCTCTCGGCGGGCCTGTTCGTCGTTTTCCGCCAGATCTTCTGAGCGCGACGCCACCCGGCGGCGCGCGCCCCGCGCCGCCGGGTGGCCTCAATCCATCCTGTCCGAGTTAGCGCGGATCAAGTCCAACCCATGCAAGTCGCGCATCTGGCTCCGACCGACATCCAGTCCCGGTACGGCGTCCTCTGGGTCTTCCGGTTCGCTCCGGACGGCTCCGCCGCCTTGCTGGATCGCGGTGCCATGCCCGACCTCGGCGATGAGCAGGGCTTCGCCTGGATACATCTCGATCTCGTCGACGACCGCGCCCGCAAATGGATCGCGGCCGAGCCCGCCATTCCCGCACCGGCCGGCGATCTCCTGATCGGCCACGAGCAGCATCAATGCCTCGATCACTCCGCCGATCAGGTCTGGGGCGTGGTGCATGATGTCGGCCGCGACGCCGTCGGCAAGTCCCACCATGTCAGCCCGCTGCACTGGGTGATCGGCCGGAGCTATCTCGTAACCGGCCGGCGCGAGCCGCTGCAGGCGATCAGCCAGATCGCCGACTGCCTGCGCAAGGGCGAGCGCTCCGGCACGCCTGCGGCGCTGTTCGAGCGCATCATCGCCTTCATCATCCAGGACATCGCCGCCGCCGTCCTGCGATCGACCGACGAGATCGATGCGCTCGAGGACCAGGTGCTGGCCAACCGGCTGGGCGACACGCCCAAGCGCATCGGCGCCTTGCGCCGCGCCATCGTGCGGCTGCAACGGCATGCCAGCGGGCTGCATCTGCTGTTCCGCCGCTTCAGCGAGGCCGAGATCGGCCTGGCCGCGCCCGCTGACGTCAAGAGCGCAGCGATGCGGCTGCTGCAGCGCATCGACACCTTGCGCCACGACGTCCACGCCCTGCACGAGCGCACCCGCCTGCTGCAGGAGGAGGCGGCCGCCGCGACCGCGACCGAATCCGGCCGCCAGCTCCATTTCCTCTCGATCCTGACCGCCCTGTTCCTGCCGGCGACCTTCATCACCGGTATGTTCGGCGTCAACGCCAAGGGCGTGCCCTGGGACGACACCACCAACGGCTTCGCCTATGTCCTCCTGGTGTGCTTGGGCTGCTCGCTGCTGACGCTGTTCGTCCTCAAGCGTCGCGGCATCGTCACGTGAGCCGCCCTGCCCCAGCCCCGGTCTTGCGCGGTTGCGAAAAGCTGCCCAAAGCGATAATCGGCCGGGCGTGCCCTTATCCGGCTGGGCGGCGGCACGATTCCCGGCACGAGGTTGCGCATGGACGGACGCCCTTCCCGGATGCCTGACCTCCATTCGCAGACCGGCATCGTCTGGGCCTATCGCTTCGCCGCCGACGGCACGCCCACGCTGATGCCGCGCGACGAAGTGCCGACGCTGGCACCGGAGGACGGCTTCGTCTGGCTGCATCTCGACCTCGTTCACACCAGGGCACAGGCGTGGATCGACGAGCGCAAGGAATTGCCGCCGGCGGCGCGCGAGCTCCTGCTTGCGCGCGAGACGCATCAGCGGCTTGACCATTCCGCCAGCCTGGTCTGGGGCATCGCCCATGACCTGACCCGCGACATCGTCGATCGCACCGACACTGTCGGCACGCTCGCCTGGGCGGTCGGCGAGCGCTTCCTGCTCACCGGCCGACGCGAGGCGCTGCAATCGATCCGCAAGGCGGTCGAGGCTCTCAATGCCGGCGAGCAGATCGGCTCCCCGGCCGAGCTCTTCGAGCACATCATCGAATACCTGATCGACGACGTCACCGACGCGGTCGTGCGCCTCTCGGACGAGACCGACAGTGTCGAGGACCAGATCCTGCTCGACAAGCTGGAGGACGGGCCGCAGCGCGTCGGCACCGTCCGCCGCTCCGCCGTGCAATTGCATCGCCAGCTTGCCGGCTTGCACCTCCTGTTCCGGCGCTTCGCCGAGACGCCGTCAGGGCGCTCGGCTCCGGAGACGGTACGCGCGGCGGCGCTGCGCCTGCTGCTGCGGGTCGATACGCTACGCCAGGACATCCAGTCGGTGCAGGACCGCGCCCGCCTGCTCCAGGACGAGATCGCCGTGCGCTCGGCCAACCAGACCAACCGGCAACTCTACACGCTCTCGATCCTGACCGCGCTCTTCCTGCCGGCGACCTTCATCACCGGCCTGTTCGGCATCAATGTGAAAGGCCTGCCCTGGGTGGAATCGGATCTCGGCGCCGAGATGGTCACGGTGGCCTGCCTCGCCGCCTCGATGCTGACGCTGTTCCTGCTGCGCCGCCGCGGGGTGATCGGGCGCTAGTAGCGATCACAGGCCGTCAAACCTGCGTCAGCAGGACTTCGACCAGGGCCTTCGGGTTCAGCCGTGCGACGTTGTGCCCGCAATCGAAGGCGAAGGTCGACCACTCTGGATCGCGACTCAGGCGTTCATGGAGATCCCGGAACGGGCTTCCCTCCCAGCCGAAGGCGCCGATGAAGGTCTTGCGCGGTACCTTGCGCCAGCGCCCGCTGAGAGTGATGGCCTGGAGAAAGGTCCCGATCGGATGCGGCCGGCAGCGCGGGTCGAGATGGGCGGGCGGCGCGCAAGTGAGGCCATCGGCCGTCGCTCCCGCGATGAAGACATCCCGGAAACGCGGTGTCGTCAGCGACCAGAGCGAGTCGCCGTCATCAGGCACATAGGCATCGACATAGACCAGCGCCCCGATCTGCGACGGCACGGCATCGGCCGCGCCGCTCACGACCATACCGCCATAGGATTGTCCGACGAGTATGACCTTCTCCTGCTGCGCCATCATGACCTCGACGACCTCGTTGATGTGAGTGTCGAGATTGGCCGTCGGAGCAGCCTCATCGCCGAGGCCGGACAGCGTGATCGGCAAGGCTGTATGCCCACCCGCCGTAAGCAGATCGGCCACCTTCTGGTAGACCCACCCGCCCTGCCAACCACCGGGTATCAGGACAAAAATGGCCATCGCGATCGCCTCCGGCTCTGACGCCTGCGAAACTTCCGCACCTTTTCGTCAGCAATACGTCGGCTGATAGCGCTGGGTTGACGGTATCCGTTCAGGCACCGGCCTTGGCGGCCTGGCGCTGTGCCCGCCTCTCGGCCCCTTTCGCGCCGACGCCGATGGCAAGGCGGATGACGAGGAATTCCAGCACGGCGACAGCCACGAACACGCCGAGAATGATCATCCGGTCGCTGCCTCTGCTCAGGCCCAGGTTTCCGAACTCGCTCAGCGCCGCCGCAGCGGCGAGGAGCACGAACGCCGCCTGGACCAGGTAGGTCACTAGCGCGCACAGGGCCGCGACGGTCCAGGCACGACCGGATTCAGGGCGCGCCAGCTCGCGCAGGAACCAGAGCTGGCCGACCCACGAGGCCGCTCCCCAGATCAGGAATATGCCCATCGCAGCCATGTTGCCGGGGCTGAGCTTGAAATACGTCTCCAGGAGCAGGAAGACGACGTTCAGCACGACCATTCCGAGAATCAGGGACCCGGCATAGCGCAGGACAAGGGCGCCCGTGGACATGGGCGAAGCGGTCGATGACTGAGGCATGGCAAATCTCCGGCGGTACTCGGCTCGCCGGCTACGGCAGTCGCAAGCACCGGTAAAGCACCGCTGCCGCATGCGGGGCGGGCTCGAAAAGCGGGCCGGGGCGCGCGAAAACATCTCTCCGACTGCCAGCGCGTCGCCAGGATGGCGCTAATGGCTTTGCGGCAGAGAGCGACACGGCCGCTCCTGCTCCCTCAGAACCGCATCTCGACGCGGCCCTTGAGGGCGTGGTCTCTGGAGCGTTCGCCGATCGCCGCCGAGTAGGTCAGGCCCAGCGCGGTCGCCTGCGAGATGCGCCAATCGAGCCCGGCCTCGGCGACGAGTGCCTCGCGGTCGATGCGAGCGGCGAAGACCGTGGCCGGGGTGGCGCCGGCGATGAAGGCGGTGCGGGCCTGCGGCGTCAGCTCGCCGAAGCCGTGGCGCCAGCCGAGCATCGCCCGGGCGAACAAGGGCATCGCCCCGATCTGCGCCTCGGCGCGCAGGCCGAGCGTGCTGAAGCCGAGCGTCTGCTCGGAAGAGAGCACGCGCAAGGCTGCAGCCCCACCCCGCTCTGTGCCGGCATCGGTCGAGACCCGGATCAGGGCGAGCTGGGCGAACGGCTCGAGTGCGAAGCCGCTGAAGGCGAAGCCGTAGCCGAGTTCGGCGAAGCCTTGCATCACCGACCCCGGCCGCTGCAGCCGGAGCAGGTCGCCGAAGCCGCGGATCGCGACCTGGCGGCGGATGTCGCTCTCGGACCATGAGTAGGCCGCGCCGGCATCGAGCCTGAGATTGCCGAAGCGCGCCCCGGCATAGAGCGCGGCATGGCCGCTCTCCAGCCGGCCGCTCGACAGGCGGGCGTCGAGATCGAAGCGCGACTGGCTGTAGCCGCCGGCGACGCCGAGCTTCAGCGACGATCCCGGCGCTTCGTAGAGCATCAGGTCCGCGCCGAGCAGCGCGCCGCCGCTGCGGCGGCTCATGCTCGCGGCATTGCCATCGGCATCGGTATTGCCGGTGCTGCCGAAGGCGGTGCCCCAAACTGCATAGCGCGGCTGCGGGATCGGGGCCGGCATCACCACGCCGCCCTTGCGGCCGGGCAGGTCGGCGCTGAAGGCGCCTGCGACCAGTTGGCCGGGCTGCGTCAATAGCGGGCCGCGCAGATGGCCCAAAATGGTGTCGCGCACCAGCCGGCTCTCGTCGATCATCACGCTGACCGCTTGCGCATGCGCCTCGCCCGAGAGCAGGTCGAAGCCGGCGCGCGCCTGATCGGCCGTCGCCGAGATCAGCGCGTCATAGACCGGATTGCCGACGCCCAGCCGCTCCGCCGCGATCGCGATGAAGCCCTGGTTGCGGGTCTGCGCGATGTAAGGACGCTGCCCGCCAGAGCCGCCGCTCGTATCCCCGTTGTTGGTTCCGCCGCCGCCTGTGCTTCCGCCCCCGCCCGTGCCGCCGCCATCGGGCCCGAACGATGTGTCGTTGCGCGTCATCGTCAGCGTGACGTTCTGGCTGTCGTAAGCCAGCGACGGCGTCAGGAAGGCGAGGTTCGAGGTGACGCTGGTGAAGGCTCCACTGACCCCGCCCGAGGCGGTGAGGATGGTGTAGCTCGTCGACGCCGCGTAGTTGCCGCTCTCGGCCAGGACCTGGACCGTGCCGCCCGAGAGCGTCGCCGAACCCGAGGCCACGATCCTGTCGCTTTGCCCGGCGGCGTTGATCTCGACCTGATAGGTCGAGCCCGAGGCGAAGGCGACATTGCCCGAGACGGTCAGCGTCCCGATCGAATTGCCCGGT
>PNLY01000116.1 GCA_013823325.1 Methylobacterium sp.
ATGCATGACGGCATCGTCGAGCAGATGGGCGCCCCGCTCGATCTCTACGACAATCCCGCCAACCTCTTCGTCGCCGCCTTCATCGGCTCGCCCTCGATGAACCTGCTCAAGGGCACGATCCGCGCCAACGGCTTCGAGACCGCGGGCGGCGTGATCTGGCCGGTCGGCAAGCATCCGGCCGATTCCAACGACCGGGCCGCAGTGCTCGGCATCCGCCCCGAGCATCTGATGCTCGATCCGAACGGCCTGTCGGCCGAGGTGGTGGTCATCGAGCCGATGGGCTCGGAGACTCAGGTCGTCGTCCGCTGCGGCGGCCAGGACCTGACCTGCATCTTCCGCGAGCGCATCACCGCCAAGCCCGGCGAGACGATCAAGATCCGGCCCGACACCTCGGTGACGCATCTGTTCGACGCCGCGACCGGCAAGCGGATCTGACTTCCGTCGCCGCCGCACGGGGAACACCCCGGCGGCGGCGATGTCCGACAAAAAACGTGACGAGGCTCCCATGCAGGGCCTCGCGGCAACCCGGAGGAGACAAGCGATGAGCATTTCCAGACGTGACGTATTGATTGGCGGCGCGGGCCTCGCAGCCGGCGCCACCCTTGCCGCACCCTCGATCGCCCAGACCGCCAATATCGAGAAGGGCGCGACGCTGCGCGTGCTGCGCCCGACCAAGTTCGTCGATCCCGACCAGACCATCTTCAACGAGAACACCGAGGCCTTCACCAAGGCGACCGGCGTGCAGGTCCGCGTCGACTACGCAAGCTGGGAGGATCTGCGTCCGCAGACCGCCGTCACTGCCAACACCGGCGCCGGCCCCGACGTCGTCGTCGGCTGGGCCGACGATCCGCACATCTTCGCCGACAAGCTGATCGACCTGACTGCGGTCGCCGAGGACCTCGGCAAGAAATATGGCGGCTGGTACCCGGTCGCCGAGAAATACGGCAAGAAGGACAAGACCAATACCTGGATCTCGATCCCGATGGGCGGCTCCGGCGGCCCGGCGGTCTATCGCGAATCCTGGGTCAAGGAAGCGGGCTTCGACAAGTTCCCGACCGACCATGCCGGCTTCCTCGACCTCTGCCGCAAGCTCAAGGCCAAGGGCCATCCGGCCGGCTTTGCCCTCGGCAACGCCGTCGGCGACGGCAACTCGTTCTGCAACTGGCTGGTCTGGTCGCATGGCGGCTACATGGTCGACGAGAACAACAAGGTCGCGATCAACAGCAAGGAGACGATCGAGGCGCTGAAATACGCCAAGGCGCTCTACGAGACCTTCATCCCGGGCACGCTCTCCTGGCTCGACATCAGCAACAACAAGGCGCTGACCGCCGGCGAAATCGGCCTGACCCAGAACGGCGTCTCGCTCTACTTCTCGATCAAGAACTCCAAGGACGAGAAGACCGCCGAGATCGGCAAGGACCTCAACCACGCGCCGATGCCGATCGGCGCCGGCGTGGGGCGCCCGACCGAGACGGCGCTGGTGATCAACGCCATGGTGTTCAAGCACACCAAGTTCCCGAACGCCGCGAAGGAATATCTCCGCTTCATGATGGAGAAGGAACAGTACGACAAGTGGCTGACCGGCTGCTTCGGCTACTGGACCCAGCCGCTGAAGGGCTATGCGCAGAGCAAGGTCTGGGAGAGCGATCCCAAGATCCTGGTCTATCGCGACACCTGGGAGCGGGCTCTGTGGAGCGGCTACAAGGGCGCGATCACCGAGGCGGCCGGCACCGTCAACGCCGAATACGTCATGGTCCAGATGGTCGCGTCCGTCTGCGCCGGCCAGGCGACGCCCGAGCAGGCGGCTGCCGAGGCCGAGCGCCGCGCCAAGCGCTACTACCGCACCTGATCATCCGTCGACACCGCGCCGCCGCCCGCCGGCGGCGCGGCTCCATCACGGGATAAAGCGTCATGACGATTGCGGCGGAGGCCCGGCCGACCACCCAGCCCGAGCAGAGCTGGCTGGTCAGGCTGTTCGACTACAAGCCATTCCTGATCTTCATCTGCCTGCTGCCGGCACTCGGCCTGCTTTTGGTCTTCCTGAGCTATCCGCTCGGCCTCGGCGTCTGGCTCGCCTTCACCGACACCCGCATCGGCCGCAGCGGCATCTTCATCGGCTTCGAGAATTTCGAGTCGCTCTGGCACGACCCGGTCTTCATCACCTCGGTCTGGAACACGCTGCTCTATACGGGCGTCGCGACGGTCGGGAAGTTCGGGCTTGGCCTCTGGCTGGCGCTGCTGCTCAACAACAACCTGCCGTTCAAGTCGCTGCTCAGGGCACTGATCCTGGTGCCCTGGATCGTGCCGACCGTGCTCTCGGCGATCGCCTTCTGGTGGATCTACGATCCGCAGTTCTCGATCATTTCCTATGTCCTGGTCGACGTGCTCGGCTGGCGCGACACCTATATCGACTTCCTCGGCTCGCCCTGGCCGGCGCGCTGGTCGTTGATCGCCGCCAATGTCTGGCGCGGCATCCCCTTCGTCGCGATCTCGCTGCTCGCCGGCCTGCAGACCATCTCGCCGGCGCTCTACGAGGCGGCGATGCTCGACGGCGCCAATGCCTGGCAGCGCTTCCGTCATGTCACTTTGCCGATGCTGATGCCGATCCTGGCGATCGTGCTGACCTTCTCGGTGCTGTTCACCTTCACTGACTTCCAGCTGGTCTACGCCATCACTCGCGGCGGCCCGATCAACTCGACCCACCTGATGGCGACCCTCGCCTTCCAGCGCGGCATCCCCGGCGGCCAGCTCGGCGAGGGCGCGGCGATCGCGGTCGCGATGATCCCCTTCCTCGTGATGGCGACGCTGTTCAGCTACTTCGCGCTCGCCCGCCGCAAATGGCAGCAGGGAGAAGACAATGACTGACCAGGCCTCCCCTGCCCCGCGCCCGCACCTCATCGACAAGGAACGGACCGGCGTGATCGACTGGTCCTCGGGACCGCGCCGCTTCATCACGCTCTATCTGCCGCTGTCGCTTTTCGTGATCGTGCTGCTGTTCCCGTTCTACTGGATGGCGATCACGGCGATCAAACCGAACGGCGAACTGCTCGACTACAAGAACAACAACCCGTTCTGGGTGAAGTCGCCGACGCTGGAGAACATCAACAAGCTGCTCTTCCAGACCGACTACCCGCAATGGCTGCTGACCACGATGACGGTGGCAACGGTCGCGACCGCGCTCTCGCTCTTCGCCAGCGTGCTCGCCGCCTATGCGATCCAGCGCCTGAAGTTCAAGGGCTCTAACTATGTCGGCCTCGCCATCTACCTCGCCTATCTTGTGCCGCCCTCGATCCTGTTCATCCCGCTGGCGACGCTGATCTTCCAGTTCGGGTTGTACGATTCACAGCTCGCGCTGATCCTGACCTATCCGACCTTCCTGATCCCGTTCTGCACCTGGCTGCTAATCGGCTACTTCAAGTCGATCCCCTACGAGCTCGAGGAATGCGCCATGATCGACGGCGCGACCCGTTTGCAGACGCTCTGGAAGATCACCTTGCCGCTGGCGCTGCCCGGGCTGATCTCGGCCGGCATCTTCGCCTTCACCCTGTCCTGGAACGAGTTCATCTACGCGCTCGCCTTCATCCAGTCGGCCGAGAAGAAGACCGTGCCGGTCGCGGTGCTGACCCAGTTGGTCGAGGGCGACGTCTACCATTGGGGCTCGCTGATGGCCGGCGCGCTGCTCGGCTCGATCCCGGTCGCGATCCTCTATTCGTTCTTCGTCGACTACTACGTCGCCTCGATGACGGGTGCGGTGAAGGAATAATCCCGGCGGGCGGCTTGGCCGCCCGCCTCCAACCAAGGCAAATCGTCGTGACTTCAATCGCCTTCGTCGGGCTCGGTGCCATGGGCGCGCCGATGGCCGACAATCTCGTCAAGCGCCAGTTCCGCGTCACCGGTTTCGACATGAGGGAGAGCGCTAGAGACGCGCTCGCGGCAGCCGGCGGCCAGGCAGCCGACAGCGCCGCAGCAGCAGCTGAAGGAGCCGACACGCTCGTCCTGATGGTCGTCAATGCCGCCCAAGCCCGCTCGGTCCTATTCGAGGCCGGCGCGCTCGCTGCGCTGGCATCCGGCGCGACCGTGATCCTGATGGCGACCTGCCCGCCCGGCGAGGTCGAGGCCATCGCCGACGCCGTGACGAAGACGGGCCGACATTTTGTCGATGCGCCGGTCTCGGGCGGCGTCAAGGGTGCGCAAGGCGGCACTCTGACCATCATGGTCGGCGCCCCCGCCGACAGCTTCGCCAAGGCAAAACCGGTGCTCGACGCCATGGGCGACAAGGTCTTCCATGTGGGCGAAAAGCCGGGCCAGGGCGCGACGGTGAAGACCGTCAATCAGCTGCTCTGCGGCGTGCATATCGCGGTCTCGGCGGAGGCGCTCTCGCTGGCGCAGAAGGCCGGCATCGACGGCGCGCTGCTGTTCGAGATCATGGGCGGCTCGGCCGCGTCGTCCTGGATGCTGAGGGATCGCGGCCCGCGGATGCTCGAGGACGAGCCGCCGGTCGCCAGCGCAGTCGACATCTTCGTCAAGGACCTCGGCATCGTCCTCGATGCCGGCCGCGCCGCCAAGGCGGCCTTGCCGCTCGCCGCAGCCGCGCACCAGATGTTCCTGGCCGCCTCCGGCCTCGGCCATGGCGGACGCGACGACTCGCATGTGGTCCGCGCCTACCGGGCGCTGAACCGCAGGCCCGATAACGATGCCTGATCCAGATTCACCGCGCCGCCTTGGGCGGTGCGGTCGTTCCGCGCACGACGAGCTCCGGCGTCAGCACGGCGCGTTGCGGTGGCGCCGACGGATCGGCGATCCGGCGGATCAGCATCTCCGCGGTCTTGCGGCCCATCTCGTCCTGGAAGTTCTTGATCGTGGTGAGCCCGGGATACCATTGCGCCGCTTCTTGCACGTCGTCGCAGCCGATCAGCGAGAAGTCGCTGCCGGCCTCGAGCCCGCGATGGCGCAGGCCGAGCATGGCGCCGAAAGCGGTGAGATCGTTGAAGCAGACCGCGGCGGTCGGCGGGTTGGCGGCGTCGAGCACCTTCTGGACGCCCTTCAGCCCGTTCTCCCGCGTGCCATAGGCCGAGTAGACGATCGTGGGGTCGAGGGGCAGGCCGTGCTTGGCCAGGGTCTCGCAATAGCCGCGATAGCGGTTGCGCCCGGTCGAGATCAGCGGGCTTTCGCCGAGGAAGGCGATGCGGGTATGGCCCAGGCCGAGCAGGTGCTCGACGGCCAGCACCGTGCCGTGCCGGTCGTCCGAGCCGACGAAGTCGAGTCCGATGCCGGGGATCTCGCGCGAAAGCTGCACCAGCGGCACCTGCGCCGCCATCAGGTGCTGCAGCGTCTCTGCCGTGGTGCCGCCGGCCGGGCAGATGATCATGCCGTCCGGGCGGTATTCCTTGAGCGTGGTGAGGACGCGGTCCTGCCGCTGCAGGTTCTCGGCATAGGTCCCGAGCAGGATCGAGCGGCCATGCGCCGCCGCCGTCTCCTCGATCGCAGCAAGCAGCTCGGCGAAATAGGGATTGGTGATGTCATGGAAGCCGACGCCGAGGATGTTGGTCCGGTCGGTCCGCAGCGAAGCCGCGCTGCGGTTGTAGCTGTAGCCCATCTCGCGGGCGATCTGTTGGACGCGCAGGCGCGTGCCGTCGGCGACCAGCGGGCTTTCGCGCAAAGCGAGCGAGACAGTCGCGGTCGAGACTTCCAGCCGGTCGGCGATGATCTGTAAGGTAACCCGACCTCGGCCACCGGGTTTGACGCCCGCCTTCCCCGCCCCCGAAGGGTCGCGCGAGTGTCCGTCATTCGCCATCGATCGCTTCTCCTGAAGCCGGTAAGCCGATGCATTCAACCAGTTCTTGGCCAAATCGTTCCGCATTGCATTGTTCCATCTCATAGAATTCGGAGAAACTGAAGATGAGCACGACTAAAGAATCGATCGGCTTCATCGGCGTTGGTTACATGGGTCAGGGCATGGCGGGCTGTATTCTCGCCAAGGGCTTCCCCCTCACCATCATGGGCCATCGCAATCGCAGGCCCGTCGAAGAGCTCAAGGCGGCCGGCGCCGCAGAAGCCGCCACGCCCAGGGAGATCGCCGAGAAGGCGAGCATCATCTTCCTTTGCGTCACCGGCTCGCCACAGGTCGAGCAGGTCATCAATGGACCGGACGGCATCGCCGCCAGCGCCAGGCCCGGCACGGTCATCGTCGACTGCTCGACCTCCGACCCGGTCTCGACGATCGCTCTGGCTGAACGGCTCGCTGCCATCGGCCTGCACCTCTGCGACGCTCCGCTCGGCGGAACACCCGCCCAGGCGAAGCTCGGTCAACTCTCGACGATGATTGGCGCCGACAGCGCGGTTTTCGAGCGCATCCGCCCGGTCTGTGCAGCCTGGGCTCAAAAGATCGTCCATCTCGGCCCGGTCGGCGACGGCCACAAGATGAAGCTGCTCAACAACTTCCTCTCGCTCGGCTACGGCGCGATCTATGCGGAGGCGCTGACGCTGGCCCAGAAGGTCGGCATCACCCCGCAGACCTTCGACAGCGTCATCACCGGCGGGCGGATGGAGTGCGGCTTCTACCAGACCTTCATGAAATACGTGCTGGAGCGCGACCGCGACGCCCATAAGTTCACGCTCTCCAACGCGCTGAAGGACGTCCGCTATCTGGAGAGCCTCGCCAACGCCGCCGGCGTCCCGAACCCGGTCGGCGGGGCGGTGAAGAACGTCTATGCGGCGGCCGTCGCCAGCGGCAAAGGCGAGGACTATGTGCCGATGCTCTCGGACTTCGTCGCTGCGCAGAGCAAGGTCACGCTCGGCTGAGCTCCCCTGTGCCATCGCGGGACGCGCCCGGATCACATCTGTGCCGAACGCGGTAGCCGGTAGCCAGTTGCGGTGCCGAACCGTCATCATGGCCTCCATCCATGGGTGGAGGCTTCAAGATGCATGCCGGCGTCAGTCGAGCCGGGCCGAGCCCTCGGGCACATGCCGGACGCGCTCGCGGTAGAGCAGGTAGAGCCCCGACGCGATGACGATCGCCGCTCCGATGAAGGTGAAGCGGTCGGGGATCTGGCCGAAGACGAACCAGCCGAGCAGGATCATCCAGACGATCTGGGAATAGATGAACGGTGCCAGGATCGTCGCCGGCGCCCGCTGATGCGCGAGGATCAGGAGCCAGTGGCCGACCGCACCGAAGAAGCCCGTACCGCACATCAGCAGCCAGCTCTGCCAGTCCGCCGGCCAGGACCAGTACAGCGGCAGCAGCGGCAGCATGATCACCACGCCGCCGATGCCGGAATAGAACATCGTCGTCTGCGGCGAGTCGCTCGAGGCCAGCATCCGCGTCGACAGGGCGTAGAAGGCATAGCAGAAGCAGCCGCAGACGCTGAGCAACGCCGCCGGGTGCAGGCCGCCCAGCCCCGGCCGCGTCACCACGAGGACACCAAGGAAGCCGACGCCGATCGCGATCAGCCGGCGCGGCCCCGCCCACTCGCCGAGCAGCGGCCCGGCCAGCAGCGCGACCAGCAGCGGCGCGGCAAACATGATCGAGACCGTCTCGGCCAATTGCAGATACTGCAGGGCGACGAAGTTGAGCGCGGTCGAGCCGAGGAGCAGCAGCGAGCGGAAGCCCTGTAGCCAGGGGCGCTTGGTCCGGGTGATGCCCGGATGGCTCCAGGGATTGAGCAACAGCGAGACCAGGGCGACGCTGATCACATAGCGCGCCAGCACGACCTGCATTGGATGCATCGTGCTGCCGAGCCATTTCGCGCAAGTGTCGAGCAGTGAAAAGCAGACGATCGCCCCACTCATCAGGGCGATGGCGGTCAGGCGTGTCCGGCGCGTATCCGGAAGCGGAGCGGGAGCGGCCGACAAGGCTGAGCGTCTCGTCATGCTCTGGAGGAATGACGAGACATCAATGAACCGATTTAAGACTTGAAACCAGCCCGTCAGCGCATGCGAGTCATGCCGCTGACGCGTTCAGCTTCAGGCGGCGTCTTCAGCCTCGTCATCGACCTCGTCGACATCGGCGCCGGCCTTGGACAGGCCCTTCGACGCTTTGCGCAGCAATTTGCGCAACTGCTTGCGCTCCTTGGCGTCGAGCTTTTCGAGCAGCTCTTCCTCGACCTGGTTCCAGACCGCATCGAGCGCCGCCGCGGTCTTCTGGCCGTTCTCGGTCAGTGCCACCTGCACCAGTCGGCCGTCGCGGCCACCGCCCTCGCGCGTCACCAGCCCCTGCAGCGAGAGCCGGCCGATCGTCTTGGACACCGTCGGCGGCTTGACCCGCAACAGCGTCGCAAGCTCGCCCATCGTCATCGGCGCGCTTTGCAGGGATTTCAGCGCCTGTTCCTGGCCCGGGAAGAGCCCGAGCGCGTTAAGGCGCTCGCCCATCCGTGCCCTGTGAAGCCGTGCCGTCACCAACAGGGCACGGCCGACGCTTTTTTCGAGGGACTTGGTCATGAGCCGGCCCTTGGAAAAGGTTGCGGATACTTTTCGCCGGCTGTGCAATCGCCCGCCTTCATGACAGGCCGATGACAATTGTCAGACAGGCTCTTAAATCCGTGCGATTTCCTGCTCGACCCTTTCGAGAAAGGCCGCGCGGCTCTGCGGCGTCGAGCGGTTCATGTCGTAATGCGCGAGATAGGAGACCCGCGCCGCGGGATGGCAGACCGCACGCAGGCCGCGCTTGATCTGCCGGCGCGGCGGATCGCCCATCAGGAAGGTCCGCCAGCGCGAGCCGCCATAGCTCGTCACCGTCGTCAGCCGGCGAATGTTCCAGAGATTCGGGCGGATCGAGCCGTCGACCAGCTTGAACGAGACGCCCGGCAGGAAGACGCGATCGAAATAGCCCTTCATGATCGCCGGATAACCGTAGTTCCAGACCGGAAAGCACAGGAACAGCGCTTCCGTCCGAAGCAGGCGCTCGACATAGCCGGCTACATTCTTCTGGTTGCTGGCAAGATCATGATAGTCGATGCGCTCCTCGCGGCTCAGCACCGGATCGAAACCCTCGGCATAGAGGTCGCAATCGTCGACCTCGTGCCCGGCCCGGCGCAAACCGGAGACGAGCGTTTCATGCACCGCCGCCCCGAAGCTCTCGGGATCGGGATGGGCGTAGAGGACGAGCGCGCGCATCGGCCGGCTCAGGCGCCGACGCCGGCTTCGCCCAGCGCCTTGAACAGGAAGGTCTTGCCCGAGCGGTAGTCGTAGTTCGGGTCCTCCCAGGCGATCATCTTGCCGGGATTGAGCAGGCCCTGCGGATCCGCCTCGCGCTTGAAGGCGAGCTGGACCTCGTCGGTCTGCTTCATCCCGCCCTCCTCCAGCGTGTAGCGGTGGGGGTTGAAGATCGGCGCGCCCATCTCCTCATGGATCGCCATGATCTCCTCGAGCCGCTCCTCGCTGGTGAAGCGTACCAGCGGCAGGCCGAAGCAGGTGATCTTGCCGTCGAAGCGGACGAATTCGAGATGGCAGGTCACCTCGTCGCCGAAACGGGCATGGATCTTGTCGACGAGATCGACCTGGTTCGGGAAGGGATAGAGAACCTGCAGATAGGTGATCGACGGATCGACCCGCAGCGCCCGCAAGGTCGTGTGGTTCCAGCCAAGCTCGAAGGTCGGCGGCAAGCCCTTGGCCTCCTCTGCCGTCAGCTTGTCGGAGCGCATCAGCAGCTGCGAGCCACCGAAGCGGCGGGCGAAGGCCAGCATGGACTCGACCGCGAAATCGGCGACCATGACCATGACGCAATGGCTGTCGCGCGGCAGGAATTTCCTGTGGCGCAGGAAGTAGTCGTGCGGCGCCGGCGCGGCGACCACCGCGAGATTCTTCAGCGCCAGCCCGTCCTGCTCGCCGAGCGCATTGGCGAACTCGGCCGCGGCGCGCAATTCGTCGAAGCCGAGGATGACGTCGACCCAGGCATAGGCCGGGCCGAGCGGCATCTCGACCTGCGTGATGATGCCGTTGGTACCGTAGGCATGGGCAACCTTGTGCAGGTCCTCGCCTTGCAGCTCGAGGATGCGCGGCGTGCCTTCCATGGTCGCGACGCGCAGCGAGATGATGTTGCCCCAGTCGCGCAGGCCGCCCCATTTGATCGAGCCGACGCCGCCGGAGCCGCCAGCGATGAAGCCGCCGATCGAGGCGGTGTGATAGGTCGAGGGATGCAGCCGGATCTCCTGCCGGGAGTGGGCGCGCGTCTCCTGGTCGATCTTGGCCAGCACCGCGCCGGGCTCGGCGACATAGCGCCCGGCCTCGATGCTGGTCACTTTGTTGAAGCCGGCAAGATCGAGCACGATCCCGCCCGAAAGCGGCATGGCCTGGCCGTAATTACCGGTGCCGGTGCCGCGCGGCGTCACCGGGATGCCGAGCGCATGCGCCGCCGAGAGCGTCTCCAGCACCTCGGCTTCGCTCACCGGCGAGACGATGATGTCGGCGACGACATGGTCGAGCTGGCGCTTCAGCTTCGGCGAGTACCAGAAGAAGTCGCGGCTCTTCTGCTTGACCAGCGCTGGATTGTCCTCGGTGCGGATGCCGTTCAGGCGGCGCTTCAGGACGTCGATATCGTAGCGTGCGGTCATGCGGAGCGTTCCTGTAGCGTCATGCTCGCCCTTGTGGCGAGCATCCACGTCTTGAACACCGCACGCGACGTAGAAAGACATGGATGGTGGGGACAAGCCCGACCATGACGGGAAGAGGGAGTGGCGGATAACATCGTCAGGTCGCGCTCGCCATCAAATGATCGAGTTCACGATAGTCGGGCAAGGTGCGGTCGATGGCGCGGCCATTGACCAGGACGGTCCGGTCGGCCTGCGGCCTGGCGAAGAACTCGGTCCAGTCGCGGGCGCGCGTCAGGACCAGATCGGCGGGACCGCCCACAGCGAGGCGGCCGGCATTTGAAAGCCCCATGATGTCGGCCGGCGTCGTCGCGATCGCCCTCACCCAGTCCCGGTCGGAATGATCGAGCTGGAGGATGCGGGTGCCTTCGCGCAAGGTCTCGACGAGGTCGAGATCGCCATAGGCGTAGAACGGGTCGCGGGTATTGTCGGAGGCGATCGTCACCGGCACGCCGGCCGCCTTCAGCTCATGCAGCGCGGTGACCCCGCGCCAGCGCGGCGTGCGCCCGCGCTGGCGGTCCTGCAGATACATGTTGCACATCGGCAGCGAGACCACCGCGATGCCGGCGTCCCTGACCTTGGCGATGATGCGCGCCTCGTCCGGCGGCGGTTGCAGCGAGAGCGAGCAGCAATGCCCGGCCATAATCCTGCCCCGGAAGCGATGGCGCAGCGCCGCATCGGCGATGCGCTCGAGCGACCGAGCCGAAGGATCATTGGTCTCGTCGACATGGAAATCGAGATCGAAGCCGTTTTCGATCGCAGTCCGGAACAGCGTGTCGAGCGCGGCGTCGAGCTCCGGCACCATATAGGTGACGGTGCCGAGCAGCCTGTCGCCATGCGTGGTCACGGCCTGTGTGATCGCCCGCATATGTGCGGGATCGGCGACGGCATCGATGCCGAACAAGGGCGAGGCCTGCAGCGCGATGCGCCCGGCCCATTCGGCGCGCAATTCGGCATAAACCGGCCAGGAGATGCCGATCTGCTTGCCGAGCGAGTCGAGATGGGTACGGATCGCCGCCGTGCCATGGGCATAGGCGCAGCGCAGGCCAAACTCCATGCGCGCCCGCACATCTCCGGCCGACCAGTTCGCCTCGCGATCGGCGGCGACCGCGCTCAGCGCCCCCATGAAGCTGCCGTCCGGATTGGGCCGGCGCGGCCAGATATGACCCTTGTCGAGATGGGTGTGGACATCGACAAGGCGTGGCAGCGCGATGCCGCCATCGAGATCGAGCGAGGGCAAAGCATCGAGCGCAGGCGTGCCCGCCGGCAGGAGCGAGGCGATGCCGCCATTCTCGACGGCGATGTCGAGCAGCGCCAGGCCGTCACGGTCGCTCGCCAGACTGCCGGCCTCGGCCAGGCAGGCCGGCGCCCTGGCATTGCGCAGCACATAGCTGCCGGAGGCCGGGATTGCTGCAAAGCCGGTGGTCACGTCAGTCGTCTCCGGCTTGCACGCCGCCTTCTGAATCACCTGCGGACCATGCTGGCTCGCCGCGCCCCGATCAAGCGGCACCGAGGGAATAGCCCTCCCCCGCTTGCGGTGGGGAGGGTTGGGGGCAGTGCCGCTCGGCGTAAGGCGGAAGAATGGCCTCGCCCTGCTTTCCGGCCCCCCATCCCTAACCCTTCCCGACCGCAAGCGGGGGGAAGGAGATATCGGCGAGCATCTCCGCCCTTGTCCGTTCTGTCGCGATGCAGCAAGAGAGCGGCGCAGGGCATCAAACCGGAAACAGGAATCCGCTTTTCGATCCGATGCCTCACCAAGGAGCTGGTCATGACGGCACGCATCATCGACGGCAAGGCGGCGGCGGCGGAGCTACGCGCCGAGATCGGTCGCGAGGTCGCAGCGCTCGAGGCCGCCGGCAAGCCTGTACCCGGCCTGCATGTCGTACTCGTCGGCGAGGACCCGGCCAGCAAGGTCTATGTCGCCTCCAAGGAGAAGCTGGCCGCCGAGATCGGCATGAACTCGGTCGCTCATCGCCTGCCGGCGGAGACGACCGAAGCGGCGCTGCTCGCCAAGATCGCCGAACTCAACGCCGATGACGGCGTCGACGGCATCCTCGTCCAGCTGCCGCTGCCAAAGCATATCGACACCGGCCGCATCATCGACGCGATCGACCCGGCCAAGGACGTCGACGGCCTCCACCCGATCAATGCCGGCCTGCTCGCCGGCGGCAAGAACGGCCTCGTGCCCTGCACGCCGCTCGGCTGCATGCTTCTGCTGAAGCAGGCTCTGCCCTCGCTGTCGGGGCTGGAGGCGGTCGTGATCGGCCGCTCGGAGCTGGTCGGCCGGCCGGTGGCGCAATTGCTGCTCCAGGCCGACTGCACCGTCACCATCGCCCATTCGCGCACCCGCGGCCTGCCGGCCGTGGTGAAGCGCGCCGACATCGTCGTCGCTGCCGTCGGACGGCCGCGCATGGTCAAGGGCGACTGGATCAAGCCGGGCGCGACCGTGATCGATGTCGGCATCAACCGCATGCCCGACGGCAAGCTCGCCGGCGACGTCGATTATGCGCAGGCGGCCGAAGTCGCCGGCGCGATCACGCCGGTCCCCGGCGGCGTCGGCCCGATGACGATCGCCTGCCTGCTGCGCAACACGCTGACCGCCTATCGCGCCCGGCGCGGATAACTCGGAAGCCGACACCGGCGTTAACTATAGATTAACCAAGAATTTGTGCGCTGCGGCGGGCGGGAGCATGGTCGGGCTCTCGAACGAAGCGGAGGCGCGCCATGCACGCCACGACCATCGACATCGCCCGGCACAATGCCGACCTGTTCGACCGCAGCGAGATCGCCGAATGGTATGGCGGGCAGAGCCTGTTTGCCTCCGAGGCGGTGATCCTCGAACGCTTCCGCGACGCCTATGCCGGCAAGCGCCTGCTCGATCTCGGCGTCGGCTCCGGCCGCACGACCGGAGCGCTGCTGCCTGACGTGGCCGACTATGTCGGGATCGACAAGGCCGAAGCGATGCTCGCCGTCGCCCGGCGTCGCTTTCCGGGCGCGACCTTCCTCGACATGGATGTTCGCGCGATCAGTGAGTTCGGGCCTGGACGCTTCGATTTCGTACTCGGCGCCCTCGCCATCCTCAGCGCCTTCGACCATGCCGAGCGGCTCGGCGTCATCGCGAGCGTGCATGAGGTGCTGGCGCCCGGCGGCGTCTTCGCCTTCTCCTTCCACAATCGCGCCTGGCACCGCGCCGGCGGCATGCCGCTGCATGCGCGCTCCTGGCACCCGCGCGAGATCGTGAACTCGGTGCATCCGCAGAGCTGGATCAACTATCTGCGCCTGCGGCCTTTCGCTCACGAGGAGGCCGACTACGCCATCCATGTCGACCCGGCCCATCGCTGGAGCGGACTGTTCTATTTTATCGACCTCGCAACCCAGGAACGTCAGCTCGAAGCTGCCGGCTTCGAGATCCTGGCTCGCTTCGGCGAGGATGGCCGCGCGCTCGCCGCAGGCGACGACACGAGCCGCGACGGGCTCCTGAATCTCGTCTGCAAAAAAGCCGGCGCGCCACACTGACGCGCCGGCCCCAGAACTGAAAGCATCGCCGCGAGAGCGGCGTCGGTCACATGTGGATCGGGCGCTTGTCGACGGCGAGCGCCGCTTCCTTGACCGCCTCGGCCAGCGTCGGATGAGCGTGGCAGGTGCGGGCGAGATCCTCGGCCGAGCCGCCGAACTCCATCAGCACCGTCACCTCGGCGATCAGGTCGCCGGCATGCGGGCCGATGATGTGGCAGCCGAGCACCCGGTCGGTCGTTGCATCGGCGAGGAACTTGACGAAGCCGTCGGTGTGCCGCATCGCCCGCGCCCGGCCATTGGCCGTGAACGGGAACTTGCCGACCTTGTAGGCGATGCCCGCGGCCTTGAGCTCTTCCTCGGTCTTGCCGATCGCGGCGACCTCGGGGGCGGTGTAAACGATGCCGGGGATGGCGTCGTAGTTCACATGGCCATGCTTGCCGGCGAGGATCTCGGCAACGGCGACGCCCTCATCCTCGGCCTTGTGGGCCAGCATCGGTCCGCGCACCACGTCGCCGATCGCGTAGATGCCGTTGACATTGGTCTTGAAGTGGTCGTCGATGACGACGCGGCCGCGCTCGGTCGCGACCCCGGCCTTGTCGAGCCCGAGGCCATCGGTGTTCGGACGCCGGCCGATCGCGACCAGCACGATGTCGGCATTCAGCGTCTTGGCCTCGCCGCCGGCCGCCGGCTCGACCGTGACGGTGGCGCCGCCCTTCTTGGTCACGTCGACCTTGGTGACCTTCGAGCCGAGATGGAAGGTGAAGCCCTGCTTCTGCAGGATGCGCTGGAACTGCTTGGCGATCTCATCGTCCATGCCGGGCAGGATGCGGTCGAGATATTCGACCACCGTGACCTTGGCGCCGAGCCGGGCCCAGACCGAGCCGATCTCCAGGCCGATCACGCCGGCCCCGACAACCAGCAGCTCCTTCGGCACGGAAGCAAGCTCGAGTGCGCCTGTCGAGGTCACCACCGTCTTCTCGTCGGTCGTGACACCCGGCAGCGCCGCCGATTCCGAGCCGGTGGCGATGACGATGTTCTTGGTCTCCAGCTCCTGCGTCTTGCCGTCCTCGGCGGTGACGACGACCTTGCCGGCGGCCGGGATCGAGGCCGTGCCGTGGAACGGATCGATCTTGTTCTTCTTCAGCAGGAACGCGACGCCGTTGACGTTGGCATCGATGGTCTCCTGCTTGTGGACCAGCATCTGCTTCAGGTCGAGCTTCGGCTTGCCGACGGTGATGCCGAGGCTCGGGAAGGTATGGCTGGCCTCCTCGAACATCTCGGACGCATGCAGCAGCGCCTTGGAGGGGATGCAGCCGACATTGAGGCAGGTGCCGCCATGGGTCTTGCGCTTCTCGACCACCGCGACCTTGAGGCCGAGCTGGGCAGCGCGGATGGCGCAGACATAGCCGCCGGGGCCGGTTCCGATGACGACGAGATCGTAGGACATGGTCTCTCTTCCGTTCAGACTTTACGATTGCTGTTGCGCCAATGGCGAGTTGGGTCCGAAAGCGATGCTCCGCCTGCCTCAGGCCAACAGGCGGATTGCCATCAACGCCAGACCGAGCGCAGCGGCCAACCAGACCAGGGTACGCCAATAGGGAATGCCGGCGAGGTAGAGCGGGAGGTAGATGATGCGGGCGATGAGCCAAACCGCACCGCCGATGAAGCCGATCCCATCAATACGACCGCTCGCGACCAATGCCCCGGCCAGCACTGCAAAAGCCGGATAGGTCTCCAGATAGTTGCGGAGCGCCCGCTCGGCGCGCCCGGCGGCAACGCCCAGCGGCTTCACGCCTTCATCACGCGGCCCGGCATTCCAGGCCGAGCCCAGCTCGCTGGTCGCCACGATCACCTGCGCTCCGATATGGACGAAGAGCAGGGCGACGCTCGCGACGATCAGCGAGAGCATGGACGACGTCCTCAGAGGTCGAGCACGAGGCGCGCCGGATCCTCCAGGCCTTCCTTGACGCGGACGAGGAAGGTCACGGCCTCCTTGCCGTCGATGATGCGGTGGTCGTAGGAGACCGCCAGATACATCATCGGGCGGATCTCGATCTTGCCGCCGACGACCATCGGCCGCTCCTGGATCTTGTGCATGCCCAGGATCGCCGATTGCGGCGCGTTCAGGATCGGCGTCGACATCAGCGAGCCGTAGACGCCGCCATTCGAGATGGTGAAGGTGCCGCCCTGCATCTCCTCGATCTTGAGGGCGCC
>PNLY01000117.1 GCA_013823325.1 Methylobacterium sp.
AACCGCCCTCATCCCCTGCCGGACCTTCTCCCCCGAGGGGAGAAGGAGGCTAATCGGAGGACACCCTATGCCCCGCAATCCCGACCACCGCGGCGCGACGAAAGAGGAATTCGAGCGCTTCCAGCGCGAGCGGCCAATCATGCTGCGCCGGTTCGCGACATTGCTGGAGTGCTGGCGCTTCTGCGGCCGCAAGGATTGCCGGCGGGCCAAGGCCTGTGTCGGGCCGGATGGCGGGCAATGCTCGGGCGCGTTCATGCAAGGCCTGTCCGACGAGATGCGCGCGACCTTCCGCGAGGCGATCCGCCTGCGCCTCGCCGGCGTCGAGGGCAAGGAGGCCTGGTACGAGGCCGAGAGGCGCATCGCCAGGCACAAGGCTCAACTCGACGCGATTCCCGGGATGCAGGGCGAGCGGTAGAAGGTGAGGCGCGGGGAACCCCTCTCCTGGAAGGAGAGGGGCAGGAGTGAGGTGTTCGGACTGCAAACGTTGGCCTGAACCTGACCGCGCGGTAAGCGCTCACGGAACTGGTTGAACCATCAACACCTCACCCTGCCCTCTCCTTACAGGAGAGGGTTCTCCACGCCCTTTCTGGCCTTGCTGCTATAAGCTCGCGTTCAACAGCGATTCACCGAAAGCCCGACGCCATGGCCAGAAAAACCCCCGAACAACTCACCAAGGAATTCGAGGGCCGCAAGGCCAAGGGGCTGGCCAAGGGCGGCGCGGCCTATTGGCCGAACGTGCTGTCGAACGCGGTGCTGAAGCTCGTCGCCAGCGGCGGCGAACTCAGCGTCGCGGCGCTGGCCGAGCGCGTCGCGCAGGAGGGGCAGGTGACGGACCCGGCGGTGAAGGCCGGCGCCGAGGAAGCGCTGGCGCGGCTGAAGCAGGCGGCGGCAAGGGCGGCGGAGTAGGGGCGGGAAACCCTTCTCCCCTCGGGGGAGAAGGTGGCAGCGCGAAGCGCTGACGGATGAGGGCAGCGCCGCGTCTCAGGCCCTCATCCCCTGCCGGACCTTCTCCCGCAAGGGGAGAAGGATAGAGGCTACTCCCCCATTGCGATCAGGCTGGCATTGCCGCCCGCCGCCGCGGTGTTGATCGTCACCGTCTGCTCGGTGGCGAAGCGGGGCAGGTAGTTCGGGCCGCCGGCCTTGGGGCCGGTGCCCGACAGCCCGTGGCCGCCGAAGGGCTGCACGCCGACGACCGCGCCGATCATGTTGCGGTTGACATAGATGTTGCCGGTCGAGAGCCGGTCGACGACGCGCTCGACCGTGGCCTCGATGCGCGAATGCAGGCCGAAGGTCAGGCCGTAGCCGGTCGCCTCGATCTCGGCGAGCACCTTGTCGAGCTGGCCGGCCTTCCAGCGCACGACATGCAGAATCGGGCCGAAATGCTCGGCGGTGAGGTCGGCGACCTTGTCGAGCCGGATGATGTGCGGGGCGACGAAGGTGCCGGGTAGAGACGGCGTCTCGCCGGCATAGGTGACGCGGCCGGCGGCGCGCATCGCGGCGATATGGGCGTCGAGGCGCTCCTTGGCGGCCTGGTCGATCACCGGGCCGACATGGGTCTCGATGGCGCGCGGGTCGCCGAGGGTGAGCTCGCGTGCGGCGCCCTCGATCATCTCGACCATCTTGTCGGCGACGTCCTCCTGCACGACGAGCAGGCGCAGCGCCGAGCAGCGCTGGCCGGCCGAGCGGAAGGCGGAGAGGACGACGTCGTCGGCGACCTGCTCGGCCAGCGCGGTCGCGTCGACGATCATGGCGTTGAGGCCGCCGGTCTCGGCGATCAGCGGGACGATCGGGCCGTCCTTGGCGGCGAGGGCGCGGTTGATGGCGCGGGCGGTCGCGGTCGAGCCGGTGAAGGCGACGCCGGCGACGTCCCTGTGCGCGACCAGCGCCGCGCCGAGCTTGCCGTCGCCGGGGGCGAAGTGCAGCGCGGTCTTGGGGATGCCGGCCTCGTGGAGGAGGCGCACGGCGAGCGCGGCGATCAGCGGAGTTTGGGGCGCCGGCTTGGCGACGACGCTGTTGCCGGCGACCAAAGCGGCAGCAACCTGGCCGGTGAAGATCGCCAGCGGGAAGTTCCAGGGCGCGATGCAGACGAACGGGCCGCGGCCGCGCAGGATCAGGCGATTATCCTCGCCGGTCGGGCCGGGCAGGGCGGTCGGCACGGCGAACTTCGCCTCAGCCTCCGCCGCGTAATAGCGCAGGAAGTCGACGGCTTCGCGGAGTTCCGCGATGGCGTCGTCCAGCGTCTTGCCGGCTTCGGACTGGAGCAAAGCGAGGATCGGGCCGCGGCGCGCTTCCATCAGGTCGGCGGCCTGGCGCAAGGACGCGGCGCGGTTGCGGGCGGGCGTCGCGTTCCAGGCGTGGAAGCCGGCCCTGGCTGCGGCCATCGCCGTCTCGGCGCTGGCGGCATCGCCCTCGGTGACGCGGCCGACCGGCTTGCCGTCGATCGGCGAGAGCACGTCGCGGGTCGTGCCGGTGCCGGGCTTGCCGTCGATCAGCGGCACGGCCTCGGGCACGGGCTTGGCCGCGGCTGCGCGGATCTCGGCGAGCAGGGCGGAGAGGCTCTCCGCATCGCCGAGCTCGACGCCGGCGGAGTTGCGGCGGGAGGGACCGAACAGCTCGGCCGGCAGCGGGATGCGGCGATGGCGGGCGGCGCTCGGCGAGCCGATGATGTCGGCCGGCGGCACCAGAAGCGTCGCGACCGGCACGTCCGGGTCGCCGGAAACCGAGACGAAGGAGGAGTTGGCGCCGTTCTCGAGCAGGCGGCGGACGAGATAGGCGAGCAGGTCCTGATGGCCGCCGACCGGGGCATAGGTGCGGCAGGCGAAACCGGAATCCGACTGCAGCAGGCGTTCATAGAGCGCCTCGCCCATGCCGTGCAGGCGCTGGAACTCGAAATTCTCGGCATCGCCGGCGAGCTCGGCGACGGTCGCGACGGTCAGCGCGTTATGGGTGGCGAATTGCGGGATGATGCGCGGGCGCAGCGCGAGGAGCTGCTTGGCGCAGGCCTCGTAATTGAGGTCGGTCATCGCCTTGCGGGTGAAGACCGGATAGTCGGGCAGGCCGCGCTCCTGGGCGCGCTTCAGCTCGGTGTCCCAATAGGCGCCCTTGACCAGGCGGACCATCAGGCGGCGATCATAGGTCTCAGCGAGGGCGGCGATGTGGGCGATCACCGCACTGGCGCGCTTCTGATAGGCCTGGATGGCGAGGCCGAAACCGTCCCAGCCGGCGAGCGAGGCATCGGCCATCACCGCGGCGATGACGTCGAGCGAAAGCTCGAGCCGGTCGGCCTCCTCGGCGTCGACGGTGAAGTTGAGGTCGTATGTCTTGGCCTGGCGGGCGAGCTCGATCACCTTCGGCGTGAGTTCGGCGAGGACGCGCTCACGATTGGTCGCCTCATAGCGCGGATGCAGGGCCGAAAGCTTGACCGAGATGCCCGGGCGGTTCGGCAGCCTGTCATTGCCGGCCGAGCGGCCGATGGCGTCGATCGCGTCGGCGTAGGAGGCGTAGTAACGATCAGCGTCGGCTTGGGTGCGGGCGCCTTCGCCAAGCATGTCGAAGGAATAGCGATAGAGCTTGCCTGAGCCGGAGCGGGCGCGCTTCAGCGCCTCCTCGATGGTCTGGCCGAGGACGAAATGGTTGCCCATGACGCGCATGGCCTGGCGCGTCGCGGTGCGCACCGCGGGTAGGCCGAGGCGCTTGGAGAGGTTGCCGATGATGCTGGTCGGGGTCTCGCCCGGCTGGATGATGCGGGCGGTGATGCCGAGCGCCCAGGACGAGGCCGAGATCAGGAAGGCGTCGGACTTGGATTCGTGATGGGCGAAGTCGCCCTGGCCGAGCTTGTCCTCGATCAGCCGGTCGGCGGTGGCGGCGTCGGGCACGCGCAGCAGCGCCTCGGCCAGCACCATCAGCGCGAGGCCCTCCTTGGTCGAGAGCGAATACTCGCGCAGCAATTCCTCGATGCCGCCTAAGCCGACCTTGCGGGTGCGGATCGCGTCGACCAGCGAGGTGGCGCGGGCGTCGATCCTCGCCTTGGCCAGGGGATCGCGACGCCCACCGGAGAGCAGGCGACCGGCGATCGCGGCATCGTCCTCGGCATAGGGGGCGTGGAAGACGGGCGCAGGGGCGACCATGACGAGGGCTCCGGGTCTCGGCGGCGGGATGATCTGCAGAATCATCGCAAGCGGGCTGGATATCAACGGAGATTTCGGCGAAGATATAGTGATTTATCCTGTTAGGTATTGCCATGGCAGAGAATAATCCGGTTCTCGATAGAACCGACCGGCGCCTGCTCGCGCTGCTCCAGAACGACGGCCGTGCCGCCGGTGTCGAACTGGCGGAGAAGGTCGGTCTGTCGCCGACCGCGACAGGCGAGCGGCTGAAGCGTTTGGCACGCGAGGGCTTCATCACCGGCTATCGCGCCACGCTCGATCCGGTGAAGCTCGGCTTGAATCTGCTGGTCTTCGTCGAGGTCTATCTCGACAAGACGACGCCGGACGCGTTCGAGCGCTTCGCCGCGGCGGTGAAGCGGGCGCCGGAGGTGCTGGAATGCCATATGGTGGCCGGCGGCTTCGACTATCTGGTCAAGACTCGCGTCGCTGACATGAACGCCTATCGCCGCTTCCTCGGCGAGGTCCTGCTGGCGCTGCCGGCGGTGCGCGAGACGCGGACCTATGCAGTGATGGAAGAGGTCAAGACCGATGGCGCGCTTCCGCTGTGACCGAAGCGGCACTGCCGCAGAAAAACGTAACCATTTCCGCGATTTCGCCGCGATCTCGCCCTGTTGACGCTTGACCTGCCGGCTAGGGAGGTCTTGGTTGCATTGCGTCTCCGGTATGGTGCCCCGTCAGCCCCTTCGGAGAGGCATTTGCGTCCGTGTCGGCTATGGTCGCTCCGGAGTTTGCCATGTCCGTTGCCATGCCCCTGCTTGCCGCGCCGATCTCGCGGCGCGGGTTCGGGCGTTTTCTTGCCGGCACCGGCCTCGCCGCCTGGGCCGGGCTGCACAATGCGCCCGTGGCCGCCGCGTCGATCCCGCTGCGTTTCACGCTCGACTGGCGCTTCGAGGGACCGGCCGCGCTGTTTCTGACGGCGCTGGACAAGGGCTATTTCCGCGATGAAGGGCTCGACGTCACTATCGAGCCCGGGACCGGCTCGCGCGAAGCGATCCCAAGGGTCGCGACCGGCGGTTTCGATGCCGGTTTCGGCGATGTGAACACCCTGGTCCGCTTCCGCGACGATAACCCGACTGTCGATCTCAAGGCGGTGATGATGGTCTATGACCGCCCGCCCTTCGCGATCGTCGGGCGCAAGAGCCGCGGTATCAGCGCCGATCCGAAGAGTCTGGAAGGCAAGAAGCTCGGCGCGCCCGCCGCCGACGGCGCCTTCGCGCAATGGCCGGTGTTCAAGAAGGTCAACGGCATTGACGATGCCAAGATCAAGCTGGAGAATATCGGCTTTCCGGTGCGCGAGCCGATGCTGGCATCGGGCGAGCTCGATGCGATCTTCGGTTACGCCCATACCTCTTTGATCAATCTGAAGGCGCGCGGCGTGCCGGCCGACGACATCGTCATGATGCTGATGGCCGATCATGGGGTCGAGCTCTACGGCAACGCCGTCATCGTCTCGCCGAAGCTGCTCGCGGAGAAGCCGCAGGCGGTGCGCGGCCTGCTGCGGGCGATCACGCGCAGCGTTCGCGACGTCGTCGCCGATCCGGAGGCGGCGATCGCCGGCGTGCTGCAGCGCAACGAGGGCGCTCGTCCCGAGATCGAGCTGGACCGCCTGAAGATGGCGCTCGATCACTATGTGATGACGCCGAATGTCAAAGCACTCGGCTTCGGCGGTATCGACAAGGCGCGCTGGCAGAAGGGGCTCGATCAGATCGGCCTGACCGTCTCGTTCAAGGACAAGGCGAAGGCCGGCAACGCCTTCGCCGAAGGCTTCCTGCCGGCGGAGGCCGAGCGCGCGTTCTGACCAGCGTCGTGGCTGACCTTAGGCCAAGGTGACAGCGGCTTTCGGCTTCGCCTATCGTGCGCCGCTTTGCAAGCTCGCGCCGGCCGGCGTGGGCTCGATCCGTCATTTTGGGCCTGCCGCATGCTTCCCGATATCCGCGACTATGAGCGCTTGCGCGCTGCCTTCCGCTGGCGGGTTCCGGAGCGCTACAATATCGGCGTCGATTGCTGCGACCGCTGGGCAGCCGTCGATCCCGGCAAGGTCGCGATCCTGGAGGTCCAGCCCGACTGGTCGGTCGTGCCCGTCAGCTATGGCGAATTGCGGGCGCAGTCGAACCGTCTTGCGAATGCGCTGCGCAAGCGTGGCGTCGGCGAAGGCGACCGGGTCGCGATCCTGCTGCCGCAAGGGCGGCTGGTGCCGATCGCCCATATGGCAGCCTATAAGCTCGGCGCCATCGCCGTGCCGCTGGCGGCATTGTTCGGCGCCGACGCGCTGTCCTATCGCCTGCGCGATTGCGGAGCGAAGGCGCTGATCACCAATGCCGCCGGGCTCGCCAAGCTCGGCCAGATCGAGGAGCCGCTGCCGGAGCTCCAGTTGGTGATCTCGGCCGACGGTCCGGATGGAAAGGCCGAAGGGCTCGCGCGCCTGCTGGAAGCTGAAGGCGATCACTTCACGCCGCTCGACAGCGGGGCTGACGACCCGGCGCTGATGATCTACACCTCCGGCACCACCGGCAATGCCAAGGGTGCGCTGCATGGCCACCGGGTTATGCTCGGCCATCTGCCGGGCGTGGAGATGCCGCATGAGTTCCTGCCGCAGCCGGGCGACCTGCTCTGGACGCCGGCGGACTGGGCCTGGGCCGGCGGCCTGCTCAACAATTTGCTGCCGGCGCTGCATCACGGCGTGCCGATCGTGGCGCGGCCGACGGCGAAGTTCGACCCCGACGAAGCCTTCCGCCTGCTGGCCGATCTTAGCGTGCGCAATTGCTTCATCCCGCCGACGGCGCTGCGCATGCTGCGGGCGGTCGAGAACCCGCGCGGACGCTACGACCTCAAGCTGCGCACGGTGGCGTCCGGCGGAGAATCGCTCGGAGCCGAGACGCTCGCCTGGGGGCGCGAGGCGCTCGGCCTCACCATCAACGAATTCTACGGCCAGACCGAGTGCAATCTCGTGCTCGCCTCCTGCGCCGCGATTGGCGTGGTCAAGCCGGGCTTCATCGGCAAGGCGGTGCCGGGCCATGAGGTCGCGGTGGTCCGGCCCGACGGCAGCATCTGCGAGCCGGAGGAGGAGGGGCAGATCGCGGTGAAGCGGCCCGACCCGGTGATGTTCCTGCACTATTGGCGCAAGCCCGAGGCGACGCAGGCCAAGTTCATCGGCGACTGGATGACGACTGGCGACCAGGGCTCGCAGGATGCGCAGGGCTATATCCGCTTCGTCGGCCGCGACGACGACGTCATCACCTCGTCCGGTTACCGGATCGGCCCGGGCGAGATCGAGGATTGCCTGCTGCGCCATCCGGCGGTGGCGCTCGCGGCGGTGGTCGGCAAGCCCGATGCGCTGAGGACCGAGATCGTCAAAGCCTTCATCGTGCCGAAGAGCGGCTACTCACCGTCAAAGGAGCTCGTCGCGGAAATCCAGGGCTTCGTGCGCAAGCGGCTGGCGGCGCATGAATACCCGCGCGAGATCGAGTTCCGCGAGGAATTGCCGATGACCACCACCGGCAAGATCATCAGGCGGCTGCTGCGCGACGGCGGATGAGCGGCGTCGCACGGCGCACGGTCTTCGCCGTCACCGTCAGGCGGATGTCGCCGAGGCGTTGCGGCAGCGTGACGGCATGGAGACCCGGCAAGTCGGCGAGAATCTCGCGCTGGCGGCCGCGCCGGCCGAGCCAGGCGATGAGCTGGGCCAAGGGGGCGAAGCTGGTGAAGCGCTCGTCCTGCGAGCCTGAATAGAGCCACAGGCGCGGGCTCCTGCCGATCAGGATCGCGCCGGCGATCGGCTTTTCGTCGAGGCTCAGCAGGCCGACGCGGCAGCGATGGCTGCGGGCCAGATTGCGGGTCATAGCGCGCAGGAAGGCGCTTTCGCGGATGTCCTGGAGCGCAGCGCCGCCGGCGCGCGCCAGGGAGCCCGAGGCTTCCAGCGCCAGGTGCAGCTCGACCATGTCGCGAAGCTCCTGGCGCGAGCCGGACTCGGCGAAGGAGAGCTTGCCATGGCGTGACAGGCCATGGCGGAGAGCGGCGAGATCGGGCTGGTCCGCAGTGGCCAGTGGTGCCGGTGCCGGTTCGAGCGTGGCGGCGTGGCCGGTGTGTTCAGCGACCTGCAAGAGGCTGTGCAGGAGCGGGCCGTCGAGGTCGAGACGGTTCAGCTGCAGGTTCTGCGTATTGGCGAGGCCCCAGCGACCGGGGGCGTGGAGGAGGGCGGCGACGACGCGTTCCGCCTGATCGATGTCGATCAGCGGGGTGGCGAGGCCGAGCCGGGGATTGTTCCAGCCGATCAGCTCGTCCTGGCCGAGCAGCCTGCGCCGGAGGCGGGCGGGTACGAAGCCGAGCAGGCGACGCGACGCGGCCGGGCCATCCCAGAGCAGCAGCACGGAGACGTCGCGGAAGTCGACGAGATGCTGTGCGGCGGACAGGGCGAAATCGGGCTCGCAGAATGGGGTCGGCTCGATGGCGCGGGCGCCGAGGTCGCGCCATTCAGCTTCGATCGCGGCGCAGCCAGCAAGCGGGCGGCGCTCGATAACGAGGCCGGCCGGGTCGTCAATCGCTGCGCGACGTTGCTTCGGCGCAGTCTCGCTCGGCGCAACCGGATATGCGGCGAGGTTCGGCATGGCGCAGCCCTTTCGCGGCTCGCTCCGCTTCGGTGCGCTTCCGTGCCGGATCGGCACGGGGGCGCGGGCGGGGCAGGGGTCTGCGCGTGATGAACCAAGAAGCGGGCCGGATGGGAGGCCGCTCAGGCGTGATGATGGTGATGAGTCTCGGCCTTGGCCGGCGCGGGGCGGCCGAGGAAGGCCGACCAGAGCCGGGCGACCGTCTCCTCTTCCAGATCCCTCACGATCAGGACGAGGCGGGAACGGTGGTCGGCGTCGGGCCAGGCCGGCAGCAGCACCGGCGGATGCAGGATCTGCTGGACGGCATGGACGAGCAGCGGCCCTTGCGGATGTTCGGCGAGCGCGACCAGCCCCTTCAGCCGCAGCAGCTTGGCGCCATGGGTCGAGCGCAGCAGGGTCCAGAACAGGTCGAAGGTCGCCTCGCGGATCGGCGTCTCGGCGGTCAGCGTGAAGGCGCGGATGCTGGCGTCGTGGCGATTGACGTCGTGGTGATGATGGCCGTGGCCGCCGTGATGATGGTGCCCGTGGGTGTCGCCATGATCGTGGTGGTGGTCGTGATCGGGCTCGTCCAGCGCTTCGGCTGCGAGCCAGCGGCGCAATTGGTCCGGGCGTTGGGCGATGTCGTAGAGGCCGGCGCCGACGATCGCTTCGGCAGGAGCGTCGGGTGCGAGGATTTCGATGCCCGGATTGAGCTCGCCGAGCCGCTGGCGCAACGCTGCAACGGCCTGCGCGTCAGCTGCGATGTCGGTCTTGGTCAGCACCAGCCGGTCGGCGGCGACCGCCTGCCGAAGTGCTTCCGGATGAGCGTCGAGCGTCGCCATGCCGTTGACCGCATCCACTAGCGTGACGACGCCGTCGAGCTTGTAGCGCAAGGCGAGATAGGGGTGGTTGATCAGCACGTTGAGGATCGGCGCGGGATCGGCGAGGCCGGTGGTCTCGATCACAAGGCGCTTGAACGGCGCGATGCGGCCATTGTCCAGACGGCGCAGCAGATCCTCGAGCGTGACGATCAGGTCGTCGCGGATGGTGCAGCACAGGCAGCCCGAGGCGAGCAGGATCATGCCGTCCTCGATGCCCTCGACGAAGAGGTGGTCGAGACCGATCTCGCCGAACTCGTTGACCAGCACGATCGTGTCGGCGAGGGCAGGGTCCTTGAGCAGGCGGTTGAGCAGGGTGGTCTTGCCGGCGCCTAAGAAGCCGGTCAGCAGCGTCAGCGGGATCGGCTCGGGGCGGACGGGCTGCTCGGACATCGGTGGTCGGTTTCCCTATGCGGCCACCACAGGCAATCGGCGGGCTCGCTTTTGTTCCAATATTACATTGGCGATGATCGCGGCAACGACAAGGGCGCCGCCGGCATATTGCAGCGAGCCGACGCGCTCGCCGAGGAAGACGGCGGCGATCGCGACGGCGAAGACCGGCTCGGCGCAGAAGGCGAGCGCGGCCGGCCCAGGCGCGACCCGGGCGAGCGCCATCACCTGAAGCAAAAAGCCGATCAGGTAGCCCCCGATCGTGACAGTAACCGCGACCGGCGCGAGCAGCAGGGCCGATGGCGGCTGGAACAAACCGGTCATCGCGAGGATCGCCAGCGTCACCGGCAGGATGACGAGATGCGACCAGAACAGCTTCGGCACGGTGGCCGTGTCGCCGGAGCGCGCCGCCGAGAAGAACTGGACCGCTGCCAGCACGCTGGCGGCGAGCGCCAGCGCCAGGCCGCGCGGGTCGAGACCGTGCCAGTCGGGCCCGACCACCATGGCGACGCCGAGGAAGGCGACGAGGGCGATCACCACCCGGTCGAGGCTGAAGCGGGCCGGGGTCAGGAAGGGCTCGGCGAGCACGATCAGGATCGGAAAGGTATAGAACACCACGGCCGCGACCGTGATCGGCAGGAAGGAGACGGAGGAGAGATAGGCGCAGGCGGTGAGCGCGGTGCTGAGGCCGAACAAGGCGAGCGCGGACCAATGCCGGCGCGGCACGGCGAGGCTGGCGTGCCAGATCAGGGCCGCGCCGACGACGAGCGCCAGCATCAGGAAGACACGATAGAAGACGATGAGCGGCCCGCTCAGACCGGCATGGCCGGCGAGCTGGGCGCTGACGATGTTGGTCCCGAAGGCGGCGGCGGAAAAGAGCGCCAGCGCCAGGCCATGCTGAGCCGAGGAGGCGCCGCGCTCGGGCATGTCACGCCGCCGGATCAGGCGTCGGGCTGGCTGGCATCGGGCTTGGCGGCCGGCTTGGTGCCGGGACGGGCCGGCGGCTTCGCCAGCGGCTTGGCCTGGGCCTGGCTCGGCTTGGCCTTGGCCGACTCCGCCTTCTCCTGCTTCGGCTTGGTCAGCAGCGGTTTGCCGGCTGGCTTGTTCGCGGCCTTGATGCCGGCGGCGGCGCCGGGGCGCAGGCTCGCGGGCGTCGCGGCGCCTGGCTGGATCGCGCCCTGCAGGCGCATCGGGCCGGAGCCGAGCGCGGCCGCTGCGGGCGTCTCTTCCTGGGTCGGCGCGACCGGCGCGAAGGCGGAGGAGGACGGCGGGATCGCGCCGTTGCGCGAGAAGGTGCGGTTGCCTGCGACGAGGCCAGCGGCGACCGGCGCGCCCGGCTGGATTGTCTCGCGCGCGACCTGGGTGTCGGGCTTGGCCACGACATTGGCGGCGAGCGGGGCCGAGGCCGAGCCCGGCGTGCGGCCGAAGGAGACCTGGATCGGCTCGAACTTGGCGCGCGGACCGAGCGTGATGCGGCCGGAGGGCGCGCGGGTCAGCACCGAGCCGGAGGAGCCGCCTTGCGGCACGGCCGCCGCGAAGCGGTCGGAGGTTCCTTCGGCATTGCCGCCGATACCGCTATTGCTCGAGATGAAGCTGATCGGCCCGGAGGTCTCGGCATCGTCGCCGAGCGCATGCCCGCCGCGGCGGACGCTGTCGCAGATGCTGTAGGCGCGCCCGCCATTGCCGGACGGCATGCTGGCGATGTTGCCGCCGAAGCCGCCCCATTTGCCGAAGCCTTCATCGAGCAACTGTGCCGCCTTGACGGTGCGCTCGGCGCCCGAGCTGGCGCCCATGACGACGGCGATCAGGGTGCGGCCATTGCGCGAGGCGGTGGAGACGACGTTGAAGCCGGAAGCGCAGACGAAGCCGGTCTTCATGCCGTTGATGCCGTAATAGCGGCCCACCAGCCCGTTGGTGTTGTTCAGCACCTGCTTGCCGAGCTGGACCGCGCCGGTGTTCCAGTAGTCGGAGTAGCGACCGAACTCGTTCATCAGCGCCATGGCGAGCACGGCGAGATCGCGGGCGCTGCTCTGCTGGTCGGGATGGTGCCAGCCATTCGGGTTGACGAAATGGGTGTCGTTCATGCCGAGCCGCTGGGCCTCGGCGTTCATCATCGCGACGAAATTCTCGACATTGCCGCCGACGCCCTCGGCGATGACATAGGCGATGTCGTTGGCCGACTTGACCATCATGATGCGGATGGCGTTGTCGAGCGTGATCTCCTGGCCGGCCTTGATGTAGACCTTCACCCGCGGCTGGCTGGCAGCGAGCTTCGAGGCCGGGATTGCGGTCTCCAGCCCGATCCTGCCCTCGCGCACGGCCTTGAGCGCGAGATAGAGCGTCATCATCTTGGTGGTGGAGGCCGGATGCCAGGCCTGGGTCGGGTTCTCGCTCGACAAGACGGCGCCGCTCGAGGCGTCGACGACGATGCTCGTGCCGGCCAGGGCCGGAGCGGCGGCAGCGAGGAGCGAGGCGAGCGTGGCGCCGGCGGCGAGGCGAAGTGCGGTCATCTGGAACTTGTCTTGACGTGGGTTGAGGGCTTCAACGCGACGCGTGAGGCATTTTCGAGACGGCGGGCGACAATTCTGCCTCGCTGATGATGCATACCTATCCTTCCTCGGGTGATTTGCCTAGCGCCGCATCGCGGTCCAAACCAGCGAGGTGCTTTTTCTTCGGGGTCTTCGCGCGTGAGCTTCAGCCTTCTGTGGATACCGGTGACGCTCGCCGCCTCGCTGCTCCAGACCGCCCGCAACCTGACCCAGCGCTCGCTGACCGAGGTGATCGGCGTGGTCGGCGCGACGCAGGTGCGCTTCCTGTTCGGACTGCCCTTCGCGCTGCTCTTCCTCGTCCTGGTCTGCCTCGCCAGCGGCGCCCTGCCGCCGATGCCCGATCTACGCGCCTTCGGCTTCGCCGTCTTCGGCGCGCTGACCCAGATCCTCGCCACGGCGCTGATGCTGGCGGCGATGCGCGAGCGCTCCTTCGCCGTAACGACCGCCTATACCAAGACCGAGCCGGTGCAGGTCGCGCTGTTCGGTACGGCGCTGCTCGGAGACGCGCTGGGCTGGCCGAAATTCATGGCGATCGTGGTCGCTACCGCCGGTGTCGTGCTGATGTCGTGGAAGCCCGGCGACAAGCTCAGTGCTGCCGGAATGCGCCCCGCGGCTCTCGGGATCGGCGCCGGCGCGGCCTTCGCGCTGTCGGCGATCGGCTTTCGCGGTGCGATCCAGGCTCTGCCGGAGGGGCATTTCCTGATGCGGGCGACCACGATCCTGGCGTTGGGGCTCGCCCTGCAGACTCTGATCCTGACGCTCTACATGCTCGTCGCCAACCGGCCGGCGCTGATGCTCAGCCTGCGCAATTGGCGCCGCTCGCTGGCCGCCGGCTTTCTCGGCGCTGCCGCCTCGCAATGCTGGTTCATCGGCTTCTCGCTGACGACGGCGGCCAATGTCCGCACGCTCGGGCTGGTCGAGGTGCCGCTGGCGCAGATCGCCTCGCGCCGGATCTTCTCGGAAGGCACGAGCTGGCGCGAGCTCCTGGGCATGGCGATGATCGTCGCCGGTGTCGGTGCTCTCCTTCTGCTGGCGATTTAAAAACCGAGACACGGATTTGTCGCAGTCGCTGCGTAGGCCCGAAGCGGCGGGCTTACGGAGATGGATGATGGTGGCGACCTATCACTATGTCGGAACCTACGACGAACGCATCTTCGAACGGGAATTCCGGGACCGTTTCGGCAAGAAGCCGCGCTACAATGCCAATGCGATTCCCGACCTTCTGGTGCTGCTGCGCCTGATCAACCGGGACACCAGCATCACCGATGTGCGTTGGGCCGCCTATATGCTGGCGACCGTCGCCTGGGAGACGACGAGCCCGGTCACCCAGTTCGTCCAGGCCAAGAACAAGAAGGGCAAGCCGCTGGTCGACAAGGCCGGTAAGGCCGTGATGCTGAAGCGCCGCGCCTGGCTGATGACGATGGCGCCGGTCGACGAGGTCGGCCACGGGAAGGGCCGCAAATACCACGAGCCGGTCAAGGTCGCGAAGCTCGCGGACGGCAGCGTGCGCGTCACCGAGCAGGATGGCGACCAGTTCAAAATCACGGCAGGCGGCGTGATCTCGAAGCTGACCAAGGGTGCCAAGATGGGCACTGTCGATGGCGGCGCCGCGGTCAAGGCCTATAACGACGATACCGGCACCGAGCTCGCCTATTTCGGGCGCGGCTATGTCCAGCTGACCTGGTGGTCGAACTATGCCACGACCGGCGTCGCCATCGGCCAGGGGCTCAACCTGCTGCTCGACCCGGAATTGGTGAAGACGCCGGCCATCGCCTATGCGGTGATGTCGCATGGCATGCTCACCGGCGACGGCTTCGCCAATGGCCGCAAGTTCTCGACCTATTTCAGCGGCAAGGCGCGCAACTATGTCGGCGCGCGCGCGATGGTGAACGGCTCCGACCACGCCAAGGACATCGCCGCGATCGCCGAGGTGTTCGAGGCCGTGCTGCTGGCGGCCGGGCCGCAGCGGCCGATCACCTTCGCGCCGCCGATCGATTCCAGCCTCGCCGGCATGCCGCTGCCGGGAGCCCGCTTCACCAGCCAGTCGAGGCCTTTCCTGTGATCCGCCACGTCCTTGCCACAGCCGCGGTCGTCCTGAGCCTTGGCGCCGGCGCTGCCATGGCACAGCAGCCGGGCAGCGAACAGCGCTGCGGCTGGCTCGACAATCCGACTCCGGGCAATGCCTCGCTCTACGACAAGGATGGCGAGTGGACGATCGCCGTGCAGGGCGGGCACCAGGCGAAGGGCGACTGGCCGCCGCCCTACAAGGCCGGCGAATGGCGCAAGAGCGGGAATGGCAGCTATGGCTATGGCTGCGCCTGCATGACGGTGAAGGTCGACGCCGAGGAGAAGAACGTCCTCGAGATCGTCTCCGCCAAGGCGCGGCCGCTCTCGGCCTGCCGGAAGGACAAGGCGCTGTCGGCGATCGAGAAGCAGCTGCACTGACGTGCTGGCCCCGCGCGGCTCGGTGAGCGGCCAGCCTGGCGACCCGCGCCATGTCCTGACCGCAGGGCTGGCCTCCGCGCGCTTGCACAGGACCATGGTTCGGCTTGACTCGGACCGGGTTCGTTGGCCTTTCCTCGCACAGGAGGAATGCGCGCTTGCTGGCTTGTGGCCGCGACTGCGCCGGCGCAGATATAGTGTATCTGCACATTAGCGAGGAGAAGGCCATGAGCGCTGCAATCGTCGGCTGGGCCCACACGCCCTTTGGCAAGCAGGACACCGAGACGGTCGAGAGCCTGATCGTGCGCGTCGCGACCGATGCGCTGGTCGATGCCGGCATCACCGCCGACCAGGTCGACGAGATCGTGCTCGGCCATTTCAACGCCGGCTTCTCGGCGCAGGACTTCACCGCCTCGCTCGTGCTGCAGGCCGACCCGGCGCTGCGCTTCAAGCCGGCAACCCGCGTCGAGAACGCCTGCGCCACCGGTTCTGCCGCGGTGCATCAGGGCGTGCGCGCCATCAAGGCCGGCGCCGCCAAGGTCGTGCTGGTCGTCGGCGTCGAGCAGATGACCACGACGCCCGGCCCGGAAATCGGCAAGAACCTGCTGAAGGCCTCCTATCTCGCGCAGGAGAGCGACGTTCAAGGCGGCTTCGCCGGCGTCTTCGGCAAGATCGCCTCGTCCTATTTCCAGCGCCATGGCGACCAGTCGGACGCGCTCGCCATGATCGCGGCGAAGAACCACAAGAACGGCGTCGACAACCCCTATGCCCAGATGCGCAAGGATCTCGGCTATGCCTTCTGCCGCGACGAGAGCGAAAAGAACCCTTACGTCGCCGGCCCGCTGAAGCGGACGGACTGCTCGCTGGTCTCGGACGGCGCCGCCGCGCTGGTGCTCGCCGACGAGGAGACCGCCAAGACGATGCGCCGCGCCGTCGGCTTCCGCGGCATGGCCCATGTCCAGGACTTCCTGCCGCTGTCGCGCCGCGACATCCTGAAGTTCGAGGGTGGCGCGCGCGCCTGGCAGCAGGCGCTGGCGCAGGCCGGCGTCGTGCTCGACGAT
>PNLY01000118.1 GCA_013823325.1 Methylobacterium sp.
CACTAGGCTCTGTGGCGCACTGCATTGATCAGCAGCCGGAAGGCCGGCGAGGTCCGGCGGCGGCGCGTGGCAAAAAACGTGCGGGAGATTCGCACGGCGGCGCAGCTTTCTTAGCAGGACATAGCGGTTCGCATGGGCGTCGAGCAGACTTATGTCAGTGGCCTAGAACGAGGCATTCGCAATCCTACGGTCATCACGCTGGATTGCGCAGCGCGCTGAATATCAAGGTGGCGAAGCTCTTGCGAGAATAGATGCCCCTCCGCGGAGAGGTTTTCCGGCATTGCCAGTGAGCCTGGCACAACGGCTCGCTTCCTGCGGCCCTGCGCAATCAACCGTCAAAGTGGTCGGGGCGACACGGTTCGAACGTGCGACCTGATGCTCCCAAAGCATCCGCTCTACCAGGCTGAGCTACGCCCCGATGTTATGACGACTGTTAGCTATCCCAGAGCTAACCAATTCACTCTCCGGACCTCGTATCCACGCCGGGGGAACAACTCCCAAAGCAGATGCGCTACCGGGCTGCGCTATACCCCGAATATCCTGCAAGTGCATGAAATCACTCGCCGAACCGCCGCGACACCTTTGCAAGGCGATGCAACGCGCTACGCCATAGCATCGAACTGGCGGCATGGGAACTGCTCGCGGCGCCGCAAAGCCTAGACGACGATCAAATCGTGCGAACTGCGCGATAACAATTCGCAGCCGCCCTGGGTGACGAGGACGTTGTCGATGAGGCGCGCGCCCAGCCCCTCCTCGTGCAGGAAGACCGGCGGCTCGACGCTGACGACCATGCCAGCGCGCAGCGTATAGCGGCTGCCGCCGATCATATGCATCGGCTCGCCCCAGCTCGGCGGGAAGCCGGGCGCCAGCCCGTAGCCTGAAGTGTGGACGCGGCCATGCTCCAGGCCGGCCTCGCCGATGACGCGCTTGGCCGCCTCGTGCGGGGCGGTCGCCGGAGCGCCGTCGCGAATCTGCGCGATGCAGGCATCGCAGGCACGGCGGGCGATCTCGTGGAGCTCGCGCATCCTGGCGGTCGGCTGGCCAAGGCAGAACTGCCGGCCGAGCGTCGCGGTATAACGCCGGAACGTCGCGCCGTATTCGACGCTGCCATAGTCGCCGGCTTGCAGCGTTCGGTCGGTCGGCGCCCCGTGGCTGTAGCAGGAGCGCTCGCCGGAAACGAGGTTGATCGGGCTCGCCGCGAGGCCGCTGCCGCGCGCCAGCAGCGCACCGTAGACCTCGCCAGCGATCTCGAGCTCGTTGCGGCCCGCGCGGAGCGCCGCGCCGAAGACAGTCAGCGTCTCGTCGGCGATCGCCGCCGCCCGCCTGATGTAGCCGAGCTCGGCCGGCGATTTCACCAGGCTGAGATCGTGGACGAGGCTGGTAGCCTCGACGAACGCCGAGCCGAACAGGTCGTGGATCGCAACGTAGTGCTGCGGGTGGAGGTAATAAGCCGGCACCTCGACCCCGACGCGGCCGGCGAGCAGGCCGAGTTCATCGACGATGCGGGCGAATCGCGGGATCGGGTCCTCGTTCTCGCCGCCACCGAACGTTTCGAGCCGGTCGACCCGGGCATCGTCGAGGATCTCGGCCCGCTCGCCCTCGCGCGCCATCATCGCGATCGGCCCGTCCGCCGCCGGGACCAGCAGGCACTGGAACTCCTGATAGCTCTTGGCGTCCGAGCCGGTCAGCCAGCGGATCGAGACGGGATGGAAGAGCACGAGCCAGTCCAGCCCCTGCTCCGCCATCGCCCGCCTGACGCGAGCGCGCCGTTCGGCGAATTCCTCGGCCGTGAAATCGTGCCGCGACATCTCCTGCCGCCCTCAGAGCGCCGGCAGTGGCTGCATCGGCCCGCCCAGCCACTTCTTGTGGAGCTCGTCGAGATCGCCGTTCAGCGTGCTCTGGAAGATCAGCGTGTCGAGCCAGCGCAGCAAATCATGCTCGCCGCGCCGAATGGTGATGTGCGCCGGCGCACGCCGCAGCGCGAACTTGAAATCGAATTCCTCGGTCGGATTCTGCTTGGCCAGCTCGACCACGACGACGCTGTTGGCGGCGAGAAGCTGCGCGTGGCCGGCCAGATAGGCCTGTACCGCCGTGGCGTTGTCCTCGGTCCGCATGATGTCGGCGGACGGCGCCAGCGCCGAGAGGACAAGGTCCTCGGTCGTGCCCTTGGCGACGGCGATGCGGCTCTTGCCGAGATCGGCGCCCGATTTCACCGCCAGCGCCTTGGCGCCGTAGACCGCAAGCGAGGTGTCGGCATAGGGCGCGCTGAACATCACCTGGCGCGCGCGCTCGGCGGTGATCGACATCGCCGCGATGTTCATGTCGGACTTGTCGGTGAGCAGGAACGGAATGCGGCTCGCCGCTGGCACCGGCACGAGCTCCAGCTTCACGCCGAGCGACTTGGCGACCAGCCTGGCCATGTCGACGTCGAACCCTTCGAGCTCGCGCTTGGCGTTCATCATGCCGAAGGGCGGCACGTCGGCGAAGACGGTGATGCGCACCACGCCCTTCGACAGGATATCGTCGAGCTTGTCGGCACGTGCTTCCAGGCTGGCGATCAGCCCGGCCGACAGAGCAAGGACGGCGAAGAACGCCGATCTGAAAGCGCGTCTCATGATGCTCCCCCGATATATCGTTAGTGCCGGCCGCTTCTGCGACCGGACAGCCAGCCGCGCCACCCTCCCCGGCAGCAACGCGATGACCTAGCGGAATGCTATCGGTTTCGTATATGCAGTCAAGCTTCGCTAATAAATCAAACTGGAGATGCCAGATGACGGCCGAGACCGCCGCCGATGCCCGCTCCCGCCCCTATCCGGCGCCGGCTCTGGAAAAAGGCCTGGAGATCATCGAGCTGCTGGCGCTGGCGCAGACGCCGCTTTCGGCACGAGCGATCGCGGAGCGGCTGGGGCGCTCGAAGAACGAGATCTTCCGGATGCTGTTCGTGCTGATCGAGCGCGGCTATCTCGACCGCGACCCGGCGACCGACGAGATCGCGCTCAGCAACCGCCTGTTCGAGCTCGGCATGCGGGTGCCTCGCGCCCGCGACCTGGTCGAGGTGGCGACGCCGGCGCTGGAGGCCCTGAGCGAAAGGATCGGCCAATCCTCGCATCTGGTCGTGCTGAGCAAGGGCGAGACCGTGGTGATCGTCGCCGTCGCCGGGCCGGGCGACATCAACTTCACGCTGCGGCTGGGCTATCGCCGGCCGGCGGCCGCCTCGACCTCCGGCCAGGTCATCCTCGCCTTCCGGGATGGTGCCGGCTCGGAGCCCGGTCTGACAGCCATCGCGGCGGATGGCTTCCTGATCGCCGACAGCCATGACGTCGTCGGCGTCACCGACATCAGCGCGCCGATCCTCGACCGCAAGGGCCAGGCGATCGCCAGCATCGTCGTGCCCTACCTCAACCGGCGCGAAGCCCGTCCGCAGCACCAGGAGGCGCTGGCGGAGCTGCTCAGCACCTGCCGCGCCATCGCCGAAGAGCTGGGCTGAGCCGGAGACCCGGCCGGAGAGTCAGGCCAAGAGAGATCAGCGCTTGAATAGCGGATGCTCGACCTTGTCGCCGGGCTTGATGCCGAGCTTCTCGGCGATACCGGCGTTGATCTCGAGCACCGAGAGCACCGGCTCACCCGATGGAATTGTCCGGGTCGACAGCGGCTCGGCCCGCTCGGCGATGCGCGCGACCGTGCCGTCGGCGCGGATGAACAGCATGTCGAGCGAGATGTAGGTGTTTTGCATCCACATCGCGACCGGCTCGACCTGCTTGAAGTCGAAGAGCATGCCGCGATCGGCCGGCATGAACTGCCGGTGCATCAACCCGCGCGCGCGCTGATCCGGCGTGCGCATGACCTCGACCTGGAAGGCATGGCGGCCGGATGCGGTGACGATGGTGAGCGGCTCCATGCCGCTGGCGGGCGCATTCTGGGCCCGCGCAGGTTCGGGCAGCATGGCGAAGGCACCGACGACCATTACGGCGGCGAAGACGCCGCGCAGCAAACGTTCAACAACAGACATCATCGCGCCTCGCGCCCGACAGCCATCCCAGCAGCAGCCTTGCCGCGGCCTCGTGGCGGTTCTGGGGCCAATGGCACGAAGCCGCGCCTCGCCGTCAAGCTTTTCGCCGATCGGGCCCGCTCGCATCTTCCTTTCGCCGCCGCCTTGCGGCAGGGTCGGCGCCGACTTCCCACCGGAAGCGAATTCGCCGCGCCCTCGGCGAAAACGCCTCTGACGCCATCAAACGGAGCTTGGCCCGGGCTATGCGCTCGCGGGCCTCGACGATGCTTCAGGAGACCATCAATGACGATCTTGTCCGGCCGACGCCTTGCCAGCTCCCGGCCGCTGCGCGCGGCGGGGCTCCTGCTGCTGCTCCTGGCGAATCCCGCCGCTGCCGCCGACTTCCAGCTCGACAATCTCAAGCTCGACTTCGGCAAGTTCGTCGTCTCGATTCCGACGCTCGACGTGAAGGGCACGCCGCTCGATCGCGACAGCTTCCGCGCCCTGCTGCTGTCGGGCACCAGCGCGGCCCCGCCCGGCGGCGTTGCCGGCGCGATCGCCGGCACGAGCCAGGCGGTCCAGCCCGGCGAGAACGCAATCGCCCGGCTCGGCAAGCTCACGGCCAGCGAGATCAGCGCGCCGACCCTGGTGATGGAGCAGACTTTCGGCCCGCAGAAGCAGATCACCACCTATCGCAACATCAAGTTCTCCGACATCCGCGAGGGCCGGATCGGGCGCGGCGAATCGAGCGACGGCACGATCAAGGTCGAAGGCGCGGCAACCGGCCCGATGAACGGCGAGATCAAGCGCACCAGCTTCGAGGTGCTCGACCTGATGCAGATTGCGCGCATCTTCGGCGAGAAGGCGAAATCCGACGAGACGCCGCCGCTGCAGCCGATCATCGGCAAGATGGAACTGGACGGCTACGTCCTCGACCTCGGCGAGCAGGGCAAGATCACCGCCGGCAAGGCCTCGATGCGCGACTTCAAGGCGCGCGTCGCGTCCGAGCCGATGGGTGAGCTCCTGGCCCGCATCGCCGTGCTCAGCGACGAATCGGAGAAGGCCTCGCGCGATCTCAACAGCAAGGAAGATCCAGCGATCAGCGAAGCGCGCGACCGCAAGCTGATGCTCGCCATGGCGGAGGTGTTCGAAGCCGTCGACTATGGCAGCGGCGAGATCCGCGACATCGTCATGGCGCTGAAGACGCCGCCCAAGCCAGGCGCCAAGGCTGAAGCGGTCGACATGCGCTTCTCGCGCATCGCCTTCGGCGAGGACGCGCCTGAGAAGTCGGGCGTCGCCATCGAGGGGCTGCAGTTCGAAGGCAGTGGCGCCAAGGGCGTCATCGGCCTCATCGGCTATTCCGGCTTCTCGCTCGAAGGCGTCATCCGTGAGGTCAAGGCCGTCGCCAACTCCACGGTCGACATCAAGACGCTCGACTTCCGTCGCTTCATCCCGAAGCTCGGCACGGTCAAGATGAGCGGCGTGCAGATGAGCGTGCCGCAGGACGGCAAGCGCGGCCGCCCGGCCGGCCCGCCGATCCAGGTCGGCCTCGGCAATTTCGAGCTCAAGGCCGGCGAGCAGCTCAACGGCATCCCGACCGACATGACGCTGAGCCTCGACAAGATCACCTTCCCGATCGTCGAGAGCGCCGACAACCCTGCGGCCAAGGACCTGCTGGCGATGGGCTACCGCAACATCGACCTCTCCGCGAAGTTGGCGCTGGCCTGGCAGGAGGCGAGCAAGGAGTTCGCCATCCGTACGCTCTCGCTCGGCGGCGCCGGCATGGCCAGGCTCGACGCGACCGGCACGCTCGGCAATATCGGCAAGGAGGTCTTCACTGGCGACCTCGCTTTGGCGCAGGTCGCGCTGCTCGGCGCCACCGCCAAGAATGTCGAGCTCAAGCTGCAGAATCTCGGCCTTGCCGAGAAGCTGGTCGAGAACGAAGCCAAGAAGTCGAAGCGCAAGGTCGAGGACGTCCGGCGGGAATACGGTATGATGGCGAGCCTCGGCCTCGCCGCCATCCTCGGTCCGTCGGACGGCGCCAAGGCTCTGGCGAACGCGGTCGCCCGCTTCGTCGCCAAGCCAGGCACGCTAACCGTCAAGGCCACCGCCAAGACTCCGGCCGGCCTCGGCCTCGCCGACGTGATCGCGCTCGGCGAGCCGACCGAGATCTTCGACAAGATCGACGTCGACGCTACGGCGGAGTGAGGTCGACGCATTGAGCTCGTCTATCCTGCCTGCTCCGGACGCCGAGTGGCGTCCGGGTGCCCTCGCCATCTGGTGGGCCGGTCTCCCGACCGGCCCCCGCAGCTATCTGCGCCGCTGGATCAACCCGCACAATCAGACGCGCCTGCATCTCGCCCACCTGCTGGCGCGCCGGCGCGGGCAGATCACGATCGGCGCCTATACCTATGGCCGGCCCAAAGTGCGCTTCGCCGAGAGCGGCTCGAAGCTCACCATCGGCCGCTATTGCTCGATCGCCGACGGGGTCGAGATCATGCTCGGCGGCAATCACCGCACGGAATGGGTGACGACCTACCCGTTCCCCGCTTTGCCCGGCCTCTGGCCCGAAGCCGTGGGCCTGGACGGCAGCCATGTCTCGCGTGGCGACACCGTCATCGGCCACGACGTCTGGCTCGGCTCGCAGGCGCTGATCCTCTCCGGCGTCACCATCGGCCATGGCGCGGTGGTGGCGGCGCGCGCGGTGGTGGCGAAGGACGTGCCGCCCTATGCGATCGTCGCCGGCAACCCGGCCCGCGTCGTGCGCTACCGCATGAGCGAGGAGCACATCGCGACGCTGCTGCGCAGCCAATGGTGGCTGCTTCCTGAAGCCGAGGTCAGGCGCCTCATCCCGACGCTGCTATCGGAGCGGATCGACGATCTGCCCGGCGCCGCGTCATAAAATCAGCTGGAGAAGGCCGGGCGGCTCGGCTAGAGCCTGCCTTCGAGTTTCTCCGCGATACCCCACGCAATCTGGACGGTTTCATGCACGCTTCCGCGAACGACAAGGCGCGGGTCTTCCGCAAGGCCTATCTCGCCGATGTCGAGACGACCCCTCTCACGGTGCTCGACGTCGGCTCAGCCATCGTCGACGGCCAGTCGCTGTCCAATCGCGACGTGATGGGCAATCCGGCCTGGACTTTGGTCGGCATGGACATCGAGCCGGGGCTGAACGTCGAGGTCGTGGTCGCCGACCCCTATGACTGGAAGGAGATCGCCACCGGCTCCGTCGACGTCGTCACCTGCTCGGAGGTCTTCGAGCATGCCGAGTATTTCTGGATCACCATCCTGGAGATTTCGCGCGTGCTGAAGGGCAACGGTCTTGCCTTCATCACCTCGCCCGGCGGCGGGCCGCGTCATCGCTTCCCGGTCGATTGCTGGCGCTTCTACGACGACGCCTTCCCGGCGCTCGCCCGCTATGCCGGCCTCAACCTGCTCGAGGCGCAGGTGCAATGGGTGCCGGCCTATCGCAAGGGTATCCAGTGGCGCGATTCGAGCGCGGTGATGCAGAAGCCCGTCCTCGATGCAGGCCAGAGCCGCCTCGATGCGGCGCGGATCGCGATCGGCAAGAGCCTGCGCGGGCCCGAGCCGGCGCTGTCCGAAATCAACGCCGCCGGCCTCGCCGATGCGCCGCTAGCGCTCAGCCCGATTCCCGCCCAGTCCGGCAAGGCGGCCTTCGCCGCGCGCGAGGCGGAGCTGCTGGCTGGATCGAGCAATTTCATGCGCAAGGGCCGGCTCGTCATGCGCCAGCTCCGCGAGATCCGCCGGATCATCGCGACGCCGATCAAGGACTTGCATCTCTGAGGACCGGTTGCTCGCCGAGCCCCTGCCGCGCCAGCGCGCTGCGGCCGGCGCGACCGGCGAGCGCGCCCAGCGCCGAGCCGGCATGGGCGTACATCTTGTCGCGATTCAAGATCAGGCCGTAACCGATTGCCTTGGCGACATTTTCAGCGATCTTGCGGAAACCGGGTAGCGGCAGCCCCCATTTGCGCGCGACGTGGTATTCCGACCAGGCGAGATGCCAGCGCGCGGTGAAGCGGCGCTGCGGCGACGGCGCGCTCGACTTGCCGCGCCCGTGCCTGGCGCCGGCGCCGTCTACATGGATCAGCGCATGGCCGGCCTCGCGCAGGCGGCGGCAGAGATCGTCGTCCTCGTAGAACAGGAAGATCGCGGGATCGAAGCCGCCAAGCCCCAGGAAAACCTCGCGCCGCAGCAATAGGCAGGCGCCCGACAGGAAGGGCAGGCAGGCATCGCCCTCCGGCAGGACGATCCGGCGCGCCCGGTTGAGATGATCGGGCGAGAGCAGCGAGCGTGGCTGCAGGAAGACCCGGCCCGACGGCTCGACCAGGCGCGGCGCGAAGGCAGCCGCATCGGGATAGGCCTCAGCCGCCGCCAGCAGAGCAGCGACCGCGCCCGCTTGGATTTCGAGATCGGGATTGACGATCAGGACGAAGGGAGTGGTCGCCGCACCTATGCCCTGATTGTTGGCGCGGCCATAGCCCTCGTTGCGCCCGTTGCGCAGGACCCTGGCGCCGCTCCGCGCCGCGACATCGGCCGAGGCGTCGGCGCTGGCATTGTCGACGACGATAACCGCGACGCCCTCGCCGGCTAGGGCCGCGAGGCAGGTGGGCAATACCTGCTCGCTGTCGAAGCTGACGACGATGGCGGTGACGTCGGTGGCGGAATGGCTCATGGCCTGCATCTGCGCGGGATGAGCGGCGCGAGGCAAGAGGCGATCAGCGCCGTGCTCCGCCGAGACGCAGCTCCGCCTGAAGCCGTTCACGCTCGGACGCCTCGCAGCGGCGCGGCGCGTTGTAGGACTTCACCGCATAGCTCGCATTGGCGGCGACGAAGCGGCCGCGCTGTTCAGACGGCAGGCGCGCGATGATCCGACCGCGATCGACTCGCAGCCCGCAATCATAGGCGCGCGAGACCTGCGCGGCGGTGAATTCGGGGGTGCCGGGCATCGGTCCCGCCGCGACGCAGCCGGCAAGGCCGGCAGCTGCGAGTACGACGAGACTGAGCTTCGGTGCGGCCATCGACGTCAGGGCGCCTCGAAGCGGCCGGCGCGGACTTCATTCATCTTGCCGCGCAGGGCTGCCCGCTCTTCGGCGGTGCAGGGCTGCGGGCGGACGCCCTGATTGATCATCTCCGCCTCGGAAACGGAGACGTAGGCCGAGCGGGCGGCCGCGAGCTGCTCCCCACTGGCCCCGCGCTCTTTTTCAGCGGCGAGGAAGCGATCCAGCGTCGTGCGCTGCGGCGAGCCGGCCTTGCAGGCGATGGCACGCGAGACCGTCGTCGCCAGCACCGCGGCACGCCCGGCGGCGCTGTCGGCATGGCCAGCGACGCAGGCGCCGAGCGGCAGCGCAACGAAGCAGGCGAGCAGCAGGGCTCGCCCGGCAGGGAGGAAGGCCATGGGGTCGCTCAGCCTTCCTTTTCGGGCAGATTGACGCGCAGATGCGCCTCGCGCAGCTGCTTCGGCGTCGCCGGCGAAGGCGCGCCCATCAGGAGGTCGACGGCCTGCTGGTTCATCGGGAACAGCGCAACCTCGCGCAGGTTCGTCGCGCCGGCGAGCAGCATGATGATGCGGTCGACGCCGGCGGCCATGCCGCCATGCGGCGGCGCGCCATACTGGAAGGCGCGGTACATGCCGCCGAAGCGCTCGATCACCGTCTCCTCGCCATAGCCGGCGATCTCGAAGGCCTTCACCATCGCCTCGGGGCGGTGGTTGCGGATGCCGCCGGAGGCGAGCTCGTAGCCATTGCAGGCGATGTCGTACTGGAACGCCTTGATCGTCAGCGGATCATCTTCGACCAGCGACTTCAGGCCGCCCTGCGGCATCGAGAACGGGTTGTGCGAGAAGTCGACCTTCTTCTCGTCCTCGTTGTACTCGAACATCGGGAAGTCGACGATCCAGGCGAAGGCGAAGGCGTTCTCGTCGATCAGCCCAAGCTCGGAGCCGACCTTGTTCCGGGCGCTGCCGGCGAACTTGTAGAACTTGTCGGGATCGCCCGCGGCGAAGAAGCAGGCATCGCCGGCCTTCAGGCCCATCTGCTCGACGATCGCGGCAACGCGCTCGGGGCCGATGTTGTTGGCGATCGGGCCCTGGCCTTCGCCGCCTTCCTTGACCATGAGATAGCCGAGGCCGGGCTGGCCCTCGCCTTGAGCCCAGGAGTTCATCCGGTCGCAGAAGGCGCGGCTGCCGCCGCCCGGCGCCGGGATCGCCCAGACGCGGTTCTTCTCGCCCTCGAGGATGCGGGCGAAGACCTTGAAGCCCGAGCCGCGGAAATGCTCGGAGACGTCCTGCATCTCGATCGGGTTGCGCAGGTCAGGCTTGTCGGAGCCATATTTCCGAAGCGCCTCGGCATAGGGGATGCGCGGCCAGTCGCGGGTGACCGACTTGCCCTCGCCGAACTCCTCGAAGACGCCGGCGATCACCGGCTCCATCGTGGCGAACACGTCCTCCTGCTCGACGAAGCTCATCTCGACGTCGAGCTGGTAGAACTCGCCCGGCAGGCGGTCGGCGCGCGGGTCCTCGTCGCGGAAGCAGGGCGCGATCTGGAAGTAGCGGTCGAACCCAGCCATCATCAGCAGCTGCTTGTACTGCTGCGGGGCCTGCGGCAGGGCATAGAACTTGCCCGGATGCAGCCGGCTCGGCACCAGGAAGTCGCGCGCCCCCTCGGGGCTGGAGGCGGTCAGGATCGGCGTCTGGAACTCGGAGAATCCGGACGCCTTCATGCGCTGGCGCAGCGAGTCGATCACCTTGGTGCGCAGCATGATGTTGCTGTGCAGCTTGTCGCGGCGCAGGTCGAGGAAGCGATACTTCAGGCGGGTGTCCTCGGGGTATTCGAGGTCGCCGAAGACCGGCAGCGGCAGTTCGGCAGACGGCCCCAGCACTTCGAGCGCGGTCGCGAAGACCTCGACCGCGCCGGTGGCGAGGTTAGCGTTCTCGGTGCCGGCGAGACGCCGCTTCACCTTGCCGTCGATGCGAATGACCCATTCCGAACGGGCCTTCTCGGCATCGGCGAAGGCCGGCGAATCCGGATCGACCACGACCTGGGTCAGGCCGTAATGGTCGCGCAGGTCGATGAAGAGCACGCCGCCATGGTCGCGGATGCGATGGCACCAGCCGGAGAGGCGCACGGAGGCGCCGATGTCGCTCTCGCGGAGCGCGCCGCAGGTATGGGAACGGTAGCGATGCAGGGTCACGGGTTCAGCTTTCCGGGCGTCCATGCGGCCGTGGTCGGGCACGCAAGCGATTTGGCGCCGTAACCACACGCGCGCGGCGCGGTTGTCAAGAACGCCCGCGACATGGCGCATCGTCATCTGCTAAGAGCGCCGGCCATGAACCTGATCAACACGACCGAAGAGCTCGCCTCCGCCTGCTCCCGCCTCGCCCTGCACCCGTTCGTCACCGTCGACACCGAGTTCCTGCGCGAGACGACCTATTATCCGAAGCTCTGCCTGATCCAGATCGCTTCGCCGGACGAGGCCGTGATGGTCGACCCGCTGGCGGAAGGACTCGATCTTGCACCCTTCATGGCGCTGATGACCGACCAGAACGTGGTCAAGGTCTTCCATGCCGCACGGCAGGACCTCGAAATCGTCTGGATGCTCGGCCGCGTGCTGCCGACGCCGCTGTTCGACACGCAGGTCGCGGCGATGGTCTGCGGCTATGGCGACTCGGTCGGCTACGAGCAACTGGTCAACGACCTCGCCAAGGCGCGCGTCGACAAGTCCTCGCGCTTCACCGACTGGTCGCGCCGCCCGCTCAGCGAGGCGCAGCTGGTCTATGCCGAATCGGACGTCACCCATCTGCGCGACATCTACCTCGCGCTGCAGGCCGATCTCGCCGCCACCGGCCGCGAGAGCTGGGTCGCCGAGGAGATGGCGGTGCTGAACTCGCCCGGCACCTACGAGGTCAAGCCCGAGAACGCCTGGCAGCGCCTCAAGGGGCGCTTGCGCAAGCCGAAGGAGCTGGCGGTGCTGATGGAGCTCGCCGCCTGGCGCGAGCGCGAGGCCCAGCACCGCGACGTACCGCGCCAGCGGGTGCTCAAGGACGATGCGCTGATGGACATCGTCCAGCGCGCGCCGCGCTCGGCCGAAGCGCTCGGCGAACTGCGCTCGGTCCCCAATGGCTTCGAGCGCTCGCGCGCCGGCGGCGAGGTGCTGGCTGCGGTCGAGCGTGCCCTGGCCATCGACCCGCGTAGCCTGCCCCGGCTCGAACGCGAGCGCGGCCGGCCAGGCAACGGCGCCGTGCTCGACCTGCTCAAGGTCCTGCTCAAGGCGACTGCCGATGCCGAGCGCGTCGCGCCCAAGATCATTGCCTCCAGCGATGATCTCGAAGAGATCGCCGGCAATGACGAGGCCGACGTCCCGGCGCTGCACGGCTGGCGCCGCGAAATCTTCGGTGAGAAGGCGCTGGCGCTGAAGAACGGCTCGCTCTCGCTCAGGATCGTGCGCGGACGGGTCACGGTCGGGTAGACGCTGGCCCCCGCAAAAACCATTTCCCGTCTATTCGAAGGGCGGGGCTTGTCCGGCGTGACGGAACTGAGGTCTGCTGCAGCCTGACCAGGGCCGGCAGATTCTCGGGGGCGACGTGTTCATCCTGTTCCATCAATTGCCGCTGGCGGCGATGTTCGTCGCCGTGCTGGCGCTGGGCGTCGCGGCCTGCTGGCTGCTGATCGGCCTCGTGCGTTTCGCCGTCCCGCGTCTCGGCTACCGGCGGGGCGAGCCGCTGCCGGTCCGAGATTCGATCATCAACGCCTGCGGAGCGCTGTTCGCGCTGATCGTCGCCTTCTCGGCGGCGGGCATCTGGAACGATGCCGTCTCTGCCCGGACCGCCGTCCAGCGCGAGGCCGATGCCGTGGAGACGGCGCTGACGCTCGCGGTTGCGCTGCCGGAGGAGACCCGGCCCGAGCTTGTCGGCGGGCTGCAGGCCTATCTGCGCGACGTCGTCGCGATCGACTGGCCGGCGATGGCCCGGAGCACGCCGTTGACCGATGCCGTGTTCGATCGATCCGAAAAGCATCTGCTCGGCGCGATCCATCTTGTGTCGCGGCTGAACACCGCCGCGGCCTATTCGCCGATGCTGAACCAGCTCTTGGAGATTCGCCACGCCCGGCTCGCAAGGCTCACCGCCTCGGTCGCCGGCGTCACCTGGGCGCAATGGTGCGCGATGTGGCTGATCTCCACGACGACCCTGCTCTCGATCATCATCTGCAACAGCCATGCCTTCCGTATGCAGATCGTCGCGGCGCATCTCTATGTGCTGGTCGTTTCGGCCGCCTATTTCGTTATCCTGGCGCATGACCGCCCCTTCGTCGGCCGGATCTCGATCCAGCCGACGGCATTCCAGAGCTTGATCACGCGGTAGACCGCTCCTTACCCTTCAGCGGATGTCGATCTCGCGCCCGAGCAGCTTGGCGAGCTGCTTCAGCCGCCCAGAGACGCGCTCGCTCGCCAGCGACTTCAGATCGTCCGGCAGGCGCAGGACGAGCCGGCTGTCGACGCAGGCGAGCGGAGCCCGCGACAGGATGCCGGGCATGCCGGCCGAGATCAGATAGGCGACCCTGAAGGCCGCGGCGAGGATATGCATGCGCTCGAGCAGACGCGTCGTCAGCAGGCGCCGCAAGGCCTCGGCGGCCGGCGCCGAAGCCTTCAGGCCGGCATAGCGATAGAACGCCGTCAGCGCCAGGAAAGCGCGGCCGGCATGATCGACGCCGCTGAACGAGGCATGGGCGATGACGTTGAGCGTCTGCTCACCGCGATAATCGGGATGGGCGCGCCAGCCGATGTCGGAGAGCAGGCAGGCGGCGAGCTGCAATCGCTGCAGCGCCGGATCGTCGTGCGGGTAGGCGCTGGCGACGAGCCTGTCGGTCCAGGCGATCAGGTCGGCGGCATGGCGGGGATCGCGGGCGCGCAGCTGGTTGTAGTCCTCGGCGCCGCGCAGCAGCGCGTCGGCGCCGCGCTCGCCCTCGTCGAGCTGCTCGTGCAGCAGGCCTTCGCGCACGCCATTGGCGGAGATCACGACATTGCGTGGCCGGCCGCGCTTGATGATCTGGTCGAGCACCAGCGCACCATAGGCCAGCAGCGGGCGCCGGGCCGAGGAGACCGCCTCGATCGCCTCCAGCATCGAGGCGTCGGCGCGCTCGACGAGCCGGACGAAGTCGCTCGCCTCGCGCGCCGGCACGATATAGCCGTGCATGACGTTGAGCGGATAGCCGGACTGGCGCTGATGCAGGGTCGCGAGCGCTCGCCACGTGCCGCCGACGGCATAGAAGTCGCGCCCGCGCATGGCGGCGAGCTGCGGATGGTGGTCGAGATCGTCGCGGACGATCTTCTCGGCCGCCTTCATCGAGTTCTTCGAGCGGTCGATCAAGGCAAGGCCGCCGAGCGGCAGGCTGATACCCTCCCCGACCTTGTCGCCATCGACCGAGATCAGCTCGAGCGAGCCGCCGCCGAGATCGCCAACCACGCCGTGCGGCTGGTCGAAGCCGGAGATCACGCCGAGCGCCGAGAGATAGGCCTCACGATCGCCGGAGATCAGCTCGATCGGCTGGCCGACCGCCGCTTCGGCGCGAGCGATGAAGTCGGGACCGTTCGAGGCATAGCGGGCCGCCGCCGTGGCGATGACCCGGAGCTGCCCGACATGCATCGCCTCGCAGAGGATGCGGAAGCGCACCAACGCCGAAAGCGCCTTGTCGATCGCGTCCTGCGCCAGCATGCCGGTCGAGGCGACCTGCCGGCCGAGGCCTGCCATCTCCTTCTCGTTGAAGACCTGCGCAGGCGCCCGCGACAGGTTCTCGTAGACGACGAGGCGGACCGAGTTCGAGCCGATGTCGATGATCGCGATGGTGCCGTCGACGCTCAGCCGGCCCGAAGCCTGCTCAGGCCTTCTTGCCGGCGCGGCGGGAAAGGCTGCGCGGGCTCGAACTGGAGAGAGATTTGCCACGACCAGACAGGCTCGGATTCGTCATGAAATACTTGTGGGCGTTGAACGACTCTTCGGCCGATGGCGGGACAATGCGTCGCGAGCCGCCATCGGGCAAGATGGTCCAGCTCTGTTCGTTGTCGAGAAAGTTCGCCAGCATGATCTGCTCGAGCAGTTGCTGGTGGACAGTCGCGTTCTGAATCGGCGTCAACGCCTCGACGCGGCGGTCGAGGTTGCGCGGCATCAGGTCGGCCGAGGAGATGTAGAGCTTGGCCTTGGCCGAGGGCATGCCGTGGCCGGCGCCGAAGGCGTAGACGCGGGTGTGCTCCAGGAAGCGCCCGACGATCGACTTGACGCGGATATTGTCGGACAAGCCCGGCACGCCCGGCCGCAGGCAGCAGATGCCGCGCACGACGAAATCGATCTGCACGCCGGCCTGGCTCGCGTCGTAGAGCGCATCGATGATCTCGGGATCGACCAGCGAGTTGCACTTGCCCCAGATCGCTCCCTTGCGGCCCGCCTTCGCATGGGCGACCTCCTCGGCAATGTCGTCGAGCAGGCGCTTCTTCAGGTTGACCGGGGAGACGGCCATGCGCTCCAGCTCGGCCGGCTCGGCATAGCCGGTGATGAAGTTGAAGATGCGGGCGACGTCCTGCGCCATCACCGGATCGGCGGTGAAGAAGGAGACGTCGGTGTAGATACGCGCCGTGATCGGGTGGTAGTTACCGGTGGCGATGTGGCAGTAGGTCACGAACTGCCCGGCCTCGCGCCGCACCACCATCGAGAGCTTGGCGTGGGTCTTGAGCTCGATGAAGCCGTAGACGACCTGGACGCCGGCGCGCTCCAGATCCTTGGCCCAGCGGATGTTCGCCTCTTCGTCGAAGCGCGCCTTCAGCTCGACCAGCGCGGTCACCGACTTGCCGGCCTCGGCCGCTTCCGCCAGCGCCTGGACGATCGGCGAGTTCGAGGAGGTGCGGTAGAGGGTTTGCTTGATCGCGACCACGTTGGGATCGCGCGCCGCCTGCTGCAGGAACTGCACGACGACGTCGAAGCTCTCATAGGGGTGGTGGACGATCAGGTCCTTCTGGCGGATCGCGGC
>PNLY01000119.1 GCA_013823325.1 Methylobacterium sp.
AAAAGACGGCGTCTCGATCGATCCGACGCCGTGGTGGACGAAATCGCAAGGCGAAAAGGTTCGCGGATGATGCGCAAGGTTTCTCTCGTTCTGGTCGGCGCTATCGCCGGCGCGGGGCTCACCGGTGTGGTGACCCAGACCAAGCTCTTCTCCTCGACCAGCGCGGTCGCGGCTTCGGCCGAGGTCTATCGCAGCCTCAACCTCTTCGGCGACATCTTCGAGAAGATTCGCACCGACTATGTCGAGAAGCCGGACGAGCAGAAGCTGATCGAGGCCGCCATCAACGGCATGGTCTCCTCGCTCGATCCGCACTCGGCCTATCTCGATGCCAAGAGCTTCCGCGACATGGACATCGACATGCGCGGCCAGTTCGGCGGCCTCGGCATCGAGGTGACGATGGAGAACGAGGTTCTCAAGGTCGCCAAGCCGATCCGCGACACGCCCGCCGCCAAGGCCGGCATCCTGGCCGGCGACATCATCCGCAAGATCGACAATGACGAGGTCAAGGGCCTGAGCCTGAACCAGGCCGTCGAGAAGATGCGCGGCATCATCAACACGCAGGTCAAGCTGACGATCGAGCGCACCGGCAAGACCGAGCCGCTGGAATTCACCCTGACCCGGTCCAACATCGTCGTCCCGGCGGTGGAAGAGCGCATCGAGAGCGATGTCGGCTATATCCGTATCGGCACCTTCAGCGAGCAGACCTATGAGGGCCTGCGCAAGGCGCTCGACAAGATCAATGCCGAGATCGGCTTCGACAAGGTCAAGGGCTACATCATCGACCTCCGCAACAACCGCGGCGGGCGCCTCGATCAGTCCGTTTTGGTCTCCGACGCCTTCCTCGAGCGCGGCAAGATCGTCTCGACCCGAGGCCGCAACGCCGAGGAGACCCAGGTCTTCAACGCCAAGTCGGGCGACCTGACCAAGGGCAAGCCGATCGTCGTGCTGATCAACGGCTCCTCGGCCTCGGCCGCCGAGATCGTCGCCGGCGCCCTGCAGGACCACAAGCGCGCCACCGTCATGGGCTCGCGCTCCTTCGGCAAGGGCTCGGTCCAGACCGTGATCCGCCTCGGCGACAATGGCGGCCTGCGCCTGACCACGGCGCGCTACTACACCCCGTCCGGCAACTCGATCCAGGCCAAGGGCATCACGCCCGACATCGAGATCATCCAGGACGTTCCGACCGAGCTGAAGGACAAGGTCGAGAACAAGGGCGAGGCCTCGCTCAAGGGCCATCTGCGCAATGGCGACGGCAAGGAAGAGCAGGCCGGCTCGCCGTCCTATGTCCCGATCGACCCGGCCAAGGACACCCAGCTCGCCGCGGCGCTCAACCTGCTGCGCGGCAAGAAGGATGTGGCCCTACCGGCAACGCCGGCGCCCGCCACACCCGCCCCCGCTCCGGAAGCCGGCAAGACCGACGGAGAGAAAAAGGCCGACTGAGCCGCGGGCTCTTTCCAGCCCAGCTCTTCGGCACTTGTGCAACGGCCGCAGGAGATTGTTTTCCCTGCGGCCGATTGGCGATTGATTCCGGCCCGAATCATCCGACTCTAGCGCTGCGAACTGATTCGCAGATGGATTGACGTCGAAGAGGACGGCGCCTCTTGGCCGGATTGCCGCTCAGCGAACTTGACCAGCCGCTCGGGCAGGCGAAGCGCGCGCGCGCGTCGAGGCCCTATGCGCGCTGGCTCTGGCGCGGCCTCGCCGGCGGACTGGCGGTTCTCTTCGCCGGGCTCATCCTCTACGCGGCGCTGAAGCGCGACCCCAATGGCGGCGAGCCGATCGCAACCGCCATGATCCGCGAGCGCCCTGTCGCGCCCGACATCGCCAAAGCTCTGCCAGAGCCCGCCCAGCAGCGCGATGACCGGCGCGGCCCCGCCAGCGCCAGCCAACTCGAGACCGAATCCGGCGTGACCGTTGTCCGACCCGGCTCCGACGCCCCCGGCGCGATCATCATCACCGTTCCCGATGACGGCGCGGTCAAGCTCGCTCCGGCCCCGGACAAGCGCCTGGTCGAGCGCACGCGGCATGGACTGCTGCCGAAGATCGGCTCCGACGGCGCCACGCCGGCGCAGGTCTATGCCCGCCCGCTCGGCCCCGCCCCCGCCGGCAAGCCGGCCGGCCGGATCGCCATCCTGGTCGGCGGCCTCGGCATCAGCCAGAGCTCGACCAGCGAAGCGATCGCGCGCCTGCCGGGGCCCGTCTCGCTCGCCTTCGCCCCCTATGGCGCCGAGCTGGAGAAGACGGTGCAGCGCGCCCGCGGCGAAGGCCATGAGGTCTTCCTGCAGGTGCCGATGGAGCCGTTCGACTATCCCGACAACGACCCCGGCCCGCACACCTTGCTCACCGGGCAAAAGGGCAGCGACAATCTCGACCGGCTGCAATGGGTGCTCGGCCGCTTCACAGGCTATGTCGGCATCGTCAACTTCCTCGGCGGCCGCCTCACCGCCGACGACATGGCCCTGACGCCACTGCTGCGTGAACTCGCCGGGCGCGGGCTGATGGTCGTCGACGACGGCTCCTCGCCACGCAGCCTGCTCGCCTCGGCGGCGGCGAAAGCGCAGATCCCGGCGCTCAAGGCCGATCTATCGCTCGATACGGTCCCGCGCCCCGAGAGCATCGACAAGGAGCTGCAGCGGCTCGAAACGCTCGCCCGTGACCAGGGCGCGGTCGTCGCCACCGCCAGCGCCCTGCCCGTCACGATCGAGCGCATCACCCGCTGGGCTCGCACGCTCGAGGGCAAGAATCTGGTCCTTGTCCCGGTCAGCGCCGCCCGCGGCTTCCGCAACCCTTCCACCACCGGCTCGCTGCGATGATGAAACCTCCCGCCGGCTATCGTCCCTGCGTCGGCCTCGCCCTGTTCAATCCGGCCGGTCTGGTCTTCGTCGGCCGCCGCGCCAACCGCAGCCAGCGCGAGCACACCGCCCCCGGCCATGAATGGCAGATGCCGCAGGGCGGCATCGACGCCGGCGAGCAGCCGATCGAGGCGGCCTATCGCGAGCTGCGCGAGGAAACCAATGTCTCGTCCGTCTCGCTCCTCGCCGAGGCGCCCGACTGGCTGAGCTACGATTTGCCGCGCGAGATCGGCAAGGAGGCCTGGCGCGGCAAATATCGCGGCCAGTCACAGAAATGGTTCGCCTTCCGCTTCGAGGGCGATGAGAGCGAGATCGACATCCTCAATCCCGGCGGCGGCCACAAGCCGGAATTCGACGCCTGGCGCTGGGTGCCGCTGGCGGAGACGGCGGAGCTGATCATCCCGTTCAAGCGCGAGGTCTATCGCGAGGTGGTGCGCCTGTTCGCGGGGGTGGCACGATGAGCACACGGCGCAGGCGGCGGGAGCGTCACGAAACCCTTACATGGCGGCCCGATTCTGCAGCGATGACCGATTCGGTGCAGAGACTCTACGCCGCCGTCCTTGCGGCCCGCAGCCGCGACCCCGCTCGGTCGCGCACGGCCAAGCTCGTCCGCGAAGGCGTGCCGAAGATGGCCAAGAAGCTCGGCGAGGAGGCGGTCGAGGTCGGCATCGAGGCAGTACAGAACAACCGCCCGGCGGTGGTCCGCGAAAGCGCCGACCTCATCTACAATCTCGTCGTGCTGTGGAGCGAACTCGGCATCACGCCCGGCGAGGTCTGGCGCGAGATGGACCGGCGCGAGGAGCTCTACGGCATCGCCGAGAAACTGCCGAAATCACGACATGGCGGCCATCGCATGGCTGCGCAGGACAGCGCAGCGGGCGATGATGGCGTGAGGCAGGATGCCTTGCAGCCACTCCTGCTACACGGCAAGCATGGCTGACAGGCCCTCGTCCGCGGCTCTTCACAGGGCTCGGCAAGAAAGCGAACGAAGTCGGCAAATCGGACTTGCCAAGAGCGGCGGGAGCCGTTAAGTCCGCATCCGTCAGCCGATGGCGGCCTTCAAACCGCTTCCGTTGTCATGCGCCCGTAGCTCAGCTGGATAGAGCATCAGACTACGAATCTGAGGGTCAGAGGTTCGAATCCTTTCGGGCGCGCCATTCGGCCTTCGGGCCACTCCATCGCATTGATTTTCAACGTCGATAAGCCCTTTGGGCGGGTTGCACCCTGTCCGAATGCATAACATCGTGCATAACATGGCTGACGACGACGTGCCCATCACGAACCATCTCACCACCCGAAACGGCGTGTGCCAGTATGTACGCCGCGTGCCTGAAGATTTGCGCGATGCCTTTCCATTTGCGCGCGTTCAGGTGTCTCTGCGGACACGGGATCAGCGCGCAGCGAGGCAGGCAGCGATTGCTCTCGATCAGGATTGGGACCGTCAGTTTGCTCAGGCCCGCCAGCAGCGTGGGCTTGTAAGCGAGGTAGACGGACCAGCCCCAATCGATACCGGCAGCTGGAGTTGGGAAGAATGGGAGGCTTTGGCGCGCTGGTTCGGCACGTCGCTTCAGGAAGAGGACTGGCGCGCACGGCTGAAAGAGATGCCCGGCGCGGTTCTGGCAGCCAGTCCTGATCTGCGCGCGCTGCCCCGGCGCAGCAATGGCGACGTCAAGCAGCACATCGCGCTTGAGGTCTCGCTCAAAACGATGACCGTCGTCGACTATGCAGGGAGCCGGGCAAGCTTCGTTCAAGGTTATGTCCGTCGGATCGGTATCTCGCTAAGCAAGACCTCCTCGCATCACGACCGCTTCATGGCGGCCTGCCTCGCTGCCGAACTTACCTATCTCGACGTGTTTCGGCAGCGTGAAACGAGGACGGGCGGGATCAGCATGCCGCACCCGGACTCCATCGCCGGCCCCTGGCGGCGCGTCGTTGAGGTCCCTCCCAGCGTCGCATCCTTCCCCGCCGCCCCTCTATCGACCCGCAAGATCGGCAAGACGCTGAGCGACTGCGCGCTCAAATGGCAGGAAAACCGGCGCGCGGTGAAGAAGCAGGTGCGCGCCGAATATCTCCGCGAGATGGATCATACCATTGCGGATTTTGCGGCACATTCGGGCCTGAGCGATATCGGGGAGATTGGCCGCAAGCAGGTGCTCGCCTATCGCGATCATCTCGGCTCGACCAAGGGCTATGCGATTCAGACGATCAACAAGAAGGTCGGCTTTCTTTCCTCCTTGATGGCGACAGCGCTCAACGCCGGCTGGATCGAGACCGCGCTTGGCGGCGAGATCTTCCTTGAGATTCCCGAGGACGAGGATCGTCGCGAGCCCTATAGCGAGGCCGAGCTCAAACGCATCTTTGCCCATTCGATCTTCACAGAGGGCAAGCGCTTTACCCAAGCGAAGGCCTGCAGCGAGTTGCAGTTCTGGTTGCCTCTGATCGCTTGCCTGCACGGCATGATCAGCTCCGAGATTATCCAGCTCGGCCCGGACACGGTCGCCCCACACCCCGATGCGCCCGAGATCCTCTGCTTCGTCGTGACCAATGCGGGCGACCGCCGGGTCAAAGCCTTTGCCAGGCGGCGATGGGTGCCGATCCGAAAGGAACTTTTGGATCTCGGACTGACTGACCTCGTCGCGACAGCGCGCACCGAGAACCGACGCTTTCTTTGGTCCTCCATGGCCGCACATGGCGATGACGTCACGCGTGTGTCGGGTTATTTCTCATCGTTCTGGACAAATTTCTCCCGCAAGGATCTCAAGATCGAGTCAGAAGGCACGACGCTGTATTCGTTCCGCCATGCTTTTCAGGACGAACTCAGCCGTGCCGGCCATCCCGACGAAATCAAGAAGGCTTTGATGGGACATTCCGAGGGCGGAATGACGGGGCGATACGGGACGAAGCGCAAGCCCCGCGTCGTCAACATCGCCGAACTCGACGAGGCGGTGCAGGGTGCCAGCTGGCCCTTCCTGACAGCCATCAAGGCAATGCGCTGATGCGCGTGCAACATGCGCGACGATCATTCGTGACAAACGCGTTCCTCGTCACCTTTGCTGGATTACTGATCACCGGTCGGAGTCGCGCGGTCTCCCGTCATTGGCGTTCAGATCGCGACAGCCCGGTGCCTTGTTTGTGCGGCCACTGGGAAAAGAAGGAATGCTCAGAAGGACGGGATGCAGATCGCGGTCTGAACGCCAGTGACGGGAGACTGTGAGATGGCGATCGCCACCTTCGATGACGGTCACGTTAGCAAACCGGCTCTCACCTCAGCGCTTCCTTGGTCTGGCGTAATTGTCCAAGCTTCAACGCGTGTCAAAAGAGCAAAAGAGCGCCCCGCCACCCAGCGGGACGCTCTTGAACCGATGATGAGGGTGGGTCAGCGGCATTCAGAACGTTGTCTTTTCTCCTGGCCTGGGCGGCGCGATCTGGTATCTGCCATCAAGCTTCGGAGTCGTTTCCAGAGCTGCTATGCGGCGCAGCTCTGCATAGCTGAAGCCCAGCTTTGCCTCGAAGACCGCATAGGCCAACAAGGCAACCAGCATGACCGACAACACCTGGGCTGCCATGCTGAGGCCGCGACGCACTCTTCGCTCCTGAACGACAGCACGCTTGCCGTGGTCATTCCACGAGCTCCAGATCCAGGTCAGGATCATCAGCAAACAGGTGAGCACGATCAGGTCGACGACGATCCTGAGGATGCTGAACTCGACCAGGCCGGCAATTTTGGCGAATGCGGTTGTGAATGAGGGCGCTTCCATCGCGAGCAAGGTGATATCGATCATACTCACTCGCGTGATGCTCTCTCCGATGGTGACCCTCTGCCCGGCAATGGCGCAGCTGTAGACGAGCGCCCCCAATGCGAGGAGAACAAGATCGCGCATGGTGATACGATTGAACATGTGTGCGTTGGCTCCGTTGTGAACGCGCGGGAAGACGCGCCTGGAGCCAGGCTGCATGCGGCCGGAGCGATGTAAAGCTCAGGTTGAAATTAACCTAAATATAGCGATAGATAGCTCAATAATGATCCAGATAATACCGACTTGCAAGGCCCTATTCGATCTATAGTTAACACTTCGCTTTGGATATCACTTCAGAAACGCTTCGGATAACCGCAGCAAGCGCCGTGCAAATGTTTCAATTTTAGATGTCTTGAGGCCAAGATATTCTTCCTCTCCGGGCAAGATAGTTCACCATCATCCATTGGCCCGGATTTATGAGAGCCCTCCTTGTCGTCACCCTTGCACTTGTGTGCGTCTATCCTGCTGCGCTTGCTCTGCAGCACGGCATCGATCCGGATTTATGGCCGGCCGGGATGCCGTCATGGGCGACGATCCTGCGCGACCTGGATATACTGAGCATCGCGGCGGCTTATGGCGGCGTGGCGAGCGGTCGTTCGCCCTGGCTTGCCGGTGGGGGCTGGAGCTGGCCGATACTGCTGGCTCTGGCGCCCACAATCCTGGTTCTGGTGTATCGCTTTGCACCTGGCCGGCCCAAGCCGCCACGCGACGTCTCCGGGCTGTTTGGCGATGCTCAGTTTGCCTCGATGGAGGACCTCGCCGGTCTGTCGCGCGGGCTGGAGCTCGGCCGTGACCCGGAGACCGGCCGGGTCGTGCGCGTTCAGGTTCAGGGAACGCTGGCGACGATCGCCCCTCCCCGCAAGGGCAAGACCAGCGGGTTGCTGATTCCGAATCTGGCCTTTCCAGAGCCTTCGAGTTGGGGAGGGCCGGCGGTGGTGATCGACCCCAAGGGGGAGGTCTACCGGGCGACGGCCGCCCGTCGCCGCACGCTGGGCCGCCGGGTCGTCTGTCTCGACCCGCTCGGGCTGGTCGGGGGCGAAGATGCCTGGAACCCGCTCGCCAGCCGCGACGCGAACGATATCCTGTACCTGCAGCAAACCGCTCTGGCTCTCCTTCCGGCGGCAACGAGCGACGGCGAAGCCTCAGCCTATTTTCGCAATCGTGCCGTCGATCTGATCGTCGGCGCGATGCTGGTGGCCTTACGCCACGACCGGCGCACCGTTCCTGCGGTGCAGTTCCTGCTGAGCCAGGAGGACAAGCTCATCGCGCAGTTGAAGGCGCTCGGGAAAGCTCCTGCCGCGCTGGCGGCGCTCGAATTGCTCGAGGCCGATCCGAAGACCAAGGACCCGGTCAAGTCGACCGCATTGCAAGCGTTCCAGTGGCTGGCCGACGAGCGGCTGCGTACGATGGTCTCCACGTCAACCTTCGATCTGGCTGAGCTTAGCTCGGGAGAATGCGACGTCTTCGTGGTCGTCCCGCCCGAATACAAGGCTATCCTGGCGCCGCTCCTGCGCTGGTTCCTCAGCGACCTGTTCACCAGCGTGCGGCGCAACCGGCCCGTGCAGAGGATCATGGTGTTTATCGACGAGGCTGCGGCACTGGGCCGGTTCGACGAGATCCTGACGGCGTCCGGCGAACTTCCAGGCTATGGCGCCAGCCTCTGGACGATGTGGCAGGATCGCTCCCAGATCGTCGGGCTCTATGGTCAGGCCGGTGCCGACACGATTCTGAACACCGCGGAGATCGTTACCTTGTTCGACGTGCCGGCCGTCGACCCCTACGAAGCGGAGCGCTGGTCGAAGGCGATCGGCCAGTATACCGCGCGGGTCGAAAGCCTGAGCCGTCCCGCCGAGGGGCCCGGAGTGCGGTCGGTCTCGGCCTCGATCCAGGCCGCGCCCCTGATCAGCGCACACGCCTTGACCAGCTTGCGCTCGAACGAACTGATCGTCATCCCCAATAGCGGCGCCATGTCGAAGAAGCCGATGAAGCTGCACAAGATCGTGGCTCACGCAGATCCGCGATTTGCTCGTCTGATCAAACAGGTTCCCCCGGTCGGTGTGGCGAGCTGACGGGTAGACAACGAAAACCTCGTGGCTCTCGCCACGAGGTTTTCTGGTCCCGCCACATCGGAGGCAGCCGTTGGCCTCAACCGCACCGGAAACCCGACGCCTGGTCTGGACCGGTAACGACGTCTCCTATGGCAGCCGTCTCAACCAGTCGGTCGGAACCGTCGCAACCGCATAGCCCTGCGACGGGACCCAGAGCCGCAGCCGGGTCTGCCCGGCGTTTTCCTCCACCGCGACATAGGGCGTCTTCGGCTCAAGCCGGTCTGCGACGATGATTCCGGCAGGGGTCCTGAACTGCGCCGCGATCGGTTGATCGGTAGCGATCATCACCGCGTGACTCGGCGTATTCCGCGCCGCGATCACGACAGCGGTCAACACTGTCGCGACCACAACGACGCTTACCGCGATCGCACCAACGCGATAAGGCAGCAGCGACCGCCAGATCGCAATGCGACTCGCGGTATCTCCCGCCGTTCCGGGACGTTCCGGTGCCTCGGCATCCTTGATGCTTTTGAGCAGAGCCCGGCGATCGGTCGGCGTCAGGCTCCTGGCCTCGCCCTCGAATGCGGCAAAGCGCTTCTCGATCGATTGGCCGAGGAGTTTGGCGAGCAGCGCCTTGCTCGCCCTGGCGTTGGCGGCATCGGCGGCTTGCGCGTCGGCGCGTGCCTGCGCGATCCGGCCAGCCGGTCCGCTCTCGCTCATGGGCATAGGATCAGCCGACAAGCCATTCGGCGGCGGGCCTGACGGCTTCCATCGCCTCCAGCCGGAAACGAGCCAGGTCACGGCGGATACGCGACCCGAGGGCAAGCCCATGCTTGTCGTTGAGCTTGCCGGCATCAAGCCGGGGAATGCTGGCGAGCCCGCCAGCCTGATAGAGGGCGACAGCCTGCTCTTCCATGACATGCTCGGCGAGGGCGGTGACGGCGGCACCATCGGCAATCTTGCCGATCACCTTGCCGTCCACCTCCCCGCGCAGGCGGTTCTCGATCAGGAAGCGGGCCGAGGCGAAGGGCTTCGCCAACTGCATCAGGCGCGGCGCCTCGGCAAGCGCTCCGGCTTCCGCCGTGGCGATGACGACGATGCCAATCTCGACACCTGCCGCCTTCAGATCCGGAGCGAGTTCGGCGAGAAGGGCGAGCAGGCTTCCCGAGGTATTGGCGCCGACATCGACGATGGTCGGCAGGCTCGCCTGCGTCATCCCGGTGATCAACCCGTCGAACTCGGCGCGAGCGGCACGCCCGCCACTCTTCTCGATCGCGGCACGATCGGCCCGCATCGGGAAGAAGGTGACGCGATCTTCCAATTCGACCAGCCGGCGGCTGGCGTCGACCTCGATCACCGGCGCCTCGGGCGCGGCCTCGGCAAGGGCGCGGCTGATCAGCGACTTGCCGACGCCGCCCTTGTCCTGGGTGACGAGCAGAATACGAGCCATGAATGATCAATCCTTCTTGAACAGGCCTTGGAGGGAAGCGAGCCTCTCGCGCCGGAGTTCTTCCTCGGCTCGGGCAGGATCGGATGGAAAGGCCTGGGGCGGCGGCGCCAGATCAGACGCCAGCGCAAGCTTGCGCGCGAGCGGCTTCGGCAGGTCCGCACGGGCGGCGCGTTTGGCTGCCTTCACTTCCCGACGCTGCTCCTGGCGGCGCACGCTGGCGATGAGGGCAGTGAGCTGGCGGCCGGTCAGAGCCTCGCCGTCACCGCGCCGGATACCCTGCGCCGACAAGCTGGCGGCGATATCGACCCAGCTCGCCCCGGCGGCATACAGGGCTTCCAACTGGGCGAGGTTCTCGCGCACGACGGCCATCGCACCCGAGACAGCCCGCCCGCCCGGACCCGAGCCCTCGGGGCGATCACGGCGGCGACGTTCGAGGTCGCGGGAGAGTTTGCTGAGATCGAGCTTCGGCACGGGCGCCATCTAGCATGCGAGGGATTGCCGGATGATCAACCGGACCCATCGAATGCGATGGAGTACAACAGCGGGCCGCTAAGGGCTGCAAGCGGCAACAGGAAAGACAACCGGAAGGCAACAAGGATAGGGATATCACACCCCACGCACTGAAGTTGCTTCCCGGTAACCATGGCGCCCGAAACGCCTCTCAAAGCCTTGCCGAGCGTCATCGGCGCGCTCACCGTAGCTAGCATTCCTTCGTGTCAGGATTCGTCGCCGATGGCCAGCCCGCCCTTCTCGCTCACCCTCTCTCTCCCGCCCGAAGTCGCTGCTGCACTTTCGGCAGCCGCCTCCCAACGCGGGTGGACGCCGGAGAGCCTGGCGGCCGACTGCATCGCCCAGTCGTTGGAGGTTGCGACCCGGCATCGTGTCGCGCTGGAGCGGATCGATAAGGTCGATGCCGCCCTGCTCGAGCTGGCCAAGGCCGTGTCAGCCGTCGAGGAGGCCAGCACCCCGATCGAACTCTCGGAGTTCTGCCGCTACCGGCACGGCGGATGACCGCTTCGCCTCATCGGCTCGGGGCTGGACCGGAAGCCGGCAACTACTACACCAACGACAGCGCCCGCGAGGCCCGACCGGATCGCCGCGACGAGTATTACGCGAAAGACGGTGATGGCGTCTGGTGGTCGACGGGTGAGACGATCGTGCGCAGTGGCGCGGCCATTGATCGTCAGTCCTTCCGCGACCTCTGCGCCGGGATTGACCCACGGACCGGCAACGCGCTGGTGAGAGGTGCGGGCGCTTCCCATAACGCCGGAACCGATATCGCGATGACTCCGGGCAAGAGCGTGTCCGTCCTGTGGATGGCCGGCTATCCACGGCAACGTGAGATCATCGAGTCGGCGCATCGCAAGGCGGTTTCGCGCGCGCTGCAACTGATCGTCGACGAGGAGATGGTCGTCGTCCGCTCCGGCGCCGGCGGAACTATCAGGCACAACCCGGCCGATCTGATCGTCGGCCGGTTCGACCATTTTACGACCCGCGAGGGAGATCCCAATCTCCATACACATTGCGTCGTGATGAATGTGGCGGGGGCGCCCGCCGAGGCGCTTTCGGGGCGCTATCGCTACAAGCACCTCACGACGGACCCCGAGCAAGTCTTCAAGCTCCAGCGCTTGATCGGGGCGGCCTATCGAGCCGAGCTGGCAGCGGAACTCGCGCAGCATCTGAGCGTGGGGTTTCGCGAAGCCGGCCAGGGACAGTGGGAGATCGCCGGAATCAGCCAGGAGCTTCTGGACCGCTTCTCCAAACGATCGGCGCAGATCGAAGACTATGCTGGATTGGGAGCCAGTCCAGCCCAGCGCGAGATTGCGGCGCTCGCCACCCGCAAGGGCAAGGAGCAGGTTCCAACCGGCGACGAACTGGAGGCACGCTGGCGAGCGGAGCTTGCTGCCCCCGCTGTCGATCCCTGGCAGCAGGTGCGGGCTCCCACCAGCGAAATCGAGCGCATCGCCACCGAGCCGGAGATCGACCCACTGGCATTCCCCGGAGAGGGGCCTGTCGCCCGCGCCGCATCCGAGTTGTTCCGCCACGAGAGCGTGATCGAGCGAAAGGATCTCCTTCAACGCGCCCTTGAACTGGCGGGGCTGGCGGGACTCAGTCCTGATACCGTCGCGGCCGAGCTTGTCGCGTTGCAGGATGACGGCAGGCTATTGCGGCTCGATGACGAGGCTCGGCCGCGACGCTGGACTACGCCGGCAATCGCAGCCTGCGAGGCCGCGATGCTGCGCGCGGCCGAGCGGCCGGACGAACGCGACTGGCTCGCCGAGGCGGCCGTCGATGCCGCTCTGGAGGCTGCCCCTCACCTCTCCGGCGAACAACGCGACGCGGTTCGTTCGGCCGCGACCCGTGACGGGGTTGTCCTGATCGAAGCCGGAGCGGGAACCGGCAAGACGACCACGGCACAGGCTCTGGTCGACGCTGCCCATCGTTCGGGCCTGAAGGTCGTTGGCCTCTCGCCATCCTGGGTTGCCGCCGATGAACTTGCGGCATCCACCGGTATCGCGGCGCAGGCCATCGCGCGCTGGCGTCATGATCGGGCTCATGATGGAGGTGCCCCGCTCGACGACCGGACGTTGGTGATTCTCGACGAGGCTGGCATGGTCGGCACGCGCGACATGGAAGCCGTGCTGACGGCGGCGCGCGATGCCGGTTCCAAGGTCGCGCTGGTTGGTGATCGTCGGCAGCTTGCCTCTGTGGCTGGGGCAAGCGCCCTCAGGGCCGTCGCGGATATGATCTCCCGCTCCGCCGCGATGACGGAGGTTCGACGCCAGGAGGTGGATTGGCAGAAGGCTGCAACCGTCGTGATGGCGCGTGGAGATTCAGAAGCAGGCCTGCGCGCCTACGCGATGCATGATCGGCTGGAACTGGTCTCCGGCAGCGAGGCCGCGCAGCAACGCACGATCGCGGCATGGCGCGAACTTCGGCAGGTCCATGGCGATGACGTGCTGATCGTGACCCGGCGCAATGATGATGCTGCCGATCTCAACCGGAAGGCACGGGAAGTGCTGAAGCTGGATGGGCGGCTTGGGCCGGACGCCATCGCGTTGCCGTCGATCGACCGCGCCGACAAGCCGGTGAATCTCGCGCTCGCAATCGGCGACCGGCTCCGGTTCGGCGAGACCCTGCCGCAGCACGGCATCCGCAACGGCAACCGCGCGACGGTGCGGGCGATCGTCCTGACGGAATCGGAAACGCCCCGCGTCACGCTCGATCTCGATGACGGTCGCAGGGTTGAAGGGAAGTGGCACGAGCTGGCGCGCGAGCCCCGCTATGGGCGCAAGCGCACGCCACCACGGATCGTTCATTCTTATGCGGGGACGGCACATTCGGTGCAGGGGCGCTCGGCGGCGGCATCGGTCGTCCACATCGCTCGTGAAACCGATGCGCGCGAGGTCTATGTCAGCCTCAGCAGGCACCGGCACGACACCCGCATTATCGTCGAGCGCGACAGGCTCGATGCGCTTTGCCGGCAGCGCCAGGCCGATCCGCGCCTGCCGGCCAGCGATGTGGCGATTCAGGAAAGGCTGTTTGCAGAGGCGGCACGCTATCGCGACAAGGCCAATGTGATCGAACATGTTGCCGACAGGGAGGCATTCCTGCGCCGTGGAGATCTTCGGCTGTTACGGGAGGAGCGCAGCCGTATGACCGGTGCACTCACGGCGGCTCGCCTTTTGCGTGACGCCCTGCGCTGGCTCAGAGGAGCTTCCCAAAGCCTGTCACGGCTTGGAATGGCGCTCTCCGTTCAGCGTGACGACGCGGTTCAAGCGAAAACGGGGAAGGCGCTGGTGCGGCGGATTGAAGGCATATTACGGCCAGATCGACGACGCGATCGGCTCGCTCAAACCGAGCGGGTTCAATCGCCCCAATGGTGACATTATTGGCGCCACTGCGACCGCGCGCCATCCAATCCTAGAAGCGGTGTTGTCGCCCGCCTCCTTCGCTATGCCGTGGCAATCACCATCTGCAACGGCTGGCACCGGAGGTTGAATGCAAAAACACGACAATTGGCGAAAGTGCAGTGCATTACCAACCTATTTAAATTAGGTTTTAAAGACGGTCTTTTCAATTTAAACTCCGCTTTGGAACGCGCTCAGCACACAAATCAGCGACTTCGAAAATAAATTTCTTTGCGGAGATCACGCGCTGCCGAGCCTGAATTATCTTACAATACTGCAGAAGCAAAAATAGAGATATAACATGCTTCAATAATATATTTAATTACCGATTTCCTCAACAAAATCGTAGTGTATTTCGCTAATTTTAATTCTACTAAGAAACATTATTAACTTGATCGAGATATGAATTATGTATGTCAAAATAAATTTTTGCATATGGAGATTTGATTTTGCTTTCGAGCAAAATCTCACTGCCGCGCAATTGGGACACTTTTGCCTTGCAGCCTAAAATCTGCTGGCAGCGGCCCGTTGACTATCTCCACTCGCCCGATGAGTAACGTCTCATCAGGTTGATGAGGTGATATGTAGCGACATAATCCGCACTCTAGAGCGCTTCCGGCATGGGTTGAATCGATTGTGATGTGACGCGGGTCTCGCCGCCTGATTCAACGTGACCGCTGATGACGTGGGCGACGGCACGAGCATTGAGCGACGATCTTCGCGGACGCGTTTTGAAGGCCTCGGCGGCCGGTTTGTCCGCGCGTCAGACGGCGGCGCGGTTCGGGGTCGGGATCTCGACAGCAATCCGGTGGAATGCGCGGGCACGGACCGGCGAGACAACCGCGCCACTTCAGGGCCGTCGGCGGGTTTCACGCCTCGATGTGCATGAGGCCTTGCTCGTGAGGCTGATCGAGGAGCGCAAGGACATCGCACTAAACGAGATAATGGCTCGCTTGGTTGCCGAGCGGGCGGTCATCATCGGTCATAGCGCGCTGAGTTCCTGGCTTCGGACGCATGGCTGGAGATTCAAAAAAAGGACCGCCCATGCGCAGGAGCAGGATCGCCTCGATGTCCTGAAGCGGCGGCAGGATTGGTTCGAGGCCCAGCCCGACCTCGATCCGGAGCGCCTCGTATTCATCGACGAGACCGGCCTGTCGACCAAGATGGCCCACTTGCGCGGTCGGGCTCCACGCGGCGAACGCTGCCGGGCCGGTGTGCCACATGGGCACTGGAAGACGACGACATTCGTCGGAGGCTTGCGCCGCTCGGGCATGACCGCGCCCTTCGTCTACGATGGCGCCATGAACGGCGTAGTCTTCCTCGCCTATATGGAACAGGTGCGACTTCCCACGCTCAAGCCCGGCGACATCCTCGTCATGGACAACCCGCCGGCTTACAAGCCCGCGGGCATGCGCGAGGCGATCGAACGGGTCGGCGCCACCCTCGCGTCCCTGCCGCCCTATAGCCCCGACTTTGATCCGTTCGAGAACGCATTCGCCAAGCTGAAGGCCATCCTCCGGGCCAGGCCCGAGCGCAGCATCGGCGCTCTTTGGGACGCCGTCGGCGCTATCGTCGAACTCTTCTCTCCAAACGAGTGCGCCAACTACCTCAAGGCAGCCGGCTATGACCCGGATTAAGCCGGAACTGCTCTAGCA
>PNLY01000120.1 GCA_013823325.1 Methylobacterium sp.
CCCGGAAGGTGACGATCCGGCGCGCAGCGGACTCAGGCTGCGCCGAGGTGAAGTGTTTTTCGCTGAGCTGCAGGGACATGGTTCATCCAGCCAGTTTGAGTTCGGGAGCGGGTTGGCGGGTACCCGAAGCCGCCACGCGCAGCATCGAGTCGACGTCGAGGATCAGCGCGACCAGGCCGTCGCCGAGGATCGTCGCAGCCGAGGCGCCGGCGACCGCGCCATAGTTCGACTCGAGGCTCTTCACGACGACCTGCTGCTGGCCGACGATCTCGTCGACGGCGATGCCGACATTCCCGCCCCGCTCGGTCTCGGCGATGATGATGATGTTCTCGTCGCGCGTGCCGGCCGAGCCCATCACGGCGCCGAGGCGATGCAGCGGCGTGATCTCGCCGCGCCAGCGCAGCACCTCCTGGCCGAAGGTCAGGTGCTCGATCGGCGTGTTGGCGAGGTGCTGCGTCTCGATCACGCTGGCGATCGGGATGACGTAGCGGTCGTCGCCGCAGCGGATCACCATGCCTTCGAGCACGGCGAGCGTCAGCGGCAAGGCGAGCGTGAACTTGCAGCCGCGGCCCGGCTCGGAATCGACGCTGATGCGGCCGCCGAGCGATTCGACATTGCGGCGCACCACGTCCATGCCGACGCCGCGGCCGGAGATGTCGCTGACCGCGTCCGCGGTCGACAGGCCGGCGGCGAAGATCAGCTGGTCGATCTCTTCCGGCGCAAGCTTCTCGTCGGCACCGACGAGGCCGCGGGATTTCGCCTTGGCGAGCAGCCGGTCGCGGCCGATGCCGCGCCCGTCGTCGGTGACGCTGATGACGATGCGGCCGGCGCGATGCTCGGCGATCAGCCTGATCGTGCCTTCCGGGTTCTTGCCGGCGGCGATGCGCTCCTCCGGCGTCTCGACGCCGTGATCCATCGAGTTGCGGATCATGTGGGTGAGCGGATCGGCCAGTTCCTCGATGATCGTCTTGTCGACCTCGGTGTTCTCGCCTTCAAGGACGAGCTTCACTTCCTTGCCGAGCGTCTGGGCGAGCTCGCGCACCAGGCGCGGCATGCGCTGGAACACCGCTTTCACCGGCTGGGCGCGCACCGCCATGACATGGTCCTGAAGCTCGCGCGTCTGGCGCGACAGGGTCAGGATGCCCTCTGCCGTCTTGGCGTAGACGTCGTAGGGCAGCGAGCGCACGCATTCGACCAGCATGGACTGGGTGATGACGATCTCCCCGACCAGGTTCATCAGCCGGTCGATGCGGTCGAGGTCGACACGCACGCTGACCGCCTGGCGCTGGCGCGCCGCGGCCTCGTTGGAGACAGGCCGCGCAGCCGCACGGGCCGCCGCCGGAGCCGCCGCGGGTGCGGCAGCGACCGGAGCCGCCATCGGCGCGGCCGCGACGGGCTGGATATCGGGCTGCGGCGCAGCGTCGGTCGCTGGCCCGAGCCGGGCGAGGATCGCCGACAGGTCGGCGGCGACGTTTTGCGGCACCTCGGGAGCGGCGGCCGGAGCCGCCTCGACCACAGGCTCCGCCGCGGCTTCGGCTTCCGGCAGGACCTCGACCTCGAACTCCTCATTGGCGAGGGTAAAGTCGAACTTCGCGACGATCTCCTCGGCCGAAAGCTCGGTGCGCAGCATCACCGTGAAGCGCATATGGCAATCGGTGACGTCGAGTGTCTCGAGCGCCGGAACATGGCTGAGGTCGCAGGCGACCGAGACGATCTCCTCGGCCGGCAGGATGCCGATCGCGACGCGCGGCTCGATCACGCGACGGAACAGGTCGGCTTCCGGCGTGATCTTGATGCGGACGTCGTGGCCGGGCTTGCGGACCGGCGCGGCGGCGACGGGCTCGTCGTCGTCCCAGCCGTCATTGGCCGGGGCCGGCGCCGCCGAAGCCGGTGCGCCCATCTTGGCATCGACCATGGCGAGCAGGTTGCCGAGGGCGGCGATGCCGACGGGGGCATCGGAGGCGGGGGCAGCGGCAGCAGCCGGAGGCGCGACGGGGACAGCCGGAGCCGCGGGCGCGGCCGCCTTGGCCTGGCCGACCTGTTCGAGCGCGGCGAGAAGGTCGGGGCGAACCGGCGCAACCTCGTCGTTGCGGGCTGCGGCGACGAGATCGGCGACCGCATCCGAGCAGCGCAGGAACAGGGTGAAGGGCGCATCCTCCAACGCGACGCGGCCCGAGCGGAGATGGTCGAGCGCCGCCTCGAAGACATGGGCGAAGCCGACGAGCTCGGTGCAGCCGAAGGCGCCGGCGCCACCCTTGATCGAGTGGATGGCGCGGAAGGCCGCGTTGACATCCTCGGAATCCGTCGAGCCCTCGTCGAGCGCCTGGAGTTTCTGCTCCAGCGCGCCGAGGAGTTCCTCGCACTCCTGGAAGAAGGTCTGCTTGAGTTCCGCCAGGGGATCCATAGGCCGCCTCAGTTCTGGTAGCGCGCGACGAGGCCGAGCAGGGTGTTTGGTTCGAACGGCTTGACCATCCAGGCGCTGGCGCCGGCGCGGCGGCCTTCCGCCTTGATCTCGGCGCCGTTCTCGGTGGTCAGCACGATGATCGGGGTGTTCTGCCCGGCCGGGCGCGCGCGGCAGGCGCGCGTGAACTCGATGCCGTCCATGATCGGCATGTTGAGGTCGGTGATGACGAGGTCGGGCTTGAACTGGTCGAAGCGGGTCAGCCCTTCCTCCCCGTTCTCTGCCTCTGCAACCTCGTGGCCGGCATTGCGCAGCGTCATGCTGAGCAGGCTGAGCAAGGTCTTGGTATCGTCGATCGCGAGAATCTTCATCGCGGGATCACTCCAGAACGAGAGCGCTTTGCGCCGGGTCGAACCCGATCGCCTGAAAGGATTGGCGGCACTCGTCCGAGACCGCCTTGAGCGTGACGCTGAGACCGCGCGCCTTGGCGCTGGTGGCGGCCGCATGCAGGAGCTGGATCCAAAGGCTCGGGAACGGTCCGGCATCGGCGCATTCCACTGCGATGCTTTCCTTCTGCTCCAGCGCGACGAGGAGCTGATTGCGGAAGGCGGCAGCCTCTGACCGGCCGAGGAAAGGCGGAAGGGAGACAGTGATGACCACGGCGGCGCGCCCTGTGTTTATTGACTGGGAAGCATCCCCGGGATTGGTAAAAATTTCGCTAACCGCACCGGCTCGCGGCAAGGATTGTGACCGTTCCGCGGCAGCTCCGTTCAACGTCAGAACAGGTTGTTGCTGATCGCGCGCGGCACGAGCGAGATGCTGCCGTTCACTTCCTTGTACTTGCGTGGGATGTTGATGATCCCCGACAGGTGCAGCCAGAGATTGTTCGGCGAGATCGGCTTCACGATGATCTCGTGCGCGCCGAGCTTGGCGGCCTGCACCACCGCGCGCCGATCCGGCTTTTCCATCATCACCAGCACCGGCGCCTTGGCGAAGGGCGAGGTCTTGAACGAGCGGATCGAGGCCAGGCACTTGACGCTGTCGCCATCGGGCAGGTCCCAGTCGAGCATGACGATGTTGGGCTGCTTCTGGATGAACGTCGTCGCCGCCGTGGCGAGATCGGCCGCCTCGAACACCCGCTGCAGCTGCGCCTGGTAGAGCATGGTACGGATGATGCGCCGATAGTGCGGGCTGGGGTCGATCAGCAGCACCGAGAGATTGGGGAAGGATGGCGCGATATGCATGTCCGCAACTCGAAACCCGTACGCGACTAAGACACTTGCACGCGGCGGTTAAGGCTCCGCCAACTCCCTCATACGCTGAGCCCGAACCGGACCCCGCCCCAGTGCCGGCCCCTGACGACGATCGGCGCCGACAGGTCCTCCATCACCAGGAAATTGCCGCCGCCCATGTCGCGCCGATAGGTCTGCAGCAGGAACGGCTTCTGGTTGCGCGCCGCGGCAAGGCCGGTGCGATCGTTGAAGATGCGCCGGTTGCGGCAATTGGCGTGGTTCCAGACCGGGTCGTGTCCCTGCGGCTGCGAATATTTGCGGTTGTGCGTCGGCAGGTAGCCATTGCGGTCGACCGCCGCGCAGAAGACGATCCGCTTGCTCGCGGACAGCATCTTCTCCTGCACCGAAGGCAGCAGCCTGTCGGTCAGCTCGGTGAAACGCGTCATGAACTGCTGGGGATCGCTGCCCGGAATCGGCCTGTAGGCCTCGTCGAACAGATCGGCCTGGCTGGCCTGCCCCGTTGCCAGCGCCTGCTCGAACAGGCCCGCGATCGCGGCCGCAGCTTCGAGCGCGATCTCGATCATGTCCGATTGCGGCGTGCGCACGCCTGAGTTCGCGATCGCGCCGAGGACCGCCTCGCTGGTCGAGACCAGCGACGCTCCGCGCCGGGCCGCGACCTCGAGATTGCGGCCGGACTGGTCGACCCCGGCGACCAGCCCCTTGATCTCGTCGCCGACCTGCGCGAACGCCGCCGCATTCTCGCGCGCCGGCGCCGATATCGAGTCGATCTCCGAGATCAGCCCGACGACCGAACGGCCGAAATGGTCGAGCTCGCCGATCTGCTGCGAGATGCCCTGGCTCTCGTCGCTGGCGCGCCGCGCCGCCAGCGCGTTCGCCTCGCTCTGCTTCGCCAGCTGATCGACGGTCGAGACCAGCGCGTCGAGCTGCTTGGCACTGGCAGCGGTCGCGTCGCGCGTCTGCTCGGCGAGCTGCTTCACGGCCGCGGCGATCACCGCAAAGCCGCGGCCTGCGGCGCCGCTGCGCGCCGCCTCGACGCCGGCATTGATCGAGAGCAGCTGGATCTCGCGCGTGATCGTCTGGATCGCCTCGCTGGCCTCGCGCGCCTTGTGGGCGCGGCCGACGGCCTCGTTCAGCGCCTGCGAGATCGACTGCGCGCCATCAGACAATTCGGCAATGTCGCTCTGTGCCGCATTCAGCCCCTGCCGGACCGCGCCGGTGACGCGCTCCAGCCCGCTCTTGACCACGGAGGCCGCCTGCTGGGCGGTATCGGCCGCCTGCTGGATCGCCTGGTTCGAGCGCGAGACCTGCTCGACCGAGGCGACGACGCGGTGCAGCCCGTCGGTCTGCCGGTCGAGCTCGGCATTGACGTCGCCGACGCGGCCGGAAATATCGGTGATCTCGGCGCTGAGCTTGCCGAAGCGTTCGGCGATCTCGCGCACGGCCCGCGCTGCCGCTTCCGCCCCCGGCGCATCCTCATTAGCAGGATCAGGCAGCTTCAGGGCCTGGGCAAGCATCGCTTGGCGCTTCCTTCTTGGAGTTATGCCCGCCGAACCTAAAGGAACAGGGTAAATCCGCGGTTAAGCAGTTCTGGCGGCAATATCTCGATGGTTCCCTCGGCTCGGCACGGCGGCTAGGCTGGCGCCGCACGACAGCCTCGGGGGCGCACGCCGCTTGAACAGCCGACAGCTCGAAACCTTCGCCGCGGTGATGAAGGCCGGCACGATCTCGCGCGCCGCCGAGCTGCTCGGCGTCACCCAGCCCGGTGTCAGCCGCGCCATCGCCGAGCTGGAGAAGTCGCTCGGCTTCCTGCTGTTCGATCGGATCCGCAACCGCATCGTCGCGACGCCCGAGGCCAAGCTGTTCTACGCCCAGGTCCAGGCTTCCTTCCTCGGCATGGACACGCTGCGCGCCACCGCCGCCCGCATCCGCGACCATGGCGCCGGGCAATTGCGCGTCGGCTCGCTCTCGGCGCTGGGCTCGTCGCTGGTCCCGCGGGCGGTCCGCCGCTTCCGCGACCGGCGCCCGGACATCGCGGTGACGCTGATGGTACTGCCCTCGCGCGATGTCCGCGACGGCGTCGCCTCCGGCGCCTTCGACATCGGTCTCGCCGCCGACGAGATCGACGTGTCCGGCGTGCTGCACCAGCCCTTCGTCCAGCCGCGCGTGCTCTGCGCCCTGCCGCTTGGCCATCCGCTCTCCGAGAAGGAACTGATCGGCCCGGCCGATCTGCACGACCTGCCGTTCGTGGCCTATGTGCCGGAGGATCGTGCCCGCCAGCGCCTCGACCGCATCTTCGCGGAGGCCGGCGTCAAGCCGCGCATCGTCGTCGAGACCATCTATGCCGCGACCGTCTGCGCCCTGGTCGCGGAAGGCGTCGGCGTCGGCCTGGTCAGCCCTTATGCGGTCGCCGGTGCCGATCCGACTCGGCTGGTGCTGCGCCCCTTCGAGCCGGAGGTGCAGAGCCGCAGCCTGCTGATCCTGCCGCTCGACCGGCCGAAATCGCAATTGGTGCGCGATTTCATCGACTGCCTGATGGAAGCGCGCTGACCATAACATCCAGGCATCGAGCCATGAGTTTTGCCTGATTGCCGACAAGGCCCCGCAGAGGGAACCTTTCTCCCACGAAAGGACCTCTTCCCATGCACGACGCGACCCGCAGCGTTCACCACCCCGCCGTCAACGAAGAGGGCTATGCCAGCCTCACCGTGCCGACGCACCGCGCCTCGACCATCGTCTATCCCGACGCGGCCAGCTTTTTCGCCCGCAGGCATCGCGGCTTCGACGGCTATACCTACGGCCTGCACGGCACCCCGACGCACCGCACGCTCGAAGCGCAATTGACCGCACTGCACGGCGGGGTGCGCACCGTGCTCGTGCCCTCAGGCCAGGCGGCGGTCACCATCGTCATGCTTTCGGTGCTGCTGCCGGGCGACAAGGTGCTGATCCCCGATCAGGTCTACCAGCCGGTGCGCAGCTTCTGCGAGGACTACCTGAAGCCGCGCGGCATCGACTACGGCGTCTACGATCCGCTGATCGGCGCCGGCATCTCCGATCTCATCGACGACAAAGTCAAGCTGGTCTGGGTCGAGTCGCCGGGTTCCAACACGATGGAGGTCCAGGATGTCCCAGCCATCGTGAAGGCGGCAAAGGCGAAGGGGGTGCTCGTCGGCTGCGACAACACCTGGGCAACGCCCTTGATCTTCAAACCGCTGGCCCATGGCGTCGATTTCGCTTGCGAGGCCCTGACCAAATATGTCGGCGGCCATTCCGATCTGCTGCTCGGCTCGATCACCGTCGCCGATCTCGGCCTGCGCGAGATGCTGAAGGTGACGCTGCGCGGCCTTGGCGTCGGCGTCTCGCCCGACGAAGTCCAGCTCGCTCTGCGCGGCCTCGAAACCCTCGCGCTGCGCCTTGCCCATATGGGCAAGGTCTCCGAGGACTTCGCCCGGCGCCTGACCCGCTCACCCGCGGTCGAGACCGTGTTGCACCCGGCCCTGCCCTCCTGCCCGGGCCATGACTTCTGGAAGCGCGACATGGGCCGCTCGTCAGGCGTGTTCAGCGTCGTACTGAAGCCGGTGCCGCATTCACAGCTTGAAGCGGCGCTCTCGGCGCTCCGCGTCTTCGCTATCGGCGCCTCCTGGGGCGGCACGCGCAGCCTGATCGCGCCGCTGGCCCCCGAAGGCGAGCGCACCGTCGTGCCCTGGCCGCATCAGGGGCCGTCGCTGCGCATCAGCATCGGCCTCGAGGACCAGGACGACCTCTGGAACGATCTCGACGCCTTGCTGATCGCGCTCGAACAGCCGGCGGCCGCCAAGGTCGCCTGAGACGGAAGACCCGGAATGACGAACGCGGCGGAGCAGGCCTCCGCCGCGGCGGGAGAGCTTTGCCTGAAAACAACAACAGGGGATCAACGATGAAACGGACCTTGCTTCGCCTGACTGCTGCACTCGCGCTCGCCGCCGGCTTCGCAGCGCCCGCCGATGCCAATACGCTCAAGATGATCCGCGACCGCGGCAAGATCATCTGCGGCACCAGCCCCGGCGTCGCCGGCTTCTCGACCCAGGATGCCAATGGCCGCTGGGAAGGCTTCGACATCGACATTTGCCGCGCACTCGCCGCGATCATCTTCAACGACACCGAGAAGGCCGGCTTCGTCCCGCTCACCTCGAAGGACAGGCTGATCGCTCTGCAGGCCGGCGAGATCGACGTCTTGCCGCGCACCACGACCTGGACCTTGTCGCGCAATGCCGGCCAGGGCGTCACCTTCACCACCGTCAACTATTATGACGGCCAGGGCTTCATGGTCTCGAAGAAGCTCGGCGTTTCCTCGGCGGCCCAGCTCGACGGCGCCTCGGTCTGCGTCGCGCAGGGCACGACCAGCGAGCTCAACCTCGCCGACTACTTCCGCAAGCTAGGCAAGAAATACGAGGCTGCCGCCTTCGGCACTTCGGAGGAAGCGCTGAAAGCCTATGAATCCGGCCGCTGCGACGCCTACACCACCGACATCTCGGCGCTCTCGGCCGTCCGGCTGAAGCTTCAGGACCTCGACAGTCACGTCATCCTGCCGGAGGTGGTCTCGAAGGAGCCGCTCGGCCCCTGGGTCCGCACCGGCGACGAGAGCTGGTTCAACCTGGTGCGCTGGACCGTGCTGGCGCTGATCAACGCCGAGGAGCTCGGCATCACCAAGGCCAATCTCCAGGAGATGCTGAAGTCGTCGAACCCGGAGGTGAAGCGCTTCCTCGGCCTCGACGGCAAGATGGGCGAGGCGATGGGCGTCAGCAACGACTGGGTCGTGCGCATCATCTCGACCGTCGGCAATTACGGCGAGAGCTTCGAGCGCCATCTCGGCAAGAGCTCGCGCCTGCAGCTGGCGCGCGGCCCCAACGAACTCTGGAGCAAGGGCGGCATCCAGTACTCGCCGCCCTTCCGGTAGAGCATTTTCGAGCGAAGTGGACACCGGCTCGCATGAAGAAAGTGCGATAGAACAAAGATGTAGAGCAATTCCGCGATTTGGCGAATTGCGGAATTGCTCTAGACGGCGAGGCAGGCACAGGGAACCGCCGGGCTCTCCGGCGGTTGTTGACTCCGTTGCATCACCAAGGAGTACCGCCCGTGCCCGCCATCAAATCTTTCTTCGCCGGCGCCGCCGCGCTTGCCCTCGTCACCGGCACGGCCGTCGCGCAGCCGCGAACGCTCGGTCCGCAGACCGGTTCGATCAAGATCGAGCAGATCTCGGTGGCCTTCATCGCCTCCGGTGAACTCGGCGGCGGCACCTTCACCTATCGCGGCCGTTCCTATCCGATCTCGATCGGCGGTCTCGGCATCGGCGGCATCGGTGCTTCCCGCGTCGTCGCCAGCGGGCGCGTCTACGGACTGACCGAACGCAACGACCTCGCCGGTCCCTATGTCCAGCTCAAGGAAGGCTGGGCCGTCGGCCGCGCCGGCCAGGGCCGGGTCTGGCTCAAGAACGACAAGGGCGTGACCATCAGCCTCGACACCCGCCGCCAAGGCCTGCAGGCCACGATCGGCGCCGACGGCGTCGTGATCGCGTTCAAATAGGCGAGACCACTGACGGCAAGGCACTCAATGGCGGCCGGGCAGATGCTCGGCCGCTCTCGTTTAGCGGCTCTCGGCATCCAGCCGGGCGTATTCGCTTCCAAGGAAGTCGAGCAGCGCCCGGACGGAAGGCAGCAGGCCACGCCGCGACGGAAACACGGCGTGGATGATGCCGGCGCGCGGCGCCCAGTCCGGCAGGACCTCGACCAGCCGGCCCGCCCTGATGTCCTCGATCACCACCATGGTCGGCATCTGCACGATGCCGACACCTTGCAGAGCGGCATGGCGCAGCGCCACCATGTCCTCGGTGACGAAGCGCGGCTGGTGGCGGATGCCGGCCTCGGCGCCGCCTGGCCCCTTGAGCTGCCAGTCATGGCTCTGATGCGGGCCGCCCCATGACAGGCTCGGCAGCGTGCCGACATCGGCGGGAACCAGCGGCCGATCGATCCCGGCCAACACCTGCGGCGCCGCCACCAGCCGCTGCGTGCTTTCGGCCAGCACCTTCATCACCAATTCGCTCTCCTCCAGCGGCGGAAAGCGCACCCTGATCGCGATGTCGAAACCCTCGCGGATCACGTCGACCCGCCGGTTGGTGCTCTCCAGCTGCACCTCGACCTTCGGGCAGGCGGCGAGGAAGCGGGCGATCATCGGCCCGACCTGGAAATAGAGCACCGCCGACGGGCAGGCGACGCGCACCACGCCCTGCGGCGCCGCCCTGACCCGGTCGATCGCCTCCTGCGCCGCCTCGGCCTCGACCAGCATCGCAAGGCAGTGCCGGTGATACTCCCGGCCGATTTCGGTCACGGCGAAGCGGCGCGTCGAGCGCTGCACCAGCCTGACCCCGAGTCGCTCCTCGAGCAGCGCCAGCCGCCGGCTCAGCCGGGAGCGCGGCATGCCCATGGCGCGCGCGGCTGCGGCGAAGCCCTGATGCTCGACCACCTGGGCGAAGAAATAGAGGTCGTTCAGGTCCTGCATCGCGCCATCATTGTCCTGCAGATAGGACAGAGTGACCGGATTATGCCGGCTACTGCACATTCTGTCCCGCCCATAATCTCCTTGGCAACACGGCGCCGCATCGGCGCCTCCCAGGAGATCAGGCCATGCGACAGGTTCGCGGCATCTACAGCAGCCCCGCCGCCCATTGGGTCGGCGACGGCTTTCCCGTCCGCTCGATGTTCTCGCACGCCGCCCAGGGCGAGCATGTCAGCCCCTTCCTGCTGCTCGACCATGCCGGTCCTGCGCAGTTCGCTCCGGCGACGAAGCCGCGCGGCGTCGGCGTTCACCCGCATCGCGGCTTCGAGACCGTCACCATCGTCTACCAGGGCGAGGTCGAGCACCGCGATTCCACCGGCCAGGGCGGCCTGATCGGCCCCGGCGACGTGCAGTGGATGACCGCCGCCTCAGGCATCCTGCACGAGGAGTTCCACTCCCAGGCCTTCACCCGCTCGGGCGGCACGCTCGACATGGTGCAGCTCTGGGTCAACCTGCCGGCCAGGGACAAGGGCGCCGCGCCGGGCTACCAGACCCTGCTCGACAAGGACATTCCGGCGGTCGCGCTGGACTATGGCGCCGGTACGCTACGCGTCATCGCCGGAAACTATTGGGGCCATGCCGGCCCAGCCCGCACCTTCACCCCGATCGATATCTGGGACCTCAGGCTGAAGCGCGACGGGCAAACCTCGCTCGCTTTGCCGGAAGGGCGTACGCTCGGCCTGGTCGTCCTGCGCGGCAACGTCCTGGTCAACGGCGCCGATAAGGCCCGCGAAGCCCAGTTCGTGCTGTTCGACCGCAACGGCGGCGAGATGACGATCGAGGCCGAGACCGATGCCACCGTGCTGGTCCTCAGCGGCGAGCCGATCGACGAGCCGGTCGCGATGCACGGCCCCTTCGTCATGAACACCCGCGAGGAGATCCGCCAGGCCATGGCCGATTTCCAGAGTGGCGCCTTCGGCAGAATTCCAACCAGAGAGATTCCGGCCTGAATGCCGGCACCGGCGCCGTCCGCCGCCGCAATGCCGGACACCGTTCCCAGAGGAGAAAGACCATGACCAAGCCCTATACCCGCCTCGACAAGGACAAAGCCGCCGTCCTGCTGGTCGACCACCAGACCGGCCTGCTTTCGCTCGTCCGCGACATCGATCCGGACAAGTTCAAGAACAACGTGCTGGCGCTGGCCGACCTCGCCAAATACTTCAAGCTGCCGACGATCCTGACGACCAGCTTCGAGGATGGCCCGAACGGCCCGCTCGTCCCCGAGCTGAAGCAGACCCTCCCGGATGCGCCGTTCATCCCGCGTCCCGGCCAGATCAACGCCTGGGACAATGAGGACTTCGTCAAGGCGGTGAAGGCGACCGGGCGCAAGCAGCTCCTCATCGCCGGCGTCGTCACCGAAGTCTGCGTCGCCTTCCCGGCGCTGGCGGCGATCGAGGCCGGCTTCGAGGTCTTCGTCGTCACCGATGCCTCCGGCACCTTCAACGAGATCACCCGCCACTCGGCCTGGCAGCGCATGTCCGATGCCGGGGCGCAATTGATGACCTGGTTCGGCGTCGCCTGCGAACTGCATCGCGACTGGCGCAACGATGTCGAGGGCCTGGGCGCGCTCTTCTCGAACCACATCCCCGACTACCGCAACCTGATCACCAGCTACACCACCGTCTCCGCGAAGAAGGCCTGAACTCCGGTGGAGCGCGGCGCCAACGGCGCCGGCGCTCCACCCTTCCCCTTACCCGATACCAGGGAGACCTGTCATGACGACCCCCGCCAATTTCAACGGCCAGCGCCCGGTCATCGACCCCAGCGACGCGGCCATGCTGCTGATCGACCATCAGAGCGGCCTGTTCCAGACCGTCGCTGACATGCCGATGCCGGTGCTGCGCAACCATGCCGCCGCGCTCGCCAGGATGGCTACGCTGAGCAAGCTGCCGGTGATCACCACCGCCTCGGTGCCTCAAGGGCCGAACGGGCCGCTGATCCCGGAGATCCATGAGAACGCGCCGCATGCGCAGTACGTCGCCCGCAAGGGCGAGATCAACGCCTGGGACAATCCCGACTTCGTCGCGGCGGTGAAGGCGACGGGCCGCAAGAGCCTGATCATCGCCGGCACCATCACCTCGGTCTGCATGGCCTTCCCGGCGATCGCCGCCGCCCATGACGGCTACAAGGTCTTCGCCGTGGTCGATGCGTCGGGCACCTATTCGAAGATGGCGCAGGAGATCACGCTTGCCCGTGTCGTCCAGGCCGGCGTCGTGCCGATGGACACTGCCGCCGTCGCCTCCGAGCTTCAGAAGACCTGGCATCGCGAGGATGCCCAGGAATGGGCCGAGGTCTACACTAGGATCTTCCCGCCCTATCAGCTCCTGATCGAGAGCTACATGAAAGCCCAGCAGGTCGAGAAGAACCACGAGCAACTCGACTCCCAACGCGGCTGAGCTGCCGAGCTTGTGAATGGACGGCGACGCTGCTTCCATCAACCTGTCGCCGCTGGGGCTGCCAGCCTCGGCAGAGCGCGCCCAAAAAGGGATGATTCCGATGACGAAGGTTCTGGTTCTCTATTATTCCAGCTACGGCCATATCGAGACGATGGCACAGGCGGTCGCCGAAGGAGCGCGTGAGGCCGGCGCCGAGGTGGTGATCAAGCGCGTGCCCGAGCTGGTGCCCGAAGAGGTCGCCCGCAAATCCGGCTTCAAGCTCGACCAGGCCGCGCCGATCGCCACGGTCGACGAGCTTCCGAACTACGACGCGATCATTCTCGGCGTCCCCACGCGCTTCGGCAACATGCCGGCGCAGATGAAGAACTTCCTCGACCAGACCGGCGGCCTCTGGTTCCAGGGCAAGCTGATCGGCAAGGTCGGCAGCGTCTTCACCTCGACCGCGACCCAGCATGGCGGCCAGGAGAGCACGATCCTCTCGACCCACACCGTCCTGCTGCACCAGGGCATGGTCATCGTCGGCCTGCCCTACTCGTTCCAGGGCCAGATGTCGCTGAGCGAGATCACCGGCGGCTCGCCCTATGGCGCCAGCACCATCGCCGCCGGCGACGGCTCGCGCCAGCCCTCCGAGAACGAGCTTGCCGGCGCCCGCTTCCAGGGCAAGCATGTCGCCGGAATCGCGGCCAAGCTGGCCGGCTGAAGACACCCGCCCCCGCGGTCCGGCGCAACACCGGGCCGCCTTGCCCTAGGCCGCGCTGCGGGTCCAAAACTGCCCTTGCGCCAGTACGCGATCACCGCGTCGGCGGCAGCCAGAGAGGAATGCCCTATGGATAACGGCGTCGTCGACCGCCCCGAGCAGAATCGCTTCGAACTCGCGATCGGCGACGAGCTCGCGCTCGCCTATTACAAGCTCGACGGCGATCGCATCGTACTGACCCATACCGAGGTACCGCAGGCCCTGTCCGGCCAGGGCATCGGCTCGCGCCTGGCCAAGGGCGTCTTCGAGCAGATCCGCGCCTCCGGCCGCAAGGCCGTGCTGCGCTGCTCCTTCATGGCCGGCTGGTCGAGCCGGCATCCGGACTATGACGATATCGTCGCGGGGTAAAAAATGGTGGGCCGGGCCGGACTCGAACCGGCACCGGCGCTGTTATGAGCAGCGAGCTCTAACCATTGAGCTACCGGCCCGCGGCAGGCCTAGCATCCGCCGGGCGCAGCGGCAACGGTCTCACGCCCCGCCGATCAGGATGCCCGCCGCCAGCACCAATCCCCCGCCGAGCACGACCTGGAAGGCCGCGCGGGCGAAGGGCGTCTCCATATAGCGGTTCTGGATCCAGGCGATCGCCCAGAGCTCGACGAAGACGACCACCAGCGCGATCGCCGTCGCCGTCCAGAAGGACGGGATCAGATAGGGCAAGGCGTGGCCGAGGCCGCCGAGCGCGGTCATTACCCCCGACGCCAGCCCGCGCTTGAGCGGCGAGCCGCGGCCCGAGAGCTTGCCGTCGTCATGCGCCGCCTCGGTGAAGCCCATCGAGATGCCAGCGCCAACCGAAGCCGAGAGGCCGACCAGGAAGGTCGTCCAGGGGTTCTGCGTCGCGAAGGCGGTGGCGAAGATCGGCGCCAGCGTCGAGACCGAGCCGTCCATCAGCCCGGCGAGACCCGGCTGCACCCAGGTCAGCAGGAACTGGCGATGCGCAGCGGCGTCTTCCGTCGACCCCGCCTCGCCCTTGAGATGGTCCTCGACGAGTTCCTCCGCCTTGCTCTCATGCCCGGCCTCGGCCCGCGCCAGGTCGCCTAGCAGGCCACGCGTCTGCGCATCGGTGCTGCGGCCGGCGGCGGCGACATAGAAGTCGCGCGCCTGGCGCTCCATCGCCGCCGCCTCCTCGCGGATGCGGTCGAGCCCCAGCGTCTCGACCAGCCAGACCGGCCGGCGCTGGTAGAAATCGGCGACATGCTCGCGCCGGATCGGCACCACCACCTCACCGAAGCGCCGGCGATAATCCTCGAGCAGGCGGCGGCGATGCTCGTCCTCCTCGCCCGCCATGCCGTCGAACACCGCTGCGGAGGCCGGATAGTCCTTGCGCAGCCTTTCGGCATAGACGGCGTAGATGCGGCCATCCTCCTCTTCCGAGGCGATCGCCAGCGCCAGGATCTCGCGCTCGCTCAGGCTGTCGAAGCGGCGCCGGCCACTCAGGCCGGCGGGCAGGAACCGGGATAGCATCGCGATCTCCTTTAGAATTATTCTAAAATAGAGACCGCGCCGTGCGCCGGCAAGCCGCGCCAAACGCAACGCCCCCCGCCTTGCGGCGGAGGGCGTCGGGATATCCGGCGATGCTGTCGCGTATCGGCCGTCAGGCGGCCCGCGCCTGGTCGTGGTCGTGGTCGTGCTCGGACGACCCGCTCTCGCGGAAGCTGAAGCGGGCGATATGCTCCTTGAGCGAACGGGTCTGCTCGTCGGTCAGGGCGAGAGCGGCGTTGGTCTCCTCGACCAGCGCTGCGTTCTGATGCGCCATAGTGCCGATGCCGTCGATCTCCTTGTTGATCGTCGAGACGTCGCTCGCCTGGCCGCGCGCGGTCTGCGAGATGCCGTTCATCAGCGCCGAGAGGTCGTTGACCGAGGTCAGGATCGAGCCGAACACCGCCGAGCTCTGCTCGACCAGGCCGACGCCGACCTTGACGTCGCCATGGGCGGCTTCGACCAGCTTCTTGACGTCGTTCGAGGCGTCGGCCGAGCGCTTGGCGAGGCTGCGCACCTCGCTGGCGACCACGGCGAAGCCCTTGCCGGCATCGCCGGCGCGGGCCGCCTCGACCGCCGCGTTCAGCGCCAGCAGGTTGGTCTGGAAGGCGATCTCGTCGATCATCGAGATCACCTCCGAGATCTTGCTGGAAGAGGTGCGGATGCGCTGCATCGCCTCCAGCGCCGAGGCGACGACCTGCTCGCCCTGCTGGGCGCGCTCCTCGGCG
>PNLY01000121.1 GCA_013823325.1 Methylobacterium sp.
ATCCGCTACGGCATCGGCGTCGGCAAGCAGGGCATGTCCTGGCGCGGCCGAGCCACGGTCGCCCGCAAGGCGGAGTGGCCACGCTGGACGCCGACCGCCGCGATGATCGCCCGCGAGCCGGAGCGGAATGCCCGCTGGGCCGGCGGCATGGCTGGCGGCATCGAGAACCCGCTCGGCGCGCGCGCTCTCTATCTCTACCAAGGCAACCAAGACACGCTCTATCGCATCCACGGCACCAGTGAGCCCTGGTCGATCGGCAAGGCCGTGTCCTCGGGCTGCATCCGCCTGTTCAACCAGGACATCATCGACCTCTACAGCCGCGTCCCCACCGGCACCCCCGTGGTCGTGCTGAACCGCAACCCGATCGGCGAGCCGGAGATCGACGAGACCGACGCGCCGCTGCCGCCGGACGACATCTGACGGCTTACCGCCGGACCAGCCGGTTGATTTCGGAAAGGGCGGCTCCCAGCCGCCCTTTTTCATGTCGCCGCAGCGCCGTCATCGTCCCTTCGCCAGATCGGACTACTCCGCCAGCCCCGGGCGGCTGCGATTTGCCTCGGCGCGGTTTTGCGCTACGCCCTGCCGGTCGGCAGCCCGCCGACGAGACGATGAGACGCCAGATGCGCGTGACGATGATCGGTTCAGGCTATGTCGGCCTGGTCTCCGGAGCCTGCTTCGCCGATTTCGGCCATGAAGTGACCTGCGTCGACACCGACGCCGGCAAGATCGCCGCCCTGAAGCGCGGCGAGATCCCGATCTACGAGCCTGGCCTCGACGACCTCGTCGCCAACAATGTCCGCGCCGGGCGGCTCTCCTTCACCACCGAGCTCGCCGGGCCGGTGGCAGCCGCGGACGCCGTCTTCATCGCGGTCGGCACGCCCTCGCGCCGCGGCGACGGCCATGCCGACCTGTCCTATGTCCACCAGGCGGCGCGCGACGTCGTCGCGGCGATCGACGGCTTCACCGTCGTCGTCACCAAGTCGACCGTGCCGGTCGGCACCGGCGACGAGGTCGAGCGGATCATGCGCGAGACCCGGCCGGACGCAGACTTCGCGGTGGTCTCTAATCCCGAATTCCTGCGCGAGGGCGCGGCGATCGCCGACTTCAAGCGGCCGGACCGCATCGTCATCGGCACCGAGGACGACCGCGCCCGCAAGGTGATGGAGGATCTCTACCGGCCGCTCTATCTCAACGCGGCGCCGCTGCTCTTCACCGCGCGGCGAACCTCTGAGCTGATCAAATATGCCGGCAACGCCTTCCTCGCGACCAAGATCACCTTCATCAACGAGATCGCGGACCTGTGCGAGCGCGTCGGCGCCAATGTCCAGGAGGTCGCGCGCGGCATCGGCCTCGACAACCGCATCGGCGGCAAGTTCCTGCATGCCGGGCCGGGCTATGGCGGCTCCTGCTTTCCGAAGGACACGCTCGCCCTGATCAAGACGGCGCAGGACATGGAAAGCCCCTTGCGCCTGGTCGAAACCGTGGTCGCGGTCAACGACCAGCGCAAGCGCGCGATGGCGCGCAAGGTCATCGCCGCCTGCGGCGGCTCGGTCAGGGGGAAACGCATCGCCATCCTCGGCCTCGCCTTCAAGCCGAACACCGACGACATGCGCGAGGCGCCGTCGCTCGCGATCGTCACCGCGCTGCTCGATGCCGGCGCCGAGATCGTCGCCTATGATCCCGAGGCGATGGCGAGCGCCAGGACGCTGATGCCCGAGATCGCCTACGCACCCGACGCCTATTCCTGCCTCGACGGGGCGGACGCGCTGGTGATCGTCACCGAATGGGACGCCTTCCGCGCCCTCGACCTCGACCGGGTCAAGGCGACGTTGCGGCATCCGGTCGTGATCGACCTGCGCAACATCTACCGCTCGGGCGAGATGCACGAGCGCGGCTTCACGTATGTCAATGTCGGCAACGCCTGAAGCACTCCCCTGAAGACGCGACAGAAAGGCGCCGGTCCCTCGCCTTGATAGCGTCATAAGCCGTCACCACCTTTCGGGGCGACAGGGCGACCGCTCTGTCCACCATGAGAGGAGATGACGATGACGCCGCAAGAACGCGACGTGATCGCCGGGATTTTCGATCGCCTGCGCCAGGCGGAAAACCAGCCCCGCGACCCCGAGGCTGAGCGCTACATCGCCGACCGGCTGCGCGAGCAGCCCTATGCCGTCTATGCGATGGCGCAGTCGGTCTATGTGCAGGAACAGGCCCTAACCAGCCTGCAGGGCCAGGTCGACCAGTTGCAGGCCGAGGTCGAGCGCCTGCGTAGCCAGCCGCCCGCTCCTGCCCCGGCGCAGCAGTCCGGCGGCTTCCTGTCGGGCATCTTCGGTGGCGGCGCCAGCCAGCCGGCCCGCTCTGGCTCGGTGCCGTCCTTCCCGCAGCGCGCCGCGCCGCAGCCGGCTTCGCCGCCCTGGGGCGGGCAGGCCGCTGCGCCCCAGCAGGGCATGGCGCCGCAGCAAGGTATGGGCGCGGCCCCTGCCCCCGGCCCCTGGCAGAACCAGGCGGCCCAGCCGCAGGCTCCGGCCCGTGGCGGCGGCTTCATGGCGAGCGCGCTGACCACGGCGGCCGGCGTGGCCGGCGGCATGGTCGCCGGCAACATGCTGATGAATGCGCTCGGCGGCAACAAGAGCGCGGCGAGCGAGGCCAAGCCGGCCGAAGCGGCCCACACCGCCGAGAACAAGGACACGTCGCAGACCAACGACGCGTCGAAGGACACGCAGACGGCGGCTGACCAGCAACCGGCGGCGGAGCCGCAGCAGGCCTATCAGGAGCCGACCTATCAGGACGCCAGCTACGACGATGGCAGCTATGACGACGGCTCGGGCGGCGGAGGCGACGACGACTGGGCCTGAGCCCTGGCAGTTCCCAGAAATGACGAGGCCCGCCTGGCGACAGGCGGGCCTTTTCGCTTGAGGGAAGGGCTGGCGTGGCGACCGTAACGGTCGAGCCCTCAGGCCAGAGTCTCCGCGGCGAACACCTTCTGAACGATCTGCCAACGCCCGTTGAGGTAGAAGCACGACAGCAGGTCGGTCATTTCGCGAGGCGGAATCCGCACGCGCAGCTTGAGCAGCGCCATGTCGCGGGTCACGGCGATGGAAAGGATCTGGTCAGCGCGCACGCTGCCCGCAGCCCGCGGAGACCTCAGGCTCCGGACCATATCGAGCCAAGCGGCAACAGGAGTGACCACTACGCTGTTGCCATCTCCGCGCCGCGTGACAGAGGCGGCAGGGTCGAAGATGGTCGCAAAACCGTCTGCATCCATCGCATAGACAGCGTCGAAATAGGTTTTCGTCAGAGCGACCAGCTCATCTATATTTTCTGCCGGCGGCATATTTTGTGACGTCATCATGATTTCCTTCAAATTCAGCATCAAGCATAGTATAAATACGACCGGGTGGATTTTTTAATATGCACGCTCTAATCAACCTTGTAAGCTGAGCTAAGCAATCGAAACGATCATGAACCCGTCCCTTTTGTCTGCCGGAGACTTCACCCAGCTCCGGGCCTTCGTGGCGGTCGCCGGCTCGCTGAACTTCAGCCGGGCGGCGGAAAGGCTCGGAGTATCATCCTCCGCGTTGAGCCAGATGGTCCGCGCGCTCGAGGAACGGGTCGGAGTCAGCCTGTTCAACCGCACCACCCGCAGCGTCTCCCTGACCGAGGCGGGGGCCAAGCTGTTCGAACGGGTGCGGCCCGCCGTCGAGGAGCTGGCGGAGGCGCTGGGCGAGACCCGCGAGCGCCGCGCCAATCCCGCCGGGACCGTGCGGATACACTGCTTCCCGGGGGCGGCGGACCTCCACCTGACCCCGATCCTGCGGGCGTTCGGCGACGCCTATCCGCAAATCGTGCTCGACATCACTCTCGATGATGCCGTCGTGAACATCGTCGCGGAAGGCTATGACGTCGCCATCAGGCTCGGGGAGGTGATCGACAAGGACCTCATCGCAGTGAAGCTCGGCCCGGAGCTGCGCCAGACCGCGGTGGCCTCGCCCGACTATCTCGCCCGGCACGGGACCCCGGCCCATCCGCGCGACCTTCTCGCCCATCGCTGCATCGGCTGGCGCTGGCTGGGGCAGAAGACGCCGTACAAATGGGAGTTCATGGAAAACGGCAAATGGTTCGAGGTCGCCGTCGATGGTCCCTTGATCTCCAACAGGAAGGACTTCGGGGTGCAAGCGGCAGTCGACGGGGTCGGCATCGCCTTCGCCAGCCAGCAACTGATTGCGCCTCACATCGCCGAGGGCCGCCTCGTCCCACTGCTCGAGGCCTGGTCGGCACCCTTCCCCGGCTATTACCTCTGCTATCCGGCCCAACGGCAGATGGCGCCACCACTCCGCGCCGTGATCGACACCATCCGCGGCGGCTTGCGTGCGATCAATGGCGTCGCGACGGCGGCCGCTATCGGCGCGGCCATGGCAGCGATTCCGGTGTCGGAGACGAAAGCGCAGGAGTGAGCGCCGTGCGCCGCCCTTACGGTCGGCGAGTTGCAGCTAAGGCGTCAAACACAAGGCGACGTCTGAGATGGTGGGCAGCCGACCTATCGTGGAGTATCTGCGAAAGGCAGGGCGACTAATTGGTGATCGTCTTCGAAGACAACATAGCCCGGCCTCTCCGTGCGCAATTCATTGACACGAAGATGTGCGACCTCCTCGACCAGCAAGGCTAGCCTGCGCAATCTGCGAACGTGCTCATCGGCGCTGGCTTTGACCCACGAGATCGCCGTTTCCTTCGCCCGCGGATGACGCGATGTCGAGAACCGGTCTGGTTTCGCGAGATTCCCGTCGAACCATGCCAACAGCTCTTCAAGCTCTCCGATCCCAGGCGACGACATCGGGAGTTCTCGGCGCAGCTGGTACGCGATCCTGAAGATTCCGCTCCGATGCCCAAACGGCGGATGCGTGAAATCCGTGACAAAGCGAATGACGGTGCCGGCCATGCCCTTCCCAGCCAGTGGGAGCAGTCTGGCGAGAGGCCAGTCGAGGATCAGAGGCGCGCACCGTCTTGGGCAACGCCTCTGAATCTCATCAGATCACGAAGACCTTGGCGCCGACGCGGACACGCTCGTAGAGGTCGACGACATCCTCGTTATTCATGCGGATGCAGCCGGATGACACGGCCTGGCCGATCGTGTTCGGCTCGTTGGTGCCGTGGATGCGGTAAAGCGAGGAGCCAAGATACATGGCGCGGGCGCCGAGCGGGTTCTCGGGGCCGCCCGCCATGAAGCGCGGCAGATCGGGCCGGCGCTTCAGCATCTCGGCCGGCGGCGTCCAGCTTGGCCATTCCGCCTTGCGGGTGATCGCTTTCATGCCGGCCCATTCGAAGCCGGGGCGGCCGACGCCGATGCCGTAGCGCAGAGCGCGACCGCCGGGCTGGACCAGGAAGAGGAAGCGGCGCGGCGTGTCGATCACGATCGTGCCCGGCTTGTGCGGGCCGTCATAGGCGACTTCCTGCTTCTGGAAGCGCGGATCGAGCGTGCGCGCGATCGGCCGCTCCACCGGGATCGGCTCGCCGAGCGCAGCGGAGCGACGCTCGCGGCGCGGCTCCATCGGGTCGCCCTGGATCGGCACCGGGGCCTCATAATCGGAGAGGCGGCGCATCGCCGGCTGCTGGCCATAGGCGCCGCGCTGCGGCCGGTTGTAGACCGCCCCGCCCCGGCCATAGTCGGTCGGATCCCGGCCGGTCATCATCATCTCGATGAAGCCGCCGCCATATTGCCCGCGGCCAGCCGAATGCGTGACCATCGGATCGGCCGGGCGCCAATAGGTCTCGGCATTGGCCCGGGCCGACAGCAACATGCCGCCAAGGACGGCAAGGGGAACGAGATAGAGCGGACGCATGACGCAACTCTCTTGACGCAACTGGCTGGAAGCGTGAGGCGATGCGTTGAAATGAATGGTGAATCGTTGACTCTATCGGCCCCGGAACCGGCCTAACCGCTCGAATTCCCGGGATTAACCTTAGCGATCCCACATCAAACGCGGTAAATGTCTCGTTTATGCCCGCCGCTTGCGCATGGCGAGCCAGAGCCGCAGCAGCGTCCGGCAGCGGGCGACATCGAAGGCGAGCATCAGCCCGCCATAGACCGCGAGGCCGAGCGCGGCCTGCAGCAGCAATTCGGGCAGCGGATTGAAACGGCCGGAAAGCGGCCAGACCACCACCGCCATCGCGACGACCGCCGCGACGATGATGCCGACCTCCCGCCAGTTCGGGGAGACCGGGAGGGAGCGCAGGCCGACCCAGCCGGTGATGGCGAGGACTACGAGGAAGCTGACGGTCTGGCCGAGCGCATAGCGTTCCGGCCCCAGCGCGCCAGCGGCGAAGACGAGGGCGAGATTGGCGACGAGGCCCGTGAGAGCCGCCAGCGTCACCAGGCCGGTGCGCTTGCCGAGCAGGAAGACCGGGTAGATCCCCGCGGCGAAGATCGCGAGCGCGACGAGGCCCGGCAGCAACAGCCGCAGATGGCCGGAAAAATGGCCATGGAACTTCGCCGGTACCAGCAGCGCCTCGAAGGCCGGCAGCACCAGGAACAGGCTGGCCGCGACCGGCAGCGAGACCATCAACACGATCACGAAATTGGCGGCGATGCGCTTCTGCGCGGCCCGCTGACCCTTGGTCTCGTCGAGCCGCAGCACCTCGCGCAGCATGACGATCTCCAGCGTCGAGGCGAGCATGCCGAACAGGCGCAGCCCCATATCGGCGGCGAGCGAGAAATAGCCGGCCTCTGCGAAGCCGTTGCTGTCGGCGAGCAGCGAGCGGTTGAGCAGCGGGATCAGCGAGTAGATCGCGTTGGCGCCGACGATCGGCAGCGCATAGCGCGCGAAGTCGAGCGCGAGGGCGCGCCGCGCTGCCGACCAGGAGAGCGGCCCGTCCGCCAGCGCCCGCCGCACTGCCAGCAGGGCCGCCATGGCGCTGATGACGCCGCCGAACATCACCACCGTGGCGTCGCGCGTCCACCAGGCGCCCCCCACCATCAGCAGCAAGGCGAGCACGTTCTTGATGATGATCAGGCGGGCATAGGCCGCATCGAGGAAGCGGGCCCGGGCGATGGCGCCGTGATAGTCGAACAGGCCGGCGCAGATGCCGCCCAGCACCGAGCCGGCGACGAGCATGACCGGCAGGCCGAAATCGACGCCGGCGACGACCGCCGCGACCAGGAGGCCGCACAGGGCGAGCGTGATCCCGGCGCTCAGCACATCGAGGGTCGCCCTGATCTGCGGCTGTTCCTCCCGGCTCTTCTGCGAGTAGAAGCGGACGGCCGAGAGCCTGATCCAGTCGAGCAGCGCGGTGTTGAGCAGCACGAGCATCGCCGCACCAATGGCGTAGCGGCCGAATTCGGCGGGCCCTAGGAAATAGGCGATGAGCAGTCCCAGGACAAAGTTCAGCCCGGCATTGATCACGAAGGGCAGGAGTACGGTCATGACGCCATCGCGAAGGGGCAAGCCGACTCAGCACCGGCCGCGCATGACTGCGCTGATTTCGCCTAACCGCCAAACCGCGCCTGTCCAAGCGGAAACTGGCATCGTTCCGCCGCGCACCATCACGATGGGCTGAAGCGATGCCGGGCGATCCGATGTTCTATCTCGTCGGCTGGATCACCACCTTGCTGATGGGTATCGGCAAGGGCGCCTTCGGCGGCGGGCTCGCCATTCTCGGCGTGCCGCTGCTGGCGCTCGTCGTCGATCCCTTGCAGGCCGCGATCATGGTCGCCGTGCTGATCGCCACGATGGACCTCGTCGCCATCGGCAGCTTCGGCGCCTCGACCTGGTCGAAGCCGGACCTCGCCTGGCTGATCCCCGGCCTGATCGTCGGCATCGCGATCGGCTATGCGGTATTCCTCGTCGTCGACGCCCGCATCGTCACGCTGATCATCGGCGTCATCACCCTCGCCTTCACGGTGCACTGGTTCCTGCGCGGTCGGACCGCGCCGGCCGGCCAGCGTCCGGTCTCGCCGCCCTTCGCCCTGCTGGCAGGGACGGCTTCGGGCTTCACCACCTTCGTCGCCCATGCCGGAGGCCCGCCGGTGGCGATGTACCTCCTGGCGCGCGGGCTGTCCAAGACCGCCTTCGTTGGGACGACCATCGCCTTCTTCATGCTCGGCAACCTCCTGAAGCTGCCGCCCTATCTGGTGCTGGGCCTGAAGCAGCCGCAGGCGCTCTGGGCGACGCTAGCCTTGCTGCCGGCAGCGCCGATCGGCGTCTGGATGGGACGCTGGCTGCATGAGCGGCTCGACCAGAAGCGACTGTTCTTCGCCTGCTATCTGCTGCTCGCCGCGGCCGCACTGAAGCTGACATCCGACGCCGCGCTCGCATTGCTGCGATGACGGCATGGCAGGAGCGCGAGCCGCCCATCTTTGCAGCAGGCCGGATTGGCCCTAAGCGATCGATCATGACCGCCCTGCCCGCCCTTCGCGACGCCACCGACGCCGATTCGGAGCCGCTCGCCGCCCTGATCGCCGCGACCTTCGCCGAATACCCGAACTGCTGGTTCGACTGGTCGGAATTCCCGGAACTGCGCCGCCCGGCCAGCCACTACGCTGAAAAAGGCGGCAGGCTTTGGGTCGCCGATGGGCCGGACAGGCGTATCGCCGGCTCGATCGCCGTCGTGCCGGTGCCCGACCAGAACGCGGTCGAGCTGTTCAAGGTCTATGCCGATCCGAGCCAGCGCGGCAGCGGGCTGGCGCAGGCGCTGTTCGCCCGCGCGCTCGCCTTCGCTGAAGCCGGCGGGTATGGCGAGATGATGCTGTGGTCGGACAGCAAGTTCGCCCGCGGCCACCGCTTCTACGAGAAGCTCGGCTTCGTGCGCTGGCCGGGCGAGCGCTACCTCGCCGACATCTCCTCGACCTGGGAATACCATTTCCGCAAGCCGCTCGCCCCGGCGCAGTCATGAACCTGAACACCGCGCTGCGGGCGGTTCTCGGCATCGCGCTGCTCACCGCGATGGATGCGGTGATCAAGGCGCAGATGCAGCAGCACCCGTTCCTGCTGGCGCTGTTCATGCGCTTCGCCGCGGGCGCCGTCTGCGCGATCATCGTCGTCGCGGTGCTGCGGCCGGCTCGGCCGACACAAGCAAGCCTGATCGGCAACAGCATCCGCATACCGCTGGTCATCGTCACCGCCGGCAGCTTCTTCTATTCAATCTCGGTGCTGCCGCTGGCGGAGGCGCTGACCCTCTCCTTCCTTGCCCCGGTTTTCGTCGCGCTGCTCGGCGCGCTGATCCTGAAGGAAAGACTCGACGGGCGCATCCTGCAAGCGCTCGGCTTCGGCCTCGCCGGCATGCTGGTGATGGTCTGGCCACGCCTGCAGGGCGGCGTCACCGGCGCCGAGCTCGGCGTCGCCGCGGCACTCCTCTCGGCGGTGTCCTATGCCTTCAACCTGATCCTGCTGCGCACGATCGCGGTGAAGGAGCACCCGGCGATCATCGTGCTGTTCCAGAATGCCGGGCCGGCGCTCTGCCTGGCCTGGCCGGCCTATTACGTCCTCCAGCCGATGAGCGGCGGCGATCTCCTGACCTATCTCTGCGGCGGCGCACTCGGCGTCGCCGGGCATCTGTCGCTGACTTCGGCCTTCGCCCGGGCGCCGGCCTCGCGGCTGGCGCCGATCGAGTACACGGCGCTGGTCTGGGCAAGCCTGCTCGGCTGGTTCGTCTTTGGCGAGGTACCGCTCTGGACCACCTATGCCGGCGCCGTCCTGATCGTCGCGGGCGCCTTCGCCGTCAGCCGGCGCTGATCTTCGCCGCAAATTCGCCGGGCTGCTCGGCTTCTGCACGGAGCAATGCGAGGGGAAAGACCGCCTGCCATGCTTGCCTTCCGTTCCAAAGCCGACTGATCTGCGTATGCAGCGCGCCGGCACCGTTGCTCGCGTCCTGCGCGAACCCGGCCTTCCCGCCGCGCTCTGCTTCCATCTCCTGTTCGGCCTGCTGCTCGCCATCCGGACGCTCAGCAGCTTCACGCCGCCAGTCGAGACGAGCGTCGAGGTCGAGTTGGTCGCTCCGGAAGCGCTGACGCCCCCAGCACCGCCCGTGCCGGCCCAAGCGCTCCCTCCTCCACCGGCAGCCGAGATCGCGTCACCTCAGCGACCGGCGCCGACCACCCCACCGCCGGAGAAGCCCGCCGCCCCGCCTCCTCCCTCGCCGGCCGAACCGCCGGCGATGATCACGGCCCGGACGCTGCATTCCGAGAGCGTGCTGGCCAATCCACGCAGCCGCGGGGCGCGGGAGGCGCTGAAGACACTCGAGGCGAGCGAGCGCATCGAGCAGCTCTGCAATCTCGAGGCGATGAGCCAGATCCATGCCTGGAAGGAGCAGTTCGAGCCGGACCGCGTCGTCGCCTTCGCCATGGCGGGCACCAAGCTGACGAAGAGCACCCTGGAAGCGGAAGGCGCCGCCTTCCGCAGCCGCAAGCAGTGGTATGGCCTGCGCTTCCGCTGCGAGATGGCGGCGAACGGCAAGGTCGCCGGCTTCAAGTTCCAGGTCGGCGAAGCGATCCCGCGCAGCGAATGGGCGGCCCACGACCTGCCGCCCGAGCATTAGCCCCGCTGCAACGGCCTCAGGCCGGTTTGCCGCAATAAGCCTCCAGCCGGTAGCCGTCGGGGTCGACGACAAAGGCGGCGTAGTAGTCGGGGCCATAGGATTCACGCAGGCCCGGCTTGCCGTTGTCGGTTCCGCCTGCCGCCAGCGCAGCCGCATGGAAGGCGTCGACGCTCTGGCGCGTCGGCGCGACGAAGCAGAAATGCAGGTTCGACTCGCGATCCGGCAGCAACGGCGCCGAGACTGCGCCGATCCAGAGCCCGACGCTACCCTTGCCATAGCCGAGCGAGCTTTCGTCGGCGCTCAGGCAGTCATAACCCAGCGCGCCAAGTGCCGCGTCGTAGAAGCGCCTGCTGCGGGCGATCTCGCGAACACCGATCGAGACGTGATCGAACATGATGATCCTCCTCCTGACTGTCAGGCCGTGATGCGCGTGGCGCGGAAATCGGCCTGCACCTGCCAGCTCGCGCCACCATCCCGCGAGCGGTCGCCGATCCAATGGAATGAATCCGGCGTGATCTCCGTGAAACGCCAGCGGATCACGGTGCCATCGGCCAGCTTGCCGTACTGGACGATGTCCTTGCCGTCCGCGCGGCCGAGCTGGCGCGTGTAGTACTGCTTGAGCGGGTCGTTCCAGAGGATGTGCCAGGCAACCTGATCGGGATCGTAGATGCGTAGTGTCGTGCCGTGGAAGAAGCCCGGCAGCGCCCAGACATCCTGGACGGCGCGTCCGCCAAGGACCCAACCGAAGCAGATCTCGCCTTTGGCTTCATGGCGCTGGCCGTCATCGGTCTGCATCACGGCATCCATCGTCCAGGCGCCGACGAACTGGCCGTAGAGGTTCATCCTGTCGGCGTATTCAGGCGCCGGCCCGGGGGCGATGAGGAGGTCGGCCAGGGTCGATGGCGCTGCTGTCATGATCGGACTCCGTCTGGATCTAGTTGGCGCCAGCTAGCTCCGAAGCTTCGGGCCTGGCTTGGGAAAAACTGCTAAATCCGCAAGCATGACCGCAACCGCCCATCTCCTGGCTTCAGGCCCCGGCTGGCGGGCCAGCGACATCGTCTGCACGGCCGGCCCCGACGACCGCGCCTTCGAGGAAGCGCACCCGCAGCACTGCATTGCCATCGTCCGCAGCGGCTCGTTCCGCTATCGCTCGACGCAGGGCAGCGCCGTGCTGGCGCCGGGCTCGCTATTGCTGGGCAATCGCGGCGCCTGTTTCGAATGCGGCCATGAGCATGCGGCTGGCGACCGATGCCTCGCCTTCCAGTTCGAGCCGGGCTGGCTCGAAGGCATCGTCGCGGCCGTGCCAGGCGCCCGGCAAATCGGTTTCGCACAAGCGCATCTGCCCGCCCTCGCGCCGCTCGCAAGTGTCGTCGCCGAAGCGGAAATCGCTGCGGACGATCCCGAGGGACTGGAAGAGACCGCGCTGCGTCTCGCCAGCGCCGTGGCGAGCATATTGTCAGGGGCGAAGCCCGGGGCCGCGACGCCGAGCGCCCGCGACCAGCGCCGGATCACGCGGGCGCTGCGCCATATCGAGGCACATTGCGAAGACGTTCTCTCGATCGATGAACTGGCGCGGCAGGCGGCGATGAGCCCCTACCATTTCCTGCGGACATTCCGGGCGGTGGTCGGGATGACGCCGCATCAATACGTCCTGCGCACCCGCCTGCACCGCGCGGCGCTGCTCTTGCGGCGGACCACGCAGCCGGTCGCCGGCATCGCCTTCGACTGCGGCTTCGGCGACCTCTCGACCTTCAACCGGCGCTTCAAGCGGGTGATGGGCGCGAGCCCGAGCGAGTATCGCGGCGCCTGAGCGGCGTCAGCGCCTTGCCCAGCGGTGATAGGTCAAGGCAAGGGCGATGCAATGCGCCAGGGGCTCGGCCGGTGGCTCGCGTTCGACAGCGAAGATCAGCGCCCTGCTGCCGTCATAGCTGAACTCAGCGGGATAATGGCGCCTGAACGTCTCGATCAGGCTGGTCTGGCAATGAACATAGAGGGCGTAATGCGTCGACGAGCCCTTCAGCGCGTCGGCCCGTACGGTCGTCCCGGTCCTCGGCCGCCTGGGCAGCCAGGCAGGCTCGCCCCATTTCAGCGTCTCCGTGAGCGGCCCTATGTCGGGATGTCCGGCGGCGACCTCGAGGATCGTCTGGCGCAGGCGCAGCAGGGATGGCCGCAGCGGCTCCGGCAGCGCTCGAAACCTCGCTTCGACGGCCGCGTCAGTGAATGGCGCAAATGTCACGAGCCGCTCCTGCCCACCGGCAGATGCGGCGCCCCCATCAGCGCGCCGCGCCCGCCTTCACGCCGAAGATCATGCAGGTCTCCGTCCCGTGCGCCAGCAATTTACCTTGCGCATCGATCAGCCTGCCTTCGCTGGTCGCAACCGAGCCGCCGCGGTGGATCAGCCTGCCCTCGCAGCGCACCGGGCCGCTGGCGGGCATGACCGGCCGGACATAGTTCAGCTTCATCTCCAGCGTGGTGTAGCCCTCGCCGACCCGCAGCGTCGAATGCACGGCGCAGGCCATGGCGGAATCGAGGATCGTCGCGGTCCAGCCGCCATGGATCGTCCCGAGCGGGTTGAAGAAGCGCGGCGAGGGCGTGCCGACGAAGACCACCCTGCCCTCCTCGACCTCGGCGATGTCGAAATCCATGGCGTCGGCGAAGGGCGGGCCGGGGTGGCGTCCCTCGACGATCCCGCGCAGGAAGGATGCGCCGTCCTCCGCAAGCAGGACGTCACGGCTGACGACACCGATCTGGCGGGACATGCAAACACTCCATCTCTATCGTGTAGATGCACGATAGAGATCGCTCCGCGGTGCGGTCAAGCGCTTCCCTCGCAATGCGGGGTCAGCCGACTTCCCGCGCCGCCCGCCGGATCGCCTTCAGATTGTCGCGCGTCTCGCTCCAGCGCTCCTGGCCGAGCCCACCCTCGATCCGGTCCTGCGCCGCGCGCCAATAGGGGATCGCCGCCTCGATCGCGGCGCGGCCTTTCTCGGTCACGGAATAGGTCAGCGCCCTGCCCTTGCAGTCGACAGGCTCGATCAGCTTCTCGGCGGCGAGCAATTGCAGGTTGCGCGTCAGCGAGGTCCGCTCCAGCGCAAAGCGCTCGGCAAGTTCGGTGACCGAGCGCCAGGCGCCGGTCGAGAGCGCCGAGAGCAGCACGAACTGGGTGATCTTGAGGCCGCTCGGCCGCATCGCCTCGTCGTAGGCGCGCGTCACGGCCCGTGCCGTCATGCGCACATGCAGCACCACGCAGGAGCGGGCGATGTCGTCGAGATGGAGATCGGGCGCGGGCGTCGTCATCTTGCCACGATAACCGGTTTAGGCTGCCCTCGCAGCAGCGCTGATCGGCGGCCCGTCGTCGCGTTCACCTTTTGCGCAGCGCTTTCCTTGACTCCGGCTGACCCCGCGCCTATCTCCGCGATGTCGATTAGCACTCACCAGGTGAGACTGCTAACAGACCCTTATCGCGGGCCGGTCACGAGCCCGTCCAGAATACGATCCGAGAGGAAGACAGAACCATGAAGTTCCGTCCGCTGCATGACCGCGTTGTGGTCCGTCGCCTTGATGGCGAAGAGAAGACCAAGGGTGGCATCATCATCCCCGACACCGCCAAGGAAAAGCCCCAGGAGGGCGAGGTCGTCGCCGTCGGCGCCGGCGCCCGCGACGATGCCGGCAAGCTGGTTGCGCTCGATGTCAAGAAGGGCGATCGCGTCCTCTTCGGCAAGTGGAGCGGCACCGAGGTCAAGATCGACGGCCAGGATCTCCTGATCATGAAGGAATCCGACATCATGGGCATCGTCGGCTGAGCAGCCTGACGCCCGCCCGTCCGTAGAGTTCAATCAGGAGTAGTCTCATGGCTGCCAAAGAAGTTCGCTTTTCCACCGACGCCCGCGACAAGATGCTGCGCGGCGTGGACATCCTCGCCAATGCCGTGAAGGTCACGCTGGGTCCCAAGGGCCGCAACGTCGTGATCGAGAAGTCGTTCGGCGCCCCGCGCATCACCAAGGACGGCGTCACCGTCGCCAAGGAGATCGAGCTCGCCGACAAGTTCGAGAACATGGGCGCTCAGATGGTCCGCGAAGTCGCTTCGCGCCAGAACGACCATGCCGGCGACGGCACCACCACCGCCACCGTGCTCGCCCAGGCGATCGTCCGTGAAGGCGCCAAGTCGGTTGCGGCCGGCATGAACCCGATGGACCTGAAGCGCGGCATCGACCTGGCCGTCGAGGCCATCGTCGCCGACCTCAAGAAGAACTCCAAGAAGGTCACGTCCAACGCGGAAGTCGCGCAGGTCGGTACCATCTCGGCGAACGGCGACGAGTCGGTCGGCAAGATGATCTCGACCGCGATGCAGAAGGTCGGCAACGAGGGTGTCATCACCGTCGAGGAAGCCAAGACCGCCGACACCGAACTCGACGTCGTCGAGGGCATGCAGTTCGACCGTGGCTATCTCTCGCCCTACTTCATCACCAATGCCGAGAAGATGGTCGCCGAGCTCGAGGACCCCTACATCCTCATCTTCGAGAAGAAGCTGTCCTCGCTCCAGGCGATGCTGCCGATCCTCGAGGCCGTCGTGCAGACCGGCAAGCCGCTCCTGATCATCGCCGAGGATGTCGAGGGCGAGGCTCTCGCCACGCTCGTCGTCAACAAGCTCCGTGGCGGCCTGAAGGTCGCGGCCGTCAAGGCTCCGGGCTTCGGCGATCGCCGCAAGGCCATGCTCGAGGACATCTCGATCCTGACCGCCGGCCAGATGATCTCGGAAGACCTCGGCATCAAGCTCGAGACCGTGACGCTCAACATGCTCGGCCGCGCCAAGAAGGTGCGCATCGAGAAGGAGAACACCACGATCATCGACGGCGCCGGCAAGAAGAAGGACATCGAGGGCCGCGTTGCGCAGATCAAGGCGCAGATCGAGGAGACCACCTCGGACTACGACCGTGAGAAGCTCCAGGAGCGTCTGGCCAAGCTCGCCGGCGGCGTCGCGGTCATCCGCGTCGGCGGCGCGA
>PNLY01000122.1 GCA_013823325.1 Methylobacterium sp.
CGTTCGGAATGTCGCGCGTGATTTCCTCGGGACCCAGCTTGGTGTCGCGGGCCATGACCTCGAATTCCTCGATGTGGATCGAGGTGAAGATGTCTTCCGAGACGATCTTCTCCGAGAGCAGGATCGAGTCCTCGAAGTTGTAGCCGTTCCACGGCATGAACGCGACGAGCACGTTGCGGCCGAGCGCGAGCTCGCCGAACTCGGTCGACGGGCCGTCGGCGACGATGTCACCCTTCTTGATGACGTCGCCGACGCGCACCAGCGGACGCTGCGTGATGCAGGTCGACTGGTTGGAGCGCTGGAACTTCTGCAGACGGTAGATGTCGACGCCCGGCTTGGTCGGGTCCATCTCGTCCGAGGCGCGGATGACGATACGGGTCGCGTCGACCTGGTCGACGATGCCGGCGCGGCGAGCCGCGATGGCGGCGCCGGAGTCGCGGGCGACCGCGGCCTCCATGCCGGTGCCGACGAAGGGCGCGTCGGCGCGAACCAGCGGCACCGCCTGGCGCTGCATGTTCGAGCCCATCAGCGCGCGGTTGGCGTCGTCGTTCTCGAGGAACGGGATCAGCGCCGCGGCGACCGAGACGACCTGCTTGGGCGAGACGTCCATGAAGTCGACCTTGTCGACCGGCACGACGATGACCTCGCCGGCGCGGCGGCAGACGATCAGGTCGTCGGTCAGACGGCCTTCCTTGTCGACGGCCGCGTTGGCCTGGGCGACGTTGTACTTCGCCTCCTCCATGGCCGAGAGATAGATGATCTCGTCGGTCTGCTTGCCGTCGCGGATGCGCCGGTACGGGCTCTCGATGAAGCCGTACTTGTTGACGCGCGCGAAGGTGGCGAGCGAGTTGATCAGGCCGATGTTCGGGCCTTCCGGCGTCTCGATCGGGCAGATGCGGCCGTAATGCGTGGTGTGGACGTCGCGCACCTCGAAGCCGGCGCGCTCGCGGGTCAGGCCGCCCGGGCCAAGCGCCGAGAGACGGCGCTTGTGGGTGACTTCCGAGAGCGGGTTGGTCTGGTCCATGAACTGCGAGAGCTGCGACGAGCCGAAGAACTCGCGCACCGCGGCGGCCGCGGGCTTCGCGTTGATCAGGTCCTGCGGCATCACAGTGTCGATGTCGACCGAGGACATGCGCTCCTTGATGGCGCGCTCCATGCGCAGGAGGCCCAGGCGGTACTGGTTCTCCATCAGCTCGCCGACCGAGCGCACGCGCCGGTTGCCGAGATGGTCGATGTCGTCGATCTCGCCCTTGCCGTCGCGCAGGTCGACCAGCGCCTTGACGACCGCGAAGATGTCCTCCTTGCGCAGGATGCGCACGGTGTCAGCGGCGTCGAGGTCGAGCCGCATGTTCATCTTGACGCGGCCGACGGCCGAGAGGTCGTAGCGCTCCGAGTCGAAGAACAGCGACTGGAACATGTTCTCCGCGGTCTCAAGCGTCGGCGGCTCGCCCGGGCGCATCACGCGGTAGATGTCGAACAGGGCCTCTTCGCGGCGCGAGTTCTTGTCGACCTTGAGCGTGTTGCGGATGTACGGGCCGACCGTGATGTGGTCGATGTCGAGCACCGGCAGCTCGTCGAAGCCGGCGTCGAGCAGCGCCTTCAGGCTCTTCTCGTCGATCTCGTCGCCGGCCTCGGCGAAGACCTCGCCGGTGGCGGGGTTGACCAGGTCCTCGGCGATGTACTGGCCGTAGAGGTCCTCGTCCGTGGCGCGCAGGAACTTCAGGCCCTTCTCGGCGAGCTGGCGGGCGGTGCGTGCGACCAGCTTCTTGCCGGCCTCGATCACGACCTCGCCGGTGTCGGCGTCGATCATGTCGACGGTGGCCTTGAAGCCCTTCATGCGCTCGGCGTCGTAGGGAACGCGCCAGCCGTCCTTGTCGCGGACATAGCTCAGATGGTTGTAGAAGCGCGCGAGGATCTCCTCGCCGTCCATGCCGAGGGCGAACAGCAGCGAAGTGACCGGGATCTTACGCTTGCGGTCGATGCGCGCGTAGACGATGTCCTTGGCGTCGAACTCGATGTCGAGCCAGGAGCCGCGATAGGGGATGATGCGGGCGGCGAAGAGCAGCTTGCCCGAGGAGTGGGTCTTGCCCTTGTCGTGGTCGAAGAACACGCCCGGCGAACGGTGCATCTGCGATACGATGACGCGCTCGGTGCCGTTGACGATGAAGGTGCCGTTGTCCGTCATGAGCGGCATCTCGCCCATGTAGACGTCCTGCTCCTTGATGTCCTTGACCGACTTGGCCTGGGTGTCCGGGTCGATATCGAACACGATCAGGCGCAGTGTCACCTTGAGCGGCGCCGAGAAGGTCATGCCGCGCTGGCGGCACTCGTCGACGTCGTATTTCGGCGGCTCGAAGGTGTACTTGACGAATTCCAGCAGCGACGCGCCCGAGAAGTCGCCGATCGGGAACACCGACTTGAAGACCGACTGCAGACCCTCGTCGCTGCGGCCGCCCTTGGGCTCCTCGACCATCAGGAACTGGTCATAGGAAGCCTTCTGAACCTCGATGAGGTTCGGCATCTCCGCCACTTCCTTGAGCTTGCCGAAGAACTTGCGGACGCGCCTGCGACCCTGGAGGGAAGTTACCATCATGTTCCTCGCAATCTCGGACGGCTCACCCGGGGGTCCGGGCCTCAGGCGGAACGGGCCGCCGGGTGAGCCGCTCGGCGCTCATGCGCCGACGTTCAAACTGGATCGACCTGCATCGTGGCAGGCCCTGCACCACGCCGCTCCGGTTGCCGGAAACGACGCAACAGCCCCGGAGGCGGCGAGCCGCCCCGGGACTGTCCTTGTCGACTAGATACGGACCGGCATCAGCCGGCCCGGCTCACTTGAGCTCGACCTTCGCGCCGACGGCCTCGAGCTGCTTCTTGAGCTTCTCGGCCTCGTCCTTGGCGACGGCTTCCTTGACCGGCTTCGGAGCGGCTTCGACCAGATCCTTGGCTTCCTTGAGGCCCAGGCCGGTGATGGCGCGGACTTCCTTGATCACCTCGATCTTCTTGTCGCCGGCCGAGGCCAGGACAACGGTGAACTCGGTCTGCTCTTCGGCAGCGGCAGCGCCGGCGCCAGCGCCAGCGGCCGGGCCAGCGGCCACGGCGACGGCGGCAGCGGCGGAGACGCCCCACTTCTCTTCGAGCATCTTGGCGAGGTCAGCGGCCTCGAGAACGGTGAGCGACGAGAGTTCGTCGACGAGCTTGGCGAGATCGGCCATGGTTTAGGTTCCTGATGTAAGAGGTTCGAACGATTGAAGGTTGTCGGCTGCTCAGGCAGCGTCCTTGTCGGCATATGCCTGGAACACGCGCGCGAGCTTCGCAGCAGGCGCGGTCGAGAGCTGGGCGATCTTGGTCGCAGGGGCCTGCAGGAGGCCGAGCAACTTGGCGCGCAGTTCGTCGAGCGAGGGCATCGTGGCCAGAGCCTTGACACCATCGGGGTTCAGGGCGGTCTTGCCCATCGCGCCGCCGAGGATGACGAGCTTGTCGTTCTCCTTGGCGAAGGCGGTGGCGACCTTCGGCGCCGCGACCGGATCGCTGGAATAGGCGATCAGGGTGGGACCCGTCAGCAGCTTGCTGATGGACGCGACGTCGGTGCCTTCAAGAGCGATCTTGGCCAGCCGGTTCTTTGCGACCTTCACGGTGGCGCCATTGGCCTTCATCTCGCGACGAAGCTTCTGGAACTGGGCCACCGTCAAGCCCGCATAGTGGGCCACGACAACGACCGACGTCTTCGAGAAGACGTCGTTCAGCGTCGCGACGGCATCAGATTTTGCCGCTTTATCCACTGGGCTCTCTCCGGTAGGCGACAGGCTTGAGACCCGCCGCCAGTTGCACGTGCCGCTCTGGAAGTGACCGGTTGACACCGACCCCTCGCCGGAGCGACGCTCAGTGCCCTGTCCCCTGCCATGGCGTGACGCCGTGATAGGGCGAGATGGTTCGAACCTCTTTCGGCACCTCAGTGCCGGAAAAGTTCTTGCACCGTCTATGCAGGCCTCTTGGCGAAATTATGCCCCCTGGCCGAAGCCAAAGGCGCACCTGCAGTCTCAGACAGGACTGGATGCCCGGCCTTCGGAGATCGCTCTCCTCGACCAAGACATCCATTCTTCGATGGCGAACCATCGAAAAACGCGAAAATGGACCTCCTCGTGCCAAGCACGCGGAAGCCCCGTCACTCATGGAAACGCGAGGGAGGCTATAGACCCTCCCCCGGTTTCTGCCAAGTGGTAATCCTTGCGCCAAAGCGCAAGGTGGGGCCACGATCGCCGCAAGAGCGATCGCCGCGCTAATCAGCCGCCGAGAACGGTGTTCGGCTCGATCTTGACGCCCGGACCCATGGTCGAGGAGATCGCGACGCGCTGGATATAGGTGCCCTTGGCGCCGGCCGGCTTCGCCTTCGAGACCGAATCGACGAAGGCCTTGATGTTCTCGCCGAGCTTGTCGGCATCGAACGAGGCCTTGCCGACGGCGGCGTGGACGATGCCCGCCTTCTCGACGCGGAACTCGACCGAGCCGCCCTTCGAGGCGGCGACGGCGGCCGTCAGGTCCATGGTGACCGTGCCGACGCGCGGGTTCGGCATCAGGCCGCGCGGGCCCAGCACCTTACCGAGGCGGCCGACCAGGCCCATCATGTCCGGGGTCGCGATGCAGCGGTCGAAATTGATCTCGCCCTTCTGCACGGTCTCGACCAGATCCTCGGCGCCGACGATGTCGGCACCGGCCTTCTTGGCCTCCTCCGCCTTGGCGCCGCGGGCGAAGACGGCGACGCGCAGCGTGCGGCCCGAGCCGTTCGGCAGGTTGCAGACGCCGCGGACCATCTGGTCGGCGTGACGCGGATCGACGCCGAGATTCATCGCGATCTCGACGGTCTCGTCGAACTTGGCGTTGGCGCGGGCCTTGACCATCGCGACGGCCTCGGCGAGCGGGTAGAGCTTGATGCGGTCAATGCCTTCACGGCCCTTGACGACGCGCTTTCCGACATGTGCCATTGTCAGTTCCCCCTCAGCCCACGACTTCCAGGCCCATGGAACGGGCCGAGCCACGGATCATCGCCACCGCCGAATCGACGCTGTCGCAGTTGAGATCAGCCATCTTCTTCTCGGCGATCTCCTTGAGCTGAGCCGACGTGACCTTGCCGACATTGCCGCCCTTGCCCGGGGTCTTCGAACCCGAGGTCAGGCCGGCGGCCTTCTTCAGCCAGTACGAGACCGGCGGCTGCTTCATCTCGAAGGTGAAGGAGCGATCCTGATACGCGGTGATGATCACCGGGATCGGCATGCCCTTTTCCATCTGCGCGGTCTTCGCATTGAAGGCCTTGCAGAATTCCATGATGTTGAGGCCGCGCTGACCGAGCGCGGGACCGATCGGCGGCGACGGATTGGCCGCGCCCGCCGGAACCTGAAGCTTCACGTAGCCCGTGATCTTCTTTGCCATGATGGCTGCTCCTGTCGTCCGCCCCGGTGCCGACCGGAACGACGACGCCCCGCCCGCGAGCTGCTATCGCTCCGGATCGGGGTGTTGCAGGGCGTGGTGCGACGAGCAACTCCGGCTGGCTGACCGGCACGCCTCCCACGCATGTGAGGGCCGCCCTATGGCACAGGCCGCTCCGAAAGGGAAGCCCCGGATGCGCTCGCACCCTGCGGACGCCGTGTCGCAGGCGAGAGCCGCCGCGCCTCGCGCGCCAGGATCCCGTCGGCATCGAGATCGCGGATCGACCGGTCGAGCTCGCGCGGCACCTCGCCGGCAAGCTGCAGCATCAGATAGCGGCCGCAGCATACCCGCAGGAAGGAGGCGAAGTTCTCGCCGTCGCCATGGGTCTCGATCAGCTCGCCATGCAGCCTGGCCAAAAGCTGGCCGAGGCTCATGCCGTCGCGCCCGGCGATCTCTTCAAGCACCCGCCAGTACAGGTTCTCGAGCCGTACGCTGGTCGAGAAGCCGTTGAGCCGCACCGATTTCAGGCGCGTGCGCCAGAGATCGGCATCGGCATGAATGAAGAGCCTGCACATGGCGCCCTCCCCGCGCACAACCGCCGCGCATCATAGCGCGGCGGCCGGCCAAAGCGACCTGCAATCCTGCACCGCCTCAGGCGGCCCGGCTCAGCTCGCCATGGCTGATCCGCGTGCCGAGCACCGCCAGGAACTGCGCGATCCATGCCGGATGCGCCGGCCAGGCCGGCGCCGTCACCAGATTGCCGTCGGTCGTCGCCGCATCGATCGCGATGTCGGCATAGCGGCCACCGGCGAGCTCGACCTCGGGACTGCAGGCCGGATAGGCCGAGCAGCTGCGTCCCTTGAGCACATCGGCGGCGGCCAGGATTTGCGCCCCATGGCAGATCGCGGCGACCGGCTTGTTCGCCTCGAAGAAGTGCCGGACAATGGCGATCACCTGCTTGTTCAGGCGCAGATATTCCGGCGCCCGGCCACCCGGCAGCACCAGCGCGTCGTAAGCGGTCGCGTCGACATCGGCGAAACCTGCATTGAGCGTGAAATTGTGGCCGCGTTTCTCGGAATAGGTCTGCTGGCCCTCGAAGTCATGGATCGAGGTGGCGACGCTGTCGCCCTTCGCCTTCCCGGGGCAGACCGCATCGACCTTGTGGCCGACGGCGAGCAGAGCCTGGAACGGCACCATGATCTCATAGTCCTCGCCGAAATCGCCGACGATCATCAAAATGCGCTTGCCGCTCATCATTATCCTCCCTGACACCCGGTTGCGGGCTGCCGGCAAGAATAGGCAGAGCCAGGGCGGCGCGGGTGTTATCCGGTTAACGCAGGCTCAATCGGCCTTCGCGTCCCGCACCAGATAGTCGCCCAGCGCCAGGCCGATATGGACGACGACGAGCGCGATCAGGCCGAAGGCGAGCCAGGCATGGCTGAGCAGCAGCAGCTCGGCATAGCCCGCCTCCGGCGACCAGATCTCGGGCAACGAGAGGCCGAAGAGCAATTGCCGCGCCCCGAAACTTGAGGCACCGGCCCAGCCCAGCAGCGGCACCACCAGCAGGGCAAGATAGAGCAATGCATGTACCGGCCGGCTCGCCGCGCCCTTCTGCCAGCGCGCCGTCAGCTGCGCGAACAGCCGGTAGCCGATGCGCACCAGGACGAGGCAGAGCAGCAGGACACCGGTGGTCTTATGGCAGAGATTGAGCAGATCGGCCGCCGGCCCCTGGCCGAGCTGCTTCATCGTCACGCCGGTAGCGAACAGTCCCAGCACCAGCGCCGCGGTCAGCCAGTGCAGCACCTTCGCGGCGAGCGGCAGCCGCAGCTCGGCGGGTATCTCCGTCCCGGACTTCGGAAACGCGATGCTCATGCGCTCGCCAGCTCCCTGCGCCGGATGAAACCGTCGACCGCCTGCCGCAGCTCCGCCGCTTGCCGGTCGAGGTCGGCCGAGGCTGCGGTGACGGAGCCGGCGGTCTGGCGCCAGCTCGCCAGCGTGCCGGCGAGCTGTTCGACCTGCTCGGCGACGAGCCTGACATCGCCCGCCGTCCGCGTCGTCGTCTCGCTGATTGAGCGCGAGCCGACATCCTGCCGGGCAGTCAATTCGGCGATCGAGAGGGCCGCCTTGTCGACCTTCTCGACCGAGGTCACCAGCGCGCCGACGCGCAGGGTAATGCGCTGGGCCGCGATGGTGATCTGGTCCAGCCCCTTGCGGACATCGTCGGTCGCCTCGGCGGTGCGATGCGCCAGCTGCTTCACCTCGCCGGCGACGACGGCGAACCCCCTGCCCGCCTCGCCGGCCCGGGCCGCCTCGATCGTGGCGTTGAGCGCGAGCAGGTTGGTCTGGCTGGCGACGGTGCCGATGATGTCGATGACCTGGACGATCTTGCCGACGGCCTCGCTCAGCACGACGGTGTCGGCGGTCGCCTCCTCGACCAGCGCCTTCGCGGCCTCGGCGACGTCGGAGGTGCGCTGCGCCTCGCTGGCAGCGGTCGCCAACAGCGACGACACCTCGGTGATCGCGCCGGCGACATGGTCGACATGGCCAGAGACGCGCTGCGTCGACAGCGTCGCCGCTCCGGCCCGCTCGTCGACGACACCGGAGAGCTGCGCGAACTCGCCGGCAGCCTGCGACAGCCGGGCGGCGTGTTGCTCCAGCGCCTGCGCGATCGCCGCGATCTGTTCCTGGAAGGCGCCGTTGCGCGCCTGGGCCGCTTCCTGGCGCGCCACCTCGCCCGACAAGGCGCTCACCCGCGCCTGCGCGGCTTCCTGCTCGGCCTGAAGCCCGTGCTGATGCGCCAGCATGGCGCTGCCGAGCATGCCGATCTCGTCGCTGCGCATGGCGAGCTTGTCGAGCCCGCCATCCTTGCGGTTCTCGCCCAAGGCCCGCGCCATGTCGGTGATCGGACGGACCAGCCAGCGATGCTCCAGCCTGACGATGAAGACCAGGCTGAACAGCCCGAGCAGCGAGAGCAGGACCTTGTTCTGATGGGCGCTCTCGACATGCCGCGACAGGTCGGCGCTCAAGCGGCCGATCTCCTCGCCGAGCCCACGTCGCAAGGCGGAGCGCTTGTCGGCGATCACCCGAAGCTCGGCCCGCGCCGTCGGAATGTCCTGGGCCTCGCGCATCGCCGCAGCGCGCGCCACGATCGCCTGCGTGTCGGTCTGCAGCTTGCCGTCGAGCCGGGTGGCCATGTCCTCGGCGGCGATCGCGAGCACGTCGAGATCCGAGGGTTCGGCCCGATTGCCCGAGAAGGTCGCGATGCTGATCCGCTCGAACAGCATGGTCGTCGCTTCGAGGCGACTGGCGAGATCGCTCTGGGCTTCGAGGGCACGGGTGAAGGCGTCGAGCTTGCGCGAGCCGATCAGCTCGGTCGCGACATAGACGCATGACAGCGCGCCGAGCAGCACGCCCCACAGCGCCAGGCGCTGTCCGACCGTCGCCTTGAATGTTCTGGGAAACATACCTGCCCGCCCGAAAGCCGGCGCGGACAATCTCACACACGCCTGAAGGAGGCGTTAACTACGAAAGCACGCAAAAAGGGCGCCGTTTCCGGCGCCCTTCGATAATCTTGCAGCCTGTCATGCCTTCAGAGCTTCTCGACCTGACCGTATTCGAGCTCGACCGGCGTGGCGCGGCCGAAGATCGAGACCGCGACCTTGAGGCGGGCGCGAGCATGGTCGACATCCTCGACGACGCCGTTGAACGAGGCGAACGGGCCGTCGGCGACCTTCACCTGCTCGCCGACCTCGAACACCACGGTCGGCTTCGGGCGCTCGATGCCTTCGGCGACCTGGCCCTTGATCCGCATCGCCTCATGCTCGGGGATCGGCATCGGCTTGGCCTTGTCGGCGCCGAGGAAGCCGGTGACCTTGGGCGTATTCTTGATGAGGTGGTAGACCTCGTCGGTCATCTCGCACTTCACCAGGACATAGCCGGGGAAGAACTTGCGCTCGGTGTCGACCTTGCGGCCGCGGCGGACCTCGACGACCTTCTCGGTCGGCACCAGCACCTCGTCGAACTTGTCGGAGAGGTTGCGCTGCGCCGCCTGATCCTTGATCGACTGCGCGACCTTGTTCTCGAAGTTGGAATAGGCGTGGACGATGTACCAGCGTGTGCTCACGTTCTTGCTTCCGTTCAGCGCGCGAGGATGAGGCCGAGGCCCCAACGGATGACCGTGTCGGTGAAGAGGAAGAACAGGCTCGACATGAGCACCATCAGCAACACCAGGCCGGTGGTGATCAGCGTCTCGCGGCGCGAGGGCCAGGTCACCTTGGAGGCCTCGTTGCGCACCTCCTGCAGGAACTGGAAGGGATTCGTCTTCGCCATCGGGCTCGTCACCTCGGTTCCGGATCGCCGCTTTCGGGCAGCGATTCGGCGGTCCTGAAAGATTCGCGGCGCGGGGCTCAGGGAGCCGCGCGCCGTCGTTAGGGGGCTTCTTACAACGCGAAGGCCCGCTCGCCAAGCGGTTTTGACTCTGGCCCGGCTCAGGGCTTCTCGGCGGCGATGAGCAGGAAGGCCGGGCGCTCGCGCTCCCTGGCCCAGTCCGGCTCGGCCGCGATCTGCTCCTGCGTCGGCCCCCACTCCTCGACATGGCGCAGGCGAAGACCGAGCCCGACCAGCAGGTTGAGATAGGTGGCAAGTGTCCGATGCTGCTTGACCACGCCCTCGGCGAGCCAGTCGGTGACGCGCTCGCCCTCGTCGAGATAGGCGCCGACCGGCCAGACCGGCAGGCCGGAAGCGTCCTGCGCCCATGTCTGGTGGCGTGGCGCCGTCATGATCGGATGCTCGACCGAGAAGACGAAGCGCCCGCCCGGCTTCAGCGCCCGCGCGATACGGCCGAACACCGCCGGCAGCTCGACGAGATAATGGAAGACGAGCGAGGAATAGATGAGGTCGAAGCGTTCGGCCGCCGGCTCGTAAGCCTCGAGATCGGCCTGCTCGTAGCGGACGGCTCTCGCAGACGTCTCCGCCCTCGCCCGTGCCAGCATGCGCTCGGAGACGTCGACGCCGACGATCTCCGCCGCGCCGGCGCCCGCTGCGAAGCGGCAGAACCAGCCGAAGCCGCAGCCGAGATCGAGCACCGTGCCGCCGGCGAGCGGCGGCAGCAAGGCGCGCAGCGCCGGCCATTCCGGCGCGCCGTCGAGCCCGCGCTGCGAGCGTGGCAACTGGCTGTAATTCTGGAAGAAGCCGGCGTCGTCGTAGATGTTCTGTGTCATCGCGGATCTGACGAACGGCTGGCAGGGGCGGCAGGGCTCGAACCTGCGACACCCGGTTTTGGAGACCGGTACTCTACCAACTGAGCTACACCCCTGTAGCGCCGGTTGCTTAGCCCGAACCCTGTCGGCTTTTCAAGTCGAAATCGCAACCGCCCTGTTCAAAGTTGACTCAACTCGTCAGCCGGCCGCGATAAGGCCCGAGTGTAGCGGCATATTTCGCAACGCGGTCGAGCCCGAACCCACTCGGCCGCAAGGCCGGGCCGCGATCGTGGATGGCGATTCCCGCCCGCGCGCCGAAGATGCGCTTGCCGTAGCAGAGCAGGCTCTCGATCGACTGCATGATGAAGACGATCGCCGGCAGTACGGCGCGATAGGCCTCCTCCGCCCCGGCCTCGTCGCCGGCGAGGAAGCGCTCATAGACGTGCAACGCGTAGTCGATCGTATCGGGCGCCAGAATGAAGCCGACGCAGCCGGCGCGCAGATTGTCGGCGAGCTCCAGCCCGCCGCGGCCGTTCATCACCGGCAGCCGTCCTTCGGTGACCTCGATCAGCTGGCGGATCTCGGTCGCCGCCCCCTCGCCCTTGATCAGGCAGATGTTCGGATGCTGGCGGACGAGCTCGGCGATATCGGCTGCCGAGAGGCCGCGGCCCATATAGGCCGGCGCGTTCTGGATCGCGACGGGCAGCGAGGTCGCCTCGGCAACGCGGCCGAAGAAGCGGATATATTCCGCCGCGCCGAAGGAGCCGACCATCGGCGGCTGCAGGATCACCCAGTCGGCCCTGGCCGCTTCGGCCGCCTTGACCTGCTCGACCTGCTCGGCGACCGAGCCGCCGAAGATGGTGAAGGCGAGCGGCGCCTTGCCGGCGACGTCCTCCGCCACCCACTCCATCACGGTGAGGCGCTCGGCGAGGCTGAGCTTCGAGACCTCGGTGGCGAGGCCCAGCGCCGCGATCCCGTGCACGCCGAGGCCAAGGCAAATCTCGGTCTGGCGCCGCATCGCCGCGCGGTCGAGCCGCTCCTGCGCATCGAACAGGGCGAAGGCGATCGCATGGATGCCGGTGAATGGCGGCTTGAAGCCCATCATGTCCTCCCTGATGCAGCGCCGCTGCGTCGCCGCCTGGTGCCGTCAGTTCAGCACAGGAAACCGGCCATGGGCAGACGCATGATCTCGCTGCCAGCCTGCATGAGGCGGGCAACGGAAAGGGCGGTGTCGCCACCGCCCTTTCGCGCTCCGAGCATTCTCTCGTTCACTTCGGCAGGCGGCCGATGATCTTCTGCTTGCCGTCGACCACCTCGGCCAGGAAGCTCTCGCGCTGGACGTCGCCCTTCGCGTCGAAGGTCGTCTCCATCAGGATGCCCGGCTCCTCCTCCGGCTTGATCGTCGCGCCATGCAGGGTCGCCGCGACTTTGGTCGGCTCGAACTTGCCGAGCTTCTCCGTCGCCCATTTCACCGCATGGACGGCCATGTAGCCCTTGATGCCGTTATGGTCGGGCACGAACTTGAAGCGCGCCTCGAAACGTTTGCCGAAGTCCTGCAGCGCGGGGATCGGCGCATCGACGGTCTGCCCGACATGGCCGCGCACGCCGTCGGCCGCCTTGCCGGCGAGCTCGATCACCTTCTGGCTCAGGATCGTGGTCTCGCCGATCACCGGCTTGCCGACATTCTGGTCGCGCATCGCCACCAGCAGCCGGGCGCTCTCCTCTTCGTTGAGATAAACGAAGACGGCATCGACAGCAGCGTTCTTCACCTTGATCGCCTCGCCGGCGAAATCGGCCTGGCCCTGCTCGGTCGAGAGGTCGACCGGCACCTCGATGCCACGGCTCTTCAGCTCCTTCAGGATCGCCTCGTGCCCGCCCTTCCCGAAGTCGTTGTTGACCCAGACCACGGCGACCGACTTGGCCTTGACCTGATCCTTGAGATAGGCGGCGATCTTCGGCATCGCCGCAGACTGGCTGAGCGAGGTCCGGAAGATGAAGGGGTTGCCCTGGGCGGTGTAGGCCGTGCCGTCGCCGGCGGCGAGCTGGGCGATCTCGGCGCGCTGGGCGATCTGCATCGAGGCCATGATCGAGCCGGTATAGACCGGCCCGAGCACCGCATGGGTGCCCTCGTCGATCGCGCGCTGCACGGCGGCGCGGGCGTTGGCCGGGTTGGTCTGCGTGTCATAGGCGGTAAGATCGATCTTGCGCCCGAGGATGCCGCCCTTGGCGTTGATCTCCTCGACCGCGAGCTCGATGCCGCTCTTCCAATTGGTGCCGGCGGTCGCGCCCGGCCCGGAGAGCTCGGCGATGGTGATCAGCTTCACCTTGTCCTGCGCCAGGGCTGGCGTCGCCGCCAGCGCGAACGCCAGGGCTGCGGCTTTCAGGGCTATGGTCATGGGGCTCCTCCCGCGCTTCGACGGCCGTTACAGGCTCTCGGCCGGAAGCATAGACTCTAGGACACTGTATGCAAGATGATTTGATGGCGGCCGACAGCCATTGCCCTCAAGCCGTCCACTGAGCGCTAGTCGTCCCGGGCGATCGGAGGGAGACCCGGAACCCATTCCGGAACCTTTCCGATAGAGGCTCAGGAATGGAGCCCGGATCGGCGCCGCTTCGCGGCTTGTCCGGGATGACATGACAATGAGCGTAGAAGCCCAACTATTTGAACCCTCGCCAACCCGGCGCTCACCCCTGCATCCCACCGCTGCGCAGCACGTCGGCATAGGCGTCCCAGGCCCGCATGATGTGGCGGTGCAGGATCGAGTCGAGATCGGCCAGGCGCCCGGCCGCGAACGCCTCGACCATCTGGTGATGCTCGGCCATGGAGCGCTCTTGCTCGCCTTCCAGCGGCACCGAGAGATGCGTGCGCAGGGCCGCGACCCGGCCCGAGACGCCGCGATAGGCGTTGCCGAGATAGCGGTTGCCGCAATGCTGGAAGAAGACCTCGTGGAAGACGGTGTCGGCCCTGGCATAGTCGCGGCGGCTGCCGCCGGCCTGCGCCGCCTCCATTGCTGCGAGCGCATCCTTCATCGCAGCCAGCGCCGCCTCACTCGCCTTGCTCATGCATTCGCGCAGGGCCTGCGTCTCCAGCATGTAGCGGAAGACGCAGAGCTCGGAGACGTCCTCCTCGGTCGGCGCGAAGACGAAGGTGCCCTTCTTCGGCACGATCGTCACCAGCCCCTGCAATTGCAATCGCGCCAGCGCCTCGCGCACCGGCGTGCGGCTGACGCCCAGGGCCTCGCTCAGCGCTTCCTCCGACAGGGTCTCGCCAAGGCGCATCTCGGCGTCGATGATCGCATCGCGCAGCCGCTCCTCGACGATGGCGACCAGCGATTTCGGCTGCTCGACCTTGAGATCAGGCATAGTTGTCTCGACCCAGGAACGCCTCGTAGCTCGGCAGGTCGAGCATGCTCGCCTCGAGCCCGCGCGTCGTGCCCGAGCGCTTCAGCTCGCGCGCAAAGGCCGCCATCATATGGGCGTAGGCCAATGTCGAGGCGACCGGGTAGCTCAGCACCTTGAAGCCGAGCCGCTCGAACTCTTCGGCGGTCAATGGCGGCACCCTGCCCTCGACATAATTGAACATCAGCGGCGCTTCGATCTCGCCCAGTGCCCGCTTCATCTCCTCCTCGGATTGCAGCATCTCCAGCAGCACCAGATCGGCGCCCGCCCGCGCATAGGCCTTGCCGCGCGCGATCGCCTCGTCGAGGCCGAGCGGCAGCCTTGCGTCCGAGCGGCCGATGATCAGGAAGTCGGGATCGCGCCGGGTCGCGACCGCGATGCGAATCTTCTCGGCATGCTCTTCGGGCGTGACCAGCGCCAGTCCCTTCATCGCGCCGCAGCGCTTGGGGGTGACCTGGTCTTCGAGATGGATCGCGGCGACGCCCGCCGCCTCGTATTCGGCGACGGTGCGGGCGACGTTGTTGAGATTGCCATAGCCGGTATCGGCATCGGCGATCAGCGGCACGGTGATCGCCGCGGCCAGGGCCCGGCCGCGCGCCACCATCTCGGTCATGGTCAGGAGGCCGATATCGGGCGCGCCGATCAGGCTGGCGGAGAGGCCGTTGCCGGTCATGTAGACCGCCTCGAAACCGGCCTGCTCGATCGCCCTTGCGCCGATGGCGTCATGGCAGCCCGGCGCGACGACAAGGCCGGGCTGGCGCAGCCTGTCGGCGAGCGAATGGCGGGGACTCATCGCGATCTCCAGTCCGTATGCAAGATACAGGAAGCTGGCACGATCCTCGCTGCGAAGCCAGAGCGCCGAAGCGACTGCCCTGCGGAAACGAAAAAGGGCGGCGTTGCCGCCGCCCTTTCCCAGATCGCTATGCGCGTCGATCAGG
>PNLY01000123.1 GCA_013823325.1 Methylobacterium sp.
GGTGTTCGGACTGTAAACGTTGGCCTGAACCCGACCGCGCGGTGAGCGCTCGCCGAACTGGTAGACGGCCTACACCTCACCCTGCCCTCTCCTTGCAGGAGAGGGTTCCCCGCGCCTTTCTCGCTTAGGTCGCGTTGCTACGGTACGACGTGCCTTCACGCTGAAATCCCGCTTGCAGCCCACTCCGATTTATCCTTATTCTCATTCGTATACGAACGATCTCGGTGGCCGTGACGATCAGGACGATCAGGCGCGCCTCGCCCCGCCTGGGCGAGCCATGAGGACGACGCGGCGCTTCACGCTTCGCGTCAACGGCGCGAGCCATGAGATCGAGGGCGAAGCCCGGACGCCGCTGCTATTCTTCCTGCGCAACGATCTCTGTCTCAACAGCCCGAAATTCGGCTGCGGCCTCGGCGAATGCGGCGCCTGCACCGTGCTGGTCGACGGCCAGGCGGCGCGCGCATGCGCCCTGCCGGTCCGGCTGGCCGAAGATCGCGAGATCGTCACGCTCGAAGGCCTCGGCAGCGTCGATGCCCCGCATCCGCTGCAGCAGGCCTTCATCGACGCGCAGGCGGCACAATGCGGCTACTGCATCTCCGGCATGGTGATGACCGCGAAAGCCTTGCTCGACGCGCAGCCCGACCCGAGCGAGGCGGAGGTGCGCGAGGCGTTGCGCCACAATCTCTGCCGCTGCGGCACCCATGTCGAGATCGTCAGGGCGGTGCTGCTCGCTGCCGAGCGCGGCCGGCAGGACGCGGCGGCGTCATGAGCGAGCCCATTTCCCGCAAGGCACTGTTGAAGCGCGCCGGGGTGATCGGCGTGGTCGCGCCGCGCAAGGGGGCAGCTTCCGACGCCGCGCCCGAGGACGGGCTCGACCTGCATGTCTGCCTCACGGCGGAGGGCCGCATCCTCGCCTTCAACGGCCATGTCGACCTCGGCACCGGCATCCGCACCGCCCTCGCCCAGATGGTCGCGGAGGAGCTCGATTTCCCCTTCGAGGCCGTCGAGATGGTGCTCGGCCACACCGCCGATACGCCCGATCAGGGCGCGACCATCGCCAGCGAGACGATCCAGGTCACCTCGCTCGCGATCAGGATCGCGGCGACGCAAATCCGGGCCAGGTTGATTGCGCTCGCGGCGGCCGCGCTCAGCTGCGCCGAGGACGAGATCGCGCTCAGCGACGGCGTGATCTCGCGCATGGGGGAAACGGCCCAAGCCATCGCTCTCGACACGCTGCTCGCCAATGAGCGGATTCTGCTGCCGCTGGCTGAAAGCGCCGCGTTAAAGCGAGTCGACCAGCACAAGCTCATCGGCCGTTCGGTCGCCCGCGTCGACATCCCCGCCAAGGTCACCGGCAGCTTCACTTACGTCCATGATGTCCGCGTCGCCGGCATGCTGCATGGCCGGGTCGTACGCCCGCCCTATGCCGGCATGGATGCCGGCGATTTCGTCGGCCGGAGCCTGATCGCGGTCGATCGCGACTCGATCGCCGACGTGCCCGGCATCCGCGCCGTCGTGGTCGAGGGCGACTTTATCGGTATCGTCGCCGAGCGCGAGGAGCAGGCGGCAGAAGCTGCACTGAAGCTCAAGGCGCAATGGCGCGAGTTCACCCCGCCCGACCTCTCCGATCTCGGCCAGGCGCTGCGCAGCCATCCCTCGACGCCGCGCCTTTTGGCCGAGGAAGGCGATGTCGACGCGGCGCTGGAGAGCTTGGAGGCGCGGCTCGACCGCACCTATGTCTGGCCCTACCACATGCACGGCTCGATCGGCCCGTCCTGCGCCGTCGCCGATGTGCGCGCGGACGGGATCACCGTCTGGACCGGCAGCCAGAATCCTTATCCGCTGCAGAACGATCTGGCGGTGCTCACCGGCCTGCCGAAGGAGCGGATCGACGTCATCCGCTTCGAGGCGGCCGGCTGCTATGGCCGCAACTGCGCCGACGACGTCGTCGCCGATGCGGTGCTGCTATCGCGTGCGGTCGGCGCGCCGGTGCGGGTCCAGCTCACCCGCGAGCAGGAGCATCTCTGGGAACCGAAGGGCGCCGCCCAACTAATCGACATCAAGGGCGGGCTCGGGCCGGGCGGCTCGCTGAAAGCCTACGACTTCCATACCTGGTATCCGTCCAATGCCGCCCCGACCCTTGCGCTGCTGCTGACCGGACGCATCCCGAACCAGCCGGCGGCGCTGCGGATGGGCGACCGCACTGCGGTGCCCTCGTACACCTACGAGAACATGCGATTGACGGCCTATGACATGCCGCCGATCGTGCGCGCCTCCTGGCTGCGCGGCGTCTCGGCGATGCCGAACGTCTTCGCCCATGAGAGCTATATCGACGAACTCGCGCATGAGGCCGGCGTCGATCCAGTCGAATTCCGCCTGCGTCACATCAATGACGAGCGCGCCGCCGAGCTGACGCGGGCGACGGCCGAGCGGGCGAACTGGCAGCCGCATGTCGGGCCGCGCATGGAGCAGGATGGCGACGTCCTGCGCGGGCGCGGCTTCGCCCAGGCGCGCTATGTCCATGGCAGCTGGCCGGGCGTCGGCGCGGCCTGGGCCGCCTGGGTCGCCGATGTCGCGGTCAATCGCACGACCGGCGAGGTTACCGTCAGCCGCGTCACCGTCGGCCAGGATACCGGCATGATGGTCAACCCCGCCGGGGTGACGCACCAGGTCCATGGCAACGTCCTGCAATCGACCAGCCGGGTGCTGCGCGAGGAGGTAACGTTCTCGCAGACGACAGCCGTCGCCAGCCGCGACTGGGGCTCCTATCCGGTGCTGACCTTCCCGGAATTGCCGGCGATCGACGTCATGCTGATGGATCGTCAGCATCTGCCGCCGATGGGCGCGGGCGAGTCGGCCTCGGTCCCGAGCGCGGCGGCGATCGTCAACGCCGTCTATGACGCGACTGGGGTGCGCTTTCGCGAATTGCCGCTGACGCCGGAGCGGGTGCTCGCCGGTCTCAACGGCACCAAGCTGCTCAAAGCGCCGCCGCGTGAGCCCGCTAGGCGCCTGCCCTGGTGGAGCAAGCTCGGCGCGGCCATGGCGGGTGCTGCCAGCTTCGCCGCCGTCTCGCTCGCCTTCGCGCCATCGATCGCGCCGATTGCCCGGCCGGACCCGTCGACCTGGTCGGCGACGACGATCGAGCGTGGCCGCCAGCTCGCGGCGCTCGGCGCATGCTCCACCTGCCATACGGCTAAGGACGGAGTGCCCTATGCCGGCGGACTCGCTCTGCCGACACCGTTCGGCACGGTGATGACCACCAACATCACCCCCGATGTCGAGACCGGCATCGGCAACTGGTCCTATGCCGCCTTCGAGCGGGCGATGCGCGCCGGCCTGCACCGCGACGGCCATCAGCTCTACCCGGCCTTCCCCTATCCGAGCTTCGCCAAGGCGAGTGAGGCCGACCTGCAGGCGCTCTATGCCTTCCTGATGTCGCAGCCGGCGGTACGCCGGGAGAACGAAGCGAGCCGGCTCACATTCCCGTTCAACCTCCGCCCGCTGCTGGCCGGCTGGAACCTGCTGTTCAACCGTGGCGGCGAGCTCAAGCCCGATCCGGCGCGCTCGGCTGAATGGAATCGCGGGCGCTATCTCGTCGACGGGCTCGGCCATTGCGGCGCCTGCCACACGCCGCGTAATGCGCTGGGGGCCGAGAAGGGCGGCAGCGCCTATCTCGCCGGCGGCGAGGCGGAAGGCTGGGAGGCGCCGGCGCTGACCAGGCTCTCGGCCGGGCCGATTCCCTGGAGCGAGGCGCAGCTCTACACCTATCTGAAGACCGGAACCTCGCAGCATCACGGCGCAGCTTCGGGGCCGATGGCGCCGGTGATCGCCGAGCTCAAAGAATTGCCCGACGCCGACATCCGGGCGATGGCGACCTATCTCGCCTCGCTGAACGAGCCCCTTCCGACGGCCGAGGCCGAAGCCGTGGCGGCGCGCATCGAGCAGCAGACCGCACGCGCCGCCAATCCCGCGACCTCGCCGATCGCCCGGCTCTATGAAGGCGCCTGCGCCGCCTGCCACGAGACCGGCCGTGCCGCGCCGCTGGTCAATGCCGGGCCGGCGCTCGGCCTGTCGTCCAAGCTCCACGCCGTGACGCCGGCCAATCTCGTCAATATGCTGCTCGAAGGCGGCCAGCACGGCATCGGCTCGATGCCATCCTTCGCGACAGCGCTCGATGATCGGCAGCTCGCGGAGCTGGCGGTCTATCTGCGCGGCCGCTTTGCGCCAAAGAAGCCTTCCTGGGAGGGAATCGAGGCAGCGGTTGAGCGGGCGCGCAAGGCGGGGCGCTGAGCGCCGATCGCGCGAGGAACCCCCGTCGATTACCGAGGAGACCGGGCCCGCCGGTCTGGCGGGCCCGGCCGCTCGTTCAGGCCGTGGCGTGCGGTTCGTGCCGGTAGTCCCAGACCGCCCAGGCCGAGACGGCCGCAGTCAGCAGGCCGAGGACCAGATGCGTCCAGAACGCTGCGAAGTTGGCAGTGAAGCCGAGCACCCAGGGCGCGGCGATCAGCCAGAGACCGAGCGCGAGGTTCACCCACTCCTCCCATTCGGCGAAGGCGGTGATGGCCGCGATCGCGATCAGGGCAAGCACGGCCCCGGCCAGCCAGGCATTGCGGGTCGGCGTGGTGTCGGCGAGGAAGCCCATCATCCAGGGCGAGATGAACAGGAGTGCGCCGAGGATCAGGTTGAGCCAGTCCTGCGGCCGTTTTCCACTCGTAGTCGCGGTCAACATGATCACCTCCATCGGTGAAGATCATCCAACCACGGCGCCTCGCGCACGAGGCGCTTGGTCGAAGGTATTATACGCCTTTCGCCAAAACAGCTCAAGGACTGGCCGATAAGCGAACATGGCCGGCGCGAGTCGGCCATGGGACGCCTGACGACTTGACGCAGGCTGTATTCGACTTCGCCGTAACTTCGGCGCGTCGAAGGCCTCACTTGGCCGCGAGTAGTTCCTTGACCGAGAGCAGCACCAGCTCGTTGTCATCCGCCTTCTTCGGATCGCGCGACGAGGAGAACGGCAGGTTGTTGTCGTTGCCGACGACGATGATGCCGTTGGCGAGGTCGACGACGTCGACGTTCTCGATGGTGAAGAACGGGAAGGGCAGCACGCCGTCGATCGCGCCCTGCTTCGCCTTTTTGTCGGGATCGGCGATCTTCATCAGGTCGATATAGCCGACCTTGCGCACGCTCTTGCCGACATTGGCGTCGGTCATCTCGATCTTGACGATGCGCTTGAACTTGGCGAGGTCGTGGAAGCAGTCCGGGCCCTTCTGACCGGCGACGCAGGCGCGATCGGCGGTGCCTTCGCCGTTGTCGCGCTCGATGATCAGCGCTGTCGTCGCGTCGATCATGTTGAAGTCGCCGATGGCGAGGCCCTTCTGCTCGAGCGGGAAGAACCAGGAGCGGCCGGTCCACTTCTCGTTCTGCACGTCGAATTCGAGGATGCGCAGCACTTCCTTGCCGTCGACCTCTTCATTGCCCTTGGTCTCGGCATTCCAGAGCGGGCCTTCTAGCAGCGGGTAGAGGAAGCGTCCGTCCGGCGACTGCGCCATGCCCTCATAGCCCTTGGAGCGGCGGACATTGAACTCTACGGCCAAGTTCGGCGCGGCCGGCGTGGTCACGGCGTAATGGTCGGGCGAGCGGGCCGGCTTGCCGTCGACCATGGTCTCGAAAACCGCCTCGACCTTGCCGCTGGCGTCGACGCGGATCAGATAGGGGCCGAACTCGTCGCCGATCCAGAACTTGCCGCCGATCGGCTGGATCGATTCCGGGTCGAAGTCGGCGCCGGTCAGGTAGCGCTTCTCGGTGCCCTCGTTGGCGATGCGGAACGGCACCTTCTTGTCGGGATCGTGCAGGAAGGTGGTCGCGGTGCGCTCGATCTTGCCACCCTCGAAATCGGCCTTGAGGCGGTGGAAGAACAGCATCGCGTCCGGCGAGTTCGCCTTGGCGCCGAAGCCGTTGTCGGTCAGCACCAGGAACTCGCCATTGCCCAGCGAGCGGATGCCGGAAAAGCCCTGCACCGGCTGGCCGGCGAAGGGGGTCGAAAGCCCGGTCGGGCGCCCGCCCGAGGTGCCCATCACCGAGCCGACCTGCTCGACACGCTTGCCCGGGGTGACGAACTTGCCGGAGACCTTGAGATCGGCCGGCGCATCGGCCGGGGCCGGGATGATGGTGTTGGCCGGCAGCAAGGCGTGTCCGACCAGCTTGGCCGGAAACTCCTTTGGCGCATCCTGCGCGCCGGCGAGCATGGTGGACGACAGAAGCAGGGCGGCGGCGAGGCGCAGACGCATGGGACACTCCGGTTGCGAAAAGCGGGACGGCCCCGCTTCGCGTCCGCAGTTTGCAGGCGCGCGACAGCGACGTGACGCTCGCGTGACAGGCGGCCAGCCGGCATGAACCGAAGGGCCGGCTGCTGCGTATCGGCCTCGACACCGGGAGCTGGGACGTGACGACGACATTCAAGCCTGGCACCGACGTGACCTGGCGCTGGGGCGCTCACACTGCCAAAGGCCGCATCGAGCAGGTCTTCACCGAGCCGGTGACCCGCACGATCAAGGGCACCGAGGTGCGCCGCAACGCCTCGCCGGAGAACCCGGCCTATCTGGTGACGCAGCCGCGCGGCGGCTATGCGCTGAAATCGCACAGCGAACTGGAAGAGGATGGCTGAGCATCCGCTGGCGCCGCACAGACGCTGCCGCATCACTGGCGGCATTCGCCCTGGAAGCGGGATCGTCAGCCGGTCGCCCGCAGCCGGCGCGCGAAGCTCGCCCCACCATCTCCGGTGGAGACCTCGCCGACGCGGGCGAGCGATATCAGGATCGCGCGCACGGCCGACCGGACCTTGAGTCCTTGCCGAAAGCGCTGCGCGATCGCCTCGGCATCCAGCGGCTTGCTCGCCGTCGCCAGCACCGCCAGAACGGCCGCCACCCGCTCGACCGGCTGGCTCGGGAAGACCGGCCTGGCACTGCCCGGCGCCGGCAGCGCCAGCAGTTCGGCCGCCTCGATCTGCTCGCCGACCGCAGCCTCCCGCCCGAAGCGCGGCCGCTGATAGTCCGGCCGCAGCCAGCGCGCCGTTCCGCGTTCTTCCTCGCGGGCCGGTCACGATTGAGCGCCACCAGCATCGCCAGGATCGTCTCGTCCTCCGCATCGGCCGGTAGCCCGTAGGCGGTTGCGACCGCCGCATCGATCGCCTCGTGATGCTCGTTCAGGATCAGCACCAGCCCGCGATCGCGGATATCGGCCTCGGCGGCGGACAGCGACCTGCCGGCGAGGATCGCCTGCTTGTGCGCCTCCGTCGCCTAGGAAGTTGATGAAACAGCGCGATATGGAAGAGCGTGGATCGTTGCCGAATGGCGGATAGCTTCGTTGGCTCCGGCCTGCCCGGCCATTCAACGAGCTGCTTGGCCAAGAAATTCCCGAAAAACAGTACTCTCTCACGCGCGAGCGTCAGGCGCCGGAAATAGCTGTGCGCAATCTTACTTCATTCCTGCTGGTCTTTATGAAATTTATTGCAAATTCAAACTATTGATCGAATTATCCTTCTGTTTGTCGCCTTGGTTGATTCGCGCGGATGGAAACGGAGTATATGGCAAACACAGACATGTGGGGGGACACATGGGATCTGTAAGTCGACGAGCTCCTATTCAAACTACGACGAACGACAAAGAAGACCCATCCTTGGTTGCTATCAGAACGTGGAGAATGCTCAACCGCAATTATCTCTTGCTCGCTGATGCGGAGTTAGCGGCCGGTTGTATCGACGAGAGCCCCGCTCGGGAGGCGGCGTTCGACGCTAGCGAGGCTGCCGGTAATTACGCTATACTGGTGGTGCCCCGTACGTGGGAAGGGGTCCATGCTTTACTCGACATGATGCTGGACGACTTCATGCAGGAAGATGCCGAGAAGCTCGAAACCGGAATAAGAACCTTATCCACTGCTATTCGGAAGCTTGTTCCGATGCGGGACTGAGGTTGCCACAAGAGAGCTACTGGGCGCGCGGCGCGTAGCGCGCCCAGGTGGGCTCCGCTGAGCGATCTGGCGCGTCGCCAGGGCGGCCTGCCGCGAGGGACCGAGCGAGAACAGATCGTTCCAGATGCGCGCGATCCAGGCCCGGATGGCCGGACCGCGCAGGTCCTCTAGATAGACGCGGAAACGGTGCCTGTCCGGGAAATGGACGTAGTTGTCCCCCTGGCCGGTGAAGTCGGCCTCGAGCACGAAGCAGGATTTCTTGTAGAGATCGATCCGCCCCGTCGTGGCTGTTCCCGCGGGGTCGCGGAACTTCACGGGATATTCGAAGCGGTAGGTCACCGCCTCGGCGTCGCTGGTCGGCGGCAGCGGCGTTTCGACACCGATCAGCCGGCAGAAATCGGTCAGGAATTGCGCGTAGGCGGCGCGCTCGGCTCCTTCCGAGGCACGCCAGCGAGCAATGAAGGCTTCGACATCGTCGCCGCCCTCTCCGACCCCGCCCCCCGACATGGCCGTTACCCTATGGTTGATTATTATATGTCTACTCAATTAATGAGAGCAATCTGGCTCCTGTCAACTCCTGTCATCAGAGCGACGCCATCTGCGCCCTACCCCCTCGCATCCGCCGCAAATCGCGCCCATATTGCGGCCATGCCAAAGAGCACCGACACGACCGCAGCCAAGCCCAAGGCTGCGACCAAATCCGCAGCGAAGAAGTCCGCCGCGACGCGCACGCCGAATTCGAAGGCGAGCAAGCCCGAGCTCAAGCCGCTCGACGGCTACCTCGCCGACCTGCTCAACCCGGCGATCAACCGCGGCAAGGCGGTGCCGGGCGGCGCGGCCGGCTTCAGCGATGCGCCCCAGGCCGGCTACGAGGCGCGGCCGGGCGATGCCGATGAGAAGAAGCCGCGCAAGCTCTCGAAGAAGGCGGATTCGGCCTTCGATCCCGACAGCGACAGCGCGGCCTCGCTGACGGCGAAGTCGCTGCAGGCGCTGTTGGAGACCGGCAGCCCGTTCATCGAACCGGGCAAGCCCTGGACGCCGCACCGGCCCGCGCGCCCCGAGAAGTCGGAAGGCGGCCTGCGCTTTCAGATGAAGTCGGATTTCGAGCCGGCCGGCGACCAGCCGACCGCGATCGCCGATCTCGTCGACGGCGTCCGCCGACAGGAGCGCGACCAGGTGCTGCTCGGCGTCACCGGCTCGGGCAAGACCTTCACCATGGCCAAGGTGATCGAGGAGACGCAGCGCCCGGCGCTGATCCTGGCGCCGAACAAGACCCTGGCGGCACAGTTGTACGGGGAATTCAAAAGCTTCTTCCCCGACAACGCGGTCGAGTACTTCGTCTCCTATTACGACTATTACCAGCCGGAGGCCTACGTCCCGCGCTCGGATACCTATATCGAGAAGGAATCCTCGATCAACGAGCAGATCGACCGCATGCGCCATTCGGCGACGCGCTCGCTGCTGGAGCGCGACGACGTCATCATCGTCGCCTCCGTCTCCTGCATCTACGGTATCGGCTCGGTCGAGACCTATACGGCGATGACCTTCTCGCTGAAGCTCGGCGAGCGCATCGAGCAGCGCCAGCTCATCGCCGACCTCGTCGCGCTGCAATACAAGCGCACCCAGCACGACTTTTCGCGCGGCTCGTTCCGGGTGCGGGGCGACACGGTCGAGCTTTTTCCGGCCCACTATGAGGACCGGGCCTGGCGCATCGGGATGTTCGGCGACGAGATCGAGAGCATCAGCGAGTTCGATCCGCTCACCGGCCAGAAGACCGGCGAGCTCGAATTCATCAAGGTCTACGGCAATTCGCACTACACCACGCCGCGCCCGACGCTGAACCAGGCGGTCAAGTCGATCAAGGAGGAGCTCAAGGCCCGCCTCGACGAGCTCAACCGCATGGGCCGCTATCTCGAGGCGCAGCGGCTCGACCAGCGCTGCACCTTCGACATCGAGATGATCGAGGCGACCGGCTCCTGCAACGGCATCGAGAACTATTCGCGCTATCTCACCGGCCGCAAGCCGGGCGAGCCGCCGCCGACCCTGTTCGAATATTTGCCCGACAACGCCCTCGTCTTCACCGATGAGAGCCATGTCACCGTGCCGCAGATCGGCGCGATGTACAAAGGCGACTTCCGCCGCAAGGCGACGCTCGCCGAATACGGCTTCCGCCTGCCCTCCTGCATGGACAACCGGCCGCTGCGCTTCGAGGAATGGGACGCGATGCGCCCGTCCTCGATCCATGTCTCGGCCACGCCCGGCGGCTGGGAGATGGAGCAGACCGGCGGCGTCTTCACCGAGCAGGTCATCCGCCCGACCGGGCTGATCGACCCGCCGGTCGAGATCCGCCCGGCCAAGCACCAGGTCGCCGACCTCCTCGACGAGGTCAAGGAGGTCACCGCCAAGGGCTACCGCACCCTCGTCACCGTGCTGACCAAGCGCATGGCCGAGGACCTGACCGAATACCTGCACGAGAACGGCGTGCGCGTGCGCTACATGCACTCCGACATCGACACGATCGAGCGCATCGAGATCCTGCGCGACCTGCGCCTCGGCGCGTTCGACGTCCTCGTCGGCATCAACCTGCTGCGCGAGGGCCTCGACATCCCCGAATGCGGCTTCGTCGCCATTCTCGACGCCGACAAGGAGGGTTTCCTGCGCTCCGAGACCTCGCTGATCCAGACCATCGGCCGCGCCGCGCGCAATGTCGACGGCAAGGTCGTGCTCTATGCCGACCACGTCACCGGCTCGATGGAGCGGGCGATGGCCGAGACCAATCGCCGGCGCGAGAAACAGGAGGCCTACAACGCCGCCCACGGCATCACGCCACAGACGATCAAGCGCGCCATCGGCGACATCCTCGGCTCGGTCTATGAGCGCGACCATGTCACCGTCGACAAGGGCCTGGTCGAGGGGCCGGTCGCCGGCCACAACCTCAAGGCCGCGATCGCCGATCTCGAAAAGCGCATGCGCGAGGCCGCCGCCGACCTCGAATTCGAGACCGCCGCCCGCCTGCGCGACGAGATCAAGCGCCTGCAGGCGACCGAGCTCGCCATCGCCGACGACCCGCTCGCCCGCCAGAGCGATGTCGAGTCCTCCGCCGGCAAGTACAAGGGCGAGCGGTCCTACGGCGCCTCGGCCAACCTGCCGACCCGCGCCCGCAAGCCGACCGACGCCGATATGGGCCCGCATAACTGGGGTGGGGGCGAGGGGAGGCCGAAGGCGAGCGTGGCGCGGCCGCGCAAGCCGACGCTCGACGAGATGGGCCCTGTGCCGGAGGCGCGGCCGAAGGGGGCGGGGGAGAGACGGGGAAGGCGGAGGTAGCTAACGAGCTTGCAGGTCCTTCAATCGCTTTCCTTTAAATGCCAGAAACCACCCTTGAAGCTGCCATTCAGATAGCTGCCCAAGCTCACTAAGCAGTGTCCATCTCTCAATGTCAGTCCGCCCACGGAGGTCATCAACACGGCTACAGAATGTCCGTATTTTGGATGTTATTACCTTCGGGTCAGAAAGAAACAAGTCATCTGATGGGCTAGCATTGGCCGTGCAAGCTCCCTCGCCTCCTACAATGAGAAGCCCGTCAGATTTATGATCTCTGTAGTTTGATTTGATCCATTCTTGGTGATTTAAACATTGGCCAATTTCGCTTTTATTATATTCGTATGGATGTTCTTTTTTAGTCTTAAGTTCGAATGCAACAAGGTATTGTTTCGATGAATCTGCCCAAATTACATCGGGACCTGCTCCATGCTCATTATCTGGTCTGGACGCTTCATATCCCAGTGTTTCTCCGATAGAACGGAGAGCTTCTTCATGTTGCTTAAAACTCACAGTTTCATCAAGGAGTGTTTGGCATTGTTTATTTAGGAACGCTAGAAAATTTCCAATTGCCTGAGCCCCATTGAGATTTACACTCATTAACTTGCCGTGCAGCGCCCCGTTCTCGTCAACCGAGCGATCACCGTGAGTATGGATATGATTGATTGGTAAATTAAGCTTTGGCGAGAGCCGAGCGCGCGCTCGCCTATAATGAAAGTCGGCAGAAGCAGTGTCCCCCTCTATTTCATAGGTCATGCCCAGCCATATTGAATGCCACCCTGCAAGTTTGGCATCTGCATCAGCCGTAGCATCAAGTGTGTCTAGCAATGATTTTCTAGCCTGAACAATGTCAGAGTTCCACAGGGCAGTCATGTAGTCCGATTCTGCCTGCGCGGAGCGAGCGAGCGCGGCTTCGCGCTCCTTAACTCTTTCGATTGCTGCGGTAGAGACCTCCAAGCCATCAATTGTGTCGCGATAAAAATCTATCCACCCATTGTCGCGAGATAGAACTTTATCAGTGATACTCAAGACGTCTGTGTTGGCGGATTTGCCAACATCCTGCTGTAACGACTGTCCCAGCATAATTTGTTTTCGAATAAGCTGTGGAAGTAGCGAGATATTACGTTCATTTTTAAGCCAATTTGTTATATCATTGCTGTAAACGATAAAGACGCCGTAGTCGCTTCTTCCTCGGTTTATGCGCCCCAGGAGCTGGGTCACTCTAGCGGCCAATTTAGTTGAAAAAAGGTTGTCTAACCTGAGCGAAACAAATTGATATCGCTCTAGTAGGCTGGCTCCAGATGGAGCTCCGTCGACGACCATAATCCGGCATGTATCCTGAGGAAGATCAATGCCATCAACCCGAGAAACGAGGCAAAATGCTCCCTTCTCACCGCGCCGGAATCTCTCCAATGCCGGTGTAAACTCAGAGCTCGGAGGAGGAATTGCAACAGATTCCCACTGCTTGGCTTTAATATAGGATGGAACCGAAATTAGAATCTTATGCTTTTGAGACAAGCGTTTCGCTAGGTCGATCTTTCCTTCAACTTCAGCAAATTCACTGGACAATAAAATTAAGCGCTCACCGTTTCCCGCGTCATTGCTAGGTTCAATTTTGTTGGGTGACGAAACCCCGAAGGCGCGTACAAAATCAGTATCATAGTCTAGTGTTGCAGATAGATATACACGGCGAACGCCTTTTCTTAGAAACTCAAAAGAACGATTTGGAATGAACGGTGGAGTAAATTCGATAGCTGCGGATGATATAAATACAGCACAGTAGCCAATATGTTCATAAAGCTGGATTGTCGGGAACTTCAATTCTGGACTGTCATTATATTTATGTTTTTTTAATGTATCGATGATCTGTGCTTTGTTTCGATGTGCAGTGGACGGTGGGCACATGGTGACATTGAGCTGCCCAACATCTTCTACTATAAAAGATAAATGATCTTTCTTATTGATCCGCTCGAACTCAGAGGCGAAAATCGAGAGGAGGTCATTGTACAATTCTTTATGATCGCGCTTTGTCACGGTCAGCGTGAATGAGTCGCGTACTATTCGCTCTGCTACGTGAGCGTCATCGAAAACGAGCGCAGCTGGAGAAAGTAAATTTCTAAAAGCCGTGATGGGAGAGAATATTGCAGAATAGGTCGTTATGCAGAATGCTTTCCCTGTCTCAAATAGATCATTATTAAACTTCTGCCCGGCTCGCGTCGAGTATCGAATCCCAATTCGATCGCACTCTTTGGCGGTTTGATTGACAAGATCTATTGTGCTACAAACATAAACAACCGGGCCAGCTTCTTCATTAACTAGGCTTTGGGCAATAAGTATTCCGACTATGGACTTTCCAGCCCCGGTATTGAGAATAATAAGATTATCATCTTTCTTTCGGGCATCGTGCCATTGTTGTAGAGCTTCAGCTTGGCCTTTCCATAGATCGTTAGGCGCTTGGCCCAAATTGGGCGTCTTCTTAAAAATCTCGATCGGGTTGATCGGCGACGAACTTGCTTTCGGGCGGGTGAGCTTTGAAAAATCGACCATTGAAGCCTTGCCCCCGGAGCGCCTCAGCAAACTGGGTCCTACCTTCGGTTGTAGGTGGACCTCCGGGTAGTTGAACAGGGCGATCGATGGGTTATCAAGGGGTGTGGGTGTTATGCTAAATGGCAATGCGCTATGCTTAACCCAGGTCTACGACTGGCTCTATTTTTGCTTGCGCCCGAGTAGGTCACACCGTTCTTAACTTATCCCCGCCCTCCGGACCTCCCGTATGATGCGGCGCATCCCATCCCCGAGGGGCAGCCAACCGGAGGCATGTCGTTTGGCGGGGTGGGTGCGGCGCCTGCGGGTGGGTTTGCACCCCACTCCCGGGAGGCTTCGGGAACCGACCTGGGGACATTACGATCCCTGCGCGAGGAGCTCGCTAGACCGCGCCGGCTGCTGAGGCCGGCGCGACAGAAGCGCGGCCCGGA
>PNLY01000124.1 GCA_013823325.1 Methylobacterium sp.
TCCGCAGCATGGGCGACAAGATCGAGGCCAAGCGCACCGCCAAGCGCCTCGGCATTCCCTGTGTGCCCGGCTCGGAAGGCGGCGTCGCCGATGACGAGGAGGCGCTGCGGATCATCAGAGAGATCGGCCTGCCCGTCATCATCAAGGCGGCGTCGGGCGGCGGCGGCAAGGGCATGAAGGTCGTGCGTAGCGAGGACGAGGTGTCCGTCGCGCTTTCCACGGCCCGTACCGAGGCCAAGGCCAATTTCGGCGACGACGCCGTCTATATCGAGAAATACCTCGAGAAGCCGCGCCATATCGAGATCCAGGTGCTCGGGGACGGCAAGGGCCGGGCGATCCATCTCGGCGAGCGCGACTGCTCGCTGCAGCGCCGCCACCAGAAGGTCTGGGAGGAGGGGCCGTCACCTGCGCTCAACGCCGGCGAGCGCGACCGGATCGGCGCGATCTGCGCCAAGGCGATGGCCGATATGGGCTATCTCGGCGCCGGCACGATCGAGTTCCTCTACGAGGACGGCGAGTTCTACTTCATCGAGATGAACACCCGCATCCAGGTCGAGCATCCGGTCACCGAGATGATCACCGGGATCGACCTGGTCAACGAGCAGATTCGCATCGCCGCCGGCGCGCCGCTCTCGATCAGCCAGAAGGACGTCGTCATCGAGGGCCACGCCATCGAATGCCGCGTCAATGCCGAGCATCCCGCGACCTTCCGGCCCTCGCCGGGCAAGATCGCCTCGTTCCATACGCCTGGCGGCCTCGGCGTGCGCGTCGATTCGGCTGCCTATCAGGGCTATGTCATCCCGCCGCACTACGACTCGCTGGTCGGCAAGCTGATCGTGCACGGGCGCAACCGGGCCGAATGCCTGATGCGCCTGCGCCGTTCGCTCGACGAGTTCGTCATCGATGGCGTCGACACGACGCTACCGCTGTTCCGCACGCTGGTGCGCAACCAGGACATGCTGAACGGTGACTACAACATCCATTGGCTGGAGAAATTCCTCGCCAATGGCGGCATGGAGCAGCCGGGCGAGGGGTGAGGTCTTCCCTTCTCCCCTTGCGGGAGAAGGTGGCCCGAAGGGCCGAATGAGGGGTCGCATTGGGCTTCTCGTTTTCAGCTGATGCAAGCAGGGGGTAGGGTTGCGCGACCCCTCACCCCAACCCTCTCCCGCAAGGGGAGAGGGGGTGCGTTGCGCTAAAGTTTGACTCCCCCGCCGACCCGCGCTCCCATCGCCGCATGAAGGCCCGTTCCACACCTGCGCGTGCGCCGGCGATCACGCCGGAGATCCTGCTGCGCGCCTATGCGGCCGGCGTCTTCCCGATGGCGGAGAGCGCCGACGATCCCGGCCTGTTCTGGGTGGAGCCGGAAATCCGCGGCATCATCCCGCTCGACGCCTTCCATCTGCCCGGCCGGCTGGCACGCACCGTCCGCTCCGACCGGTTCGAGATCCGGATCGACCACGACTTCGCCCGCGTGATTGCGGCCTGCGCCGAGAGCCGGCCGGACCGGGCCGAGACCTGGATCAATGGCCGTATCCGGGCGCTCTATGGCGAGCTCTTCCAGCTAGGCTATGTCCACACGGTCGAGTGCTGGCGCGAGGGCCGGCTGGTCGGCGGGCTCTACGGCCTGTCGCTGGGCGGCGCCTTCTTCGGCGAGAGCATGTTCCACCGCGAGACCGATGCTTCGAAGGTGGCGCTGGTGCATCTCGTCGCTCGGCTCCGGCGCGGTGGCTACCGTTTGCTCGACACGCAGTTCCAGACCGCGCATCTCTCGCAGTTTGGCACGCGCGAAGTCCCGCGCGAGGCCTATCGCGAGTTGCTCGACGCGGCGGTCGCGGCCGATGGCGACTGGTGGGCCTGGCCCGCCGGGCAGGCGGTCAGCGGTGGCGAAGCGCTCGCCGAGCTCTCCGGCTGAAGCGATCAGGCCGCCGGCTCGCCGGTCGCCGTCGGCGCGGGCTCCCAGAGTTCGATCGGATTGCCCTCGGGATCGTGGATACGACAGAAGCGGCCGACCTCCGAATCCCATTCCGGCCGGGTTTCGATGGCGATGCCGGCGGCGCGGAGCGAGGCCATCATCGCGTCGAGATCATCGACGCGGAAATTGACCATCCATTGCTGGTCCGGCCGGCCGAAATAGTCGGTCGTCGCGGCGAAGGGGCCGAAGATGGTCGGCCCGGCATCCTGGCTCCAGACCGCCTTGTTCATGTCGGCAATGCCGAGATGGCGTTCGTACCAGGCCGAAAGAGCCTGCGGATCGCGGCCGCGGAAGAACAGGCCGCCGATGCCGGTGACCCGCGCCATGGTCAGTTGCCGCCCGCGGGATCGCGCCCGGGGGCTGGGTTGGTCGGGAAGAAGCGCTGCGACGGCGTCTGGCGCGGCTGCACCGGCACGCCCTGCGGCGGCGCGACGTCGATGCGCTGGTTCAGCGGCGGCGTCTGCTGGGCCGGGCGGGACGGGCGGCGCTGCTCGGGGGCGAGCGGCGGGGGCGGGGCCTCCGGCTCCTTGGGGTCGACCACCAGCTCGGTGCCACCTTTGCAGTCGGTCAGCCAGACATCGTAGATCGCGTGCTCGACGCCGTGCAGGCCCGGGCTCGATGCATACATCCAGCCGGTGAAGATGCGCCGGTACTCGTTGTTGAAGGTGACCTCGTCGACCTCGGTGAAGGAGGTCGTCTGCGGCGCCTCGGTCGGCGGGCGGGTCCAGCAGACGCGCGGGGTGATCTGCAGCGCGCCGAACTGCACGGTCTCGTCGATCGCCACCTCGAAGGAGATGATCCGGCCGGTGATCTTGTCGAGCCCGGCGAAGACCGCGGTCGGATTACGGATGCGGTCGGCCTTGGCGGGAGCGGCCAGCGCGAGCGCTGCGCCGGAGACGGCGGCGAGGGCGAGGATCCTGCGGAGCGAAGGCATGCCGGTGTGCGATTCTCTTCGAGCGGAGTCGGGCCGCGACGGGGCGCAGTAGCACGGCAATCGCAGCGGAAAAAGGGCGGGAGGCCGGTGAACAGCCTGCCTCTCACCGAAAGCTGCAGCGCGCCGCGTCGCCGGCCATGCATTTCGAAGGCCGGCTACGGCATCGGGATGCATGTCGGCGTGGCCTTTCGCTCTTGCAAACCGTTTGCAACTCAATATCTTGCGAATAGGTTGCAAGAGCAAGCTAGGAATCTGACATGGACGCTCGGGTCGAGAAGGTGCCCGCGGGCTGGCGCAGCGAGCGGGGAGAGGCTTCACTCGCCGACGTCCATCGTTCGGTCGCGGTGCGCGGTTCCGGACCGGGCTGGCGGCGCGCCGCGGCCTTTGTCGGGCCAGGTTATCTCGTCGCCGTCGGCTATATGGATCCCGGCAACTGGGCGACCTCGATCGCCGGCGGCTCGAAGTTCGGCTACACGCTGCTCGTCGTCGCGCTGGTCTCCAACATCATGGCGATCGTGCTGCAGTCGCTGTGTGCGCGTCTCGCCATCGCCTCGGGGCGCGACCTCGCCCAGGCTTGTCGCGACGCCTTCCCCAAGCCCGTCGCCTATCTGCTCTGGCTTCTCGCCGAGACCGCGATCATCGCCACCGACATCGCCGAGGTGATTGGCACCGCGATCGGCCTCAACCTTATCTTCGGCATCCCGCTCGAGCTCGGCGTCGTCATCACCGCGCTCGACGTGTTCCTGATCCTCTATCTGCAGCGGCTCGGCTTCCGCTGGGTCGAGGCGCTGATCATCACGCTGCTCGGGGTGATCGCGGTCTGCTTCGCGATCCAGATCGCGCTCGCCGATCCGAACTGGGGGCAGGTGATCCGCGGCTTCGCGCCGACCACCGAGATCGTCACCAATCCGGAGATGCTTTACCTCGCGCTCGGCATCCTCGGCGCGACCGTGATGCCGCATAACCTCTATCTGCACTCGGGCATCGTGCAGACGCGCGCCTACGGCGAAACCCTGCCGGAGAAGCGCCAGGCGCTGAAATTCGCCACGATCGACTCGACGGTCGCGCTGATGTTCGCGCTGCTGATCAACGCCTCGATCCTGATCCTCGCGGCGGCGACCTTCCACAAGACCGGCCAGACCGAGGTCGCCGAGCTCGGCGATGCGCACAAGCTGCTCGGCCCGCTGCTCGGCGTGGCGATCGCGCCGACGCTGTTCGGCATCGCGCTGCTCTGCTGCGGCATCAACTCGACGGTGACGGCGACACTCGCGGGCCAGATCGTGATGGAGGGCTTCCTCAAGATCAAACTGGCGCCCTGGCTGCGCCGGCTGATCACCCGCGGCATCGCGATCATCCCGGCGGCGGCGGTGACGATCTGGTACGGCGATGCCGGCACGGCGCGGCTGCTGATCCTGACCCAGGTCGTGCTCTCGCTGCAGCTCTCCTTCGCCGTTTTCCCGCTGGTGATGTTCACCGCCGACAAGGCCAAGATGGGCGAGCTCGTCGCGCCGCGCTGGCTCGTCGCCTTCGCCTATCTGATCGCGGTGGTGATCGCCGCGCTCAACGTCAAGCTGCTGGTCGATTTCGTCAGCGGAGCAGGCTGAGGCACGCCCGCGCGGCCCCTCCGGCTGCGTCGCTCCAGACAGGAGGCAGGAGCCGCGTGCGATCCGGTCGCTTCAACCCGATCTAATTCCGGGGTCAACGCGTAGCGCGCCGGGCGCGGAAGCGGGCGACCTTGTCGCGGTTGCCGCATACGGTCATCGTGCACCAGCGCCGGGTATTGTTGCGGCCACGATCGTAGAAGACGAGCGTGCAATGGTCGGCGGCGCAGCGCTTCAGCCGTGCCGGCTCGGCCTCGCAGACGAAGCGGGCGAAATCGAGCGCGATCAGCGCCGCCGGACCGGCTCCGGCGCGATCGAGGGCCAGCGCGAGCGTCGGCCCGCTGTCGGCGCGCTGGAGGACATGGTGGCCGCCGAGACCGGCCAGCCGGCGGTTGACTGACGCCAGGGTCGCATCGGGCAGCGGCTCTCCGGCTTCGAGCCGCTCGAAGACAGCCCGCAGCTCCGCGCGCAGGGTGTGCAGATCGGCCAACGCCTCTTTGCCGTCCCCGGCAGCATCGCCCAGCCCCGCCTCCTTCAGCCAGGCAAGCGCGCGCTCGGGGCCATCGATCAGCTCCTGGGGGCCGGTCTCGCCGGCGGGCGTGGTGTTGAGCAGATCCAGCCAGGCCGCTCCCCCGACGAAGGGAAAGCCGTCCCGGAACTCACCGGAGATCTCGGCCGCGGCCGCCATTTCAAACCTCGCAGGAACCTTTGGCAGTTGTAACCGCTAAATTATCGATTGACAGGTTTCAAATCAAGTGACACCGTTTATTTGAGTTTACAGAGGTTACATTCTTCCCGGTGACCCTTTCCCACCGCCGGCTTGCCACCATTGCCCTTGCCGCAGGAGTTCTCGCCATGACGTCCGCCAACGCTGTCGATCCCGTTCCGACCAGCTTCCACCGCACCGCGATCGCCGGTACCGAAATCTTCCATCGCGAGGCCGGACCGCAGGACGCGCCGGCGCTCCTGCTGCTGCATGGCTTCCCGGCCTCCTCGCACATGTTCCGCGACCTGATCCCGCGGCTGGCCGGGCAGTACCGGGTGATCGCGCCGGACTATCCCGGCTTCGGCCATAGCGGCGCGCCGTCGCCAGCCGAGTTCGATTACCGCTTCGACCGCCTAGCCGATGTGGTGGAAGAGCTCGTCGAGCGGCTCGGGCTGAAGAGCTATGTGCTCTACATGCAGGACTATGGCGGACCGGTCGGGTTCCGCCTGGCGCTGCGCCGGCCGGAGCGGGTGCGCGGGCTTATCGTGCAGAACGCGGTCGCCAATGCCGAGGGCTGGAACCCTGAGGTCACCGCGTCCATGGGACCGTTCTGGCGCGAGCGCAACGCCGAGACCGAGAAGCCCTTCACCGACCTGCTGAAGCCGGAGACGACGCGCTTCCAGTACGTCCATGGCGCTGCGCGGGCGGAGCGGCTCTCGCCGGATGCCTGGACGATGGATCAGGCCGGGCTGGACCGGCCGGGCAATAGCGAGATCCAACTGCGGCTGCTGCACGACTACCAGAGCAATTTCGCCGCCTACCCGGCCTGGCAGCGCTATCTCGTCGAGCGCCAGCCGCCGATGCTGATCGTCTGGGGGAAGAACGATCCGTTCTTCACGCTCAAGGGGGTCGACTATCTGAAGCAGCAGGTTCCAGGCGCCGAGATACACCTGTTCGACGCCGGCCATTTCGCGCTGGAGACGCATGCCGGCGAGATCGCCGAGCGCATCCGGGCGTTCATGGCGCGACTGACGCCGTCACGCTGAGCGGGCGCTCCGCGGGTGAAACGAAAAAGGCCGGCGCTTGCGGGCCGGCCTTTCTAGTTCCTGTCGTCCGCCTGTCAGCGGCCCGGGGTCCAGGCCTGGTAATCGCCGGTCGCGGCCGGGGTCTTGTTCTCGCCCAGGGTCGAGCCGGGCGGGTGATAGGCGAGCGCCGTGCCGGTATGGTTCGGCTGGTGCGGCTTCTGCCACTCGCGCGGGGTGTATTTTTCCTCGGAGGGGGCGACGTCGACGGTATGGTGCAGCCAGCCGTTCCAGCCGGGCGGGATGGTCGAGGCCTCGATCGGGCCGTTATAGATCACCCAGCGGCGCTGGACGCCGAGCGCCTTGTCCTTCACGCCGCCCTTGGTGCGGTAATAGACATTGCCGAACTCGTCCTCGCCGACCTTCTCGCCGAAGCGCCAGGTATGGAACCTCGTGCCGATGGTCTGGCCGTTCCACCAGGTGAAGATCTGGAGCAGGGTCTTGGTCATCGCTTCGCGTCCGCGCAGGCCTTTGGGCCGTCGCGCGACTTATGAAGATGCGGGGGCGCGATGTCCAGTGCAGCCGGGCGCTGCGGGCATGCGCCGTCATGGCGCCGAGGCTGCGATCCTGCGCAGCATATCGATGAAGTCCCGGGTCCGGGTTCCTTTTCGGCTGCTCCCGGATTCGGCGGTCTGGACCATGACGAGGCGCTTGTCCGGGACGATGGCGAGCAACTGCCCGCCATAGCCGGAGGCGAGCGCGGCGCCCTTGCCGAAGCCGTCCTCCGGCAACGTCCACCACATATAACCGTAGCCGCGTGCCGGCCGGTCGGTCTCGCTGTGAGATGTCGTCGATTCGCGCACCCAGGCGGCCGGTACGACCTGCCTGCCGTCCCAGCTGCCGCCATTGGCGAAGAGGACGCCGAAGCGGGCGAGGTCGCGCGCGCTCAGCCGGAATGGATAGGCTGGATGCTGCGAGACCGGCGAGGGTGCATAGCGCCCGTCCGCGGCCGAGAAATCCTCCATGCCGATGGGCGCGGCGATGCGGCGGGCGAAGCTCTCGAAAATGTCCTCAGCCGTGCGCTGGCGGTAGATCGTGCCGAGCGCGTTGAAATCCCAATTGTTGTAGAACCAGAACGTGCCGGGCGCATGGCCGCCGCGCGGCGGGCGCTTCTCCCTGATCTCGGCGGTCTCGTGCGCTGCCGGCAAGTAGATGCCGGAGCGGGCGGTCAGCAGATCGCGAACCGTCGCGCTCTTCTCCTGTGCGTTCAGTCCTGGCGGCTTCTCGTCGATCCCGAGCTCGCCGAGCCTTGCGTCCAGCCTGATCCGCCCGTCGGCGACCGCGATGCCATCGCGATGCCATAGAGCGCGCTGAGCAGGCTCTTGCGGACCGAGGCGACGCCGACCTTGCGGCCGGGATCGCCGAAGGAGGCGAGTACGGCGCCGTTCTGGACCAGCATCAGGGCGGTCGGCTTGCGCAGCCCCGCATAGTCACGGAGCGGCTGCAGCGCGGTCGCGGTCCAGCCGGCCGAGGCGGGATCGAAGCTCTGCCAGTGCCGGCCGGGCTCGGCTGACGCCGGCAAGCTCCAGAGGCAGAGCGCGATGATGGCGAGCAGGCGATTCATCGGTCCGGCCTCCGGCGTGCGCGCGCATCAGGCCGGGCAATCCCGGCAACTCTGCGGCGCCGGACCCAGACTTAACGCAAGAGCGAACGCGCGGTCGGGATGAGACGGGCGATGTCAGGGGCGCGGCCGGTGCCGGCCGCGATCTCGTGCAGGGCCGCTCGAGCGCCAGTATCGCCTGCGGGACCGCAGGTCTCACCACCGTGACCACGACGCACTCGCCCTCGCGCACGGGCAGGCGCCTGAAGCCGTTCTCGCTGCGATCGCTGATCAGGCTGGCGAGGACCTCGCCGCCCGTAGCCCTCACGGCGTCGGCAATCGCCTTTGCCGCGGATGCGGCCGCAGCATCGACAGCATCCGGCGCAAGGTGATGGATGGCCACGAGATAGGTCCGCTTATCCTCGAGATCGGCCGTGCCCGGCGGCGGTCGCGGGTGTCCGGCTGCCTTGAAGCCGGACTCGGCCGTGGCGGGCTTCAGCATCAGCACGTCGTGCCATTCCAGCATGGTCTCGTTGGCGGCGGGGCCATGCTGTGCCCAGACCGGGCCGCCGTAGAAGGCGGGGAGGGCGCGGCTGCGCGCCGCCTGATCGGCAAAGCCGCGGAACCAGACGAACTGGTCGGGCGCGGCGGGATCGCGGAACTGGCAGAGCACGCTCATCCCGGCCGCCTCCTGCGTCTCGACGAGATGGGTGTCGAAGACCGCGATCAGGGCTTCACGCGCGCCGAGCTTCAAGGTGTAGCGGCGCAGTTCGAAGACGGTGTCGGTCATGGCGGCTCTCCCGCTGCCTGGAGCTGCTCCGGCAGCTAGATCGCAGGCGCGACCAATCCCGTCAGCAGCGTCGCCGCGCTCCCCGCCACGATTCGGTCATGATTCGGAGGGGCCGCGATCGGCGCTCAAGCCACGTCAGCCGGCCAAGCATCGCGCGGATTCAAGCACTTGTGGCTGCCGCTGCAGAGAGCGCTTCCGCTAGTAGGGTTCGCGGGCTTCGATTGAGGCCTTGTTAACCATGGTCCGGCGGATTCTAGGGATTTCACACCGGCGAGGATCGTTGCAAGCTCGCAACGGCGTCCCGATTCCACATGTGATTCCTTGGGCTTAGCGGGTGCCTTGAAACTTATCCCCACGATCCACATCTTCCTACAAGATGTCGTATCCACACCTATCGGCCCGCACTAATCCTTGACGGCGCGACCCAATCGGGACTAAATTTTGACGGTCGCGTGACGGCTGGCGGAGACGCCTTTTTCGACCCGCGAAACGAGTTCCCAGACGGGTCAAGGCGATCACCGCGGCGCGCCAGAGATGGCGACGGCGAACGGCGACGTGCGCGCTCCGGCTGGCCGCATCAGGACACCGACGACGGGGCACACCGCCGCGGGATCCAGGGGCATCAAACCGAGTTGGACTGACATCAGGAGCCGGTGATCAACCGGCCGCGCGGAGCGTCGGATACGCCCGCGGCAAGCATTGGGGACGAATCCTATGCGCATCGAGCGCCGCCATACCACCGCCGGCCAGTCGCCCTATTCGGCGATCCCGTTCCGCTCGGCGGTGAGCGAGATCCGCAATCCCGATGGTTCGATCGTCTTCCGGCTCGAGGGCATCGAGGTGCCCGAGGCCTGGTCGCAGGTCGCGAGCGACGTGCTCGCGCAGAAGTATTTCCGCAAGGCCGGCGTCCCCGCCGTGCTCAAGACGGTCGAGGAGAACGACGTTCCGTCCTTCCTCTGGCGTTCGATCCCCGACGAGGCCGCGCTCGCCGCGCTGCCTGAAGACAAGCGCTACGGTTCCGAGATCTCGTCCAAGCAGGTCTTCGACCGGCTCGCCGGCTGCTGGACCTATTGGGGCTGGAAGGGCGGCTACTTCTCCTCGGAGGAGGATGCCCACGCCTTCCATGACGAGCTGCGCTTCATGCTGGCCTCGCAGATGGTCGCACCGAACTCGCCGCAATGGTTCAACACCGGCCTGCACTGGGCCTATGGCATCGATGGGCCGAGCCAGGGCCATTTCTACGTCGACTTCAAGACCGGAAAGCTGGTGAAGTCGAAGTCGAGCTACGAGCATCCGCAGCCGCATGCCTGCTTCATCCAGGGCGTCCAGGACGACCTCGTCAACGAGGGCGGCATCATGGATCTGTGGGTGCGCGAGGCGCGCCTGTTCAAGTATGGCTCCGGCACCGGCTCGAACTTCTCGATGCTGCGCGGCGAGGGCGAGAAGCTTGCCGGCGGCGGGCGCTCCTCCGGCCTGATGTCCTTCCTCAAGATCGGCGACCGAGCCGCCGGCGCGATCAAGTCGGGCGGCACCACCCGCCGCGCCGCCAAGATGGTCGTGGTCGACGCCGACCATCCGGACATCGAGGCCTATATCGACTGGAAGGTGAAGGAGGAGCAGAAGGTCGCGGCCCTGGTCGCCGGCTCCAAGACCGTCCAGAAGGCGATGAAGGCGGTGATGAAGGCCTGCGTGAACTGCGAGGCCGCCGACGATGCCTGCTTCGATCCCGAGAAGAACCCGGCGCTGAAGCGCGAGATCAAGCTCGCCCGCAAGGCGATGGTGCCTGACAACTACATCAAGCGCGTCATCCAGTTCGCCAAGCAGGGCTACACCGAGATCCAGTTCGACACCTATGATACCGACTGGGATTCGGAAGCCTATCTCACCGTCTCCGGCCAGAACTCGAACAACTCGGTCTCGCTGACCGACGATTTTCTGCGCGCGGTGGAAACGGATGGGGATTGGAACCTGATCGGCCGCACCACCGGCAAGGTCACCAAGACCCTGAAGGCGCGCGACCTCTGGGAGAAGATCGGCTACGCCGCCTGGGCCAGCGCCGATCCCGGCCTGCACTTCAACACCACGATGAACGACTGGCACACCAGCCCGGCCTCGGGACGCATCCGCGCCTCGAACCCGTGCTCGGAGTACATGTTCCTCGACGACACCGCCTGCAACCTGGCCTCGGCCAACCTGCTGCAGTTCTATGATCGCGAGGCCAAGGCCTTCGACGTCGCCGGCTACGAGCATCTCTGCCGGCTCTGGACCATCGTGCTCGAGATCTCGGTCGCGATGGCGCAGTTCCCGAGCCGCGAGATCGCCGAGCTCTCCTATGAGTACCGCACGCTCGGCCTCGGCTACGCCAATATCGGCGGCCTGCTGATGACGATGGGTCTCGGCTACGACAGCGACGAGGGCAGGGCGCTCGCCGGCGGCCTGACCGCGATCATGACCGGCGTCGCCTATGCGACCTCGGCCGAGATGGCGGGCGAGCTCGGCCCGTTCCCGGGCTACAAGAAGAACGCCAGCCACATGCTGCGCGTCATCCGCAACCACCGCACCGCCGCCCATGGCCTGGCGACGGGCTACGAGGCCCTGCAGGTGACGCCGGTGCCGCTCGACCATGCCACGCTGGAGCGCCTCGGCGGCTCCTCGCTGACGCTGTCGGAGCGGGCCAAGGCGACCTGGGACGAGGCGCTCTCGCTCGGCAAGCAGTATGGCTATCGCAACGCCCAGGCGACGGTGATCGCGCCGACCGGCACGATCGGCCTGGTGATGGACTGCGACACCACCGGCATCGAGCCCGACTTCGCGCTGGTGAAGTTCAAGAAGCTCGCCGGCGGCGGCTACTTCAAGATCATCAACCGCGCCGTTCCCGATGCGCTGCGCGCGCTCGGCTATCGCGAGGCCGATATCGCCGAGATCGAGGCCTATGCCGTCGGCCACGGCTCGATGAAGCAGGCGCCCGGCATCAGCCCCGGCTCGCTGCGGGCCAAGGGCTTCACTGACGAGAAGATCGAGGCGGTCGAGAAGGGGCTGAAGAGCGCCTTCGACATCAAGTTCGTCTTCAACAAGTGGACCCTGGGCGAGGATTTCCTCACCGGCACGCTCAAGGTTCCGGCCGAGAAGCTGAACGACATGTCGTTCGAGCTGCTGCCATTCCTCGGCTTCAGCAAGGCCGAGATCGAGGCCGCCAATGTCCATGTCTGCGGGGCGATGACGCTGGAAGGCGCGCCGCACCTCAGGAAGGAGCACTACAACGTCTTCGACTGCGCCAATCCGTGCGGGCGCATCGGCAAGCGCTATCTCTCGGTCGAGAGCCATATCCGCATGATGGCGGCGGCGCAGCCCTTCATCTCGGGCGCGATCTCCAAGACCATCAACATGCCCAACGACGCCACCGTCGAGGACTGCAAGAGCGCCTATCTGCTCTCCTGGAAGCTGGCGCTGAAGGCCAATGCGCTCTATCGCGACGGCTCGAAGCTGTCGCAGCCGCTGAATTCGGCCCTGATCGCCGACGAGGACGACGACGCCGACGATGCGACCGAGGCGCTCTACCAGCAGCCGCTGGCGGCGCGCGCCACCCAGATCGCCGAGAAGATCGTCGAGCGCGTGGTGGAACGCGTCGAGCGCGTCCGCGAGCGTGAGAAGATGCCGGCGCGGCGCACCGGCTACATCCAGAAGGCGGTGGTCGGCGGCCACAAGGTCTATGTCCACACCGGCGAATATGCCGATGGCCGCCTCGGCGAGATCTTCATCGACATGCACAAGGAGGGCGCGGCCTTCCGGGCGATGATGAACAACTTCGCCATCGCGGTCTCGCTCGGCCTGCAATACGGCGTGCCGCTGGAAGAGTATGTCGAGGCCTTCACCTTCACCCGCTTCGAGCCCTCGGGCTTCGTGCAGGGCAACCAGTCGATCAAGAACGCAACCTCGATCCTCGACTATGTCTTCCGCGAGCTGGCGATCTCCTATCTCGGCCGGCACGACCTCGCCCATGTCGATCCCAGCGAGATCGGCCATGACGTGATGGGCAGCGGCGTCGAGCAGGGCAAGGCGCCGGATGCGGCCGGGCCGATCACCTCGACCCCGCTGGCCTCCTCGGGGTTCCGCCGCGGCAAGCCGATCAACCTGCTCGCCATCCAGGGCGGGGCGGCGGCCAACGACGCGGTCGCGCGCTCGACCAGCAGCGCAACAGGCCTCGCCACGGCCGGCGCGACCGCGCTGAAGGAAGAGCCGGAGGAATTCGGCGAGGCCGAGATGAGCAAGCTCGGCTTCGCCGCCCCGGCCGCCCAGCCGACAGCCTCGGAGCGCCGGGCCGAGGCGATCATGAAGGGCTATGTCGGGGACTCGTGTGGCGAGTGCGGCAACTTCACGCTGGTGCGCAACGGCACCTGCCTGAAGTGCAACACCTGCGGTTCGACGACCGGGTGCTCGTAAGGCGCTGATCGAGCCGCTGAAAACTGAAATTAGCGGCGAAGTTCCCCTTTTTCGGCCTTTGGTTTCCGCAAAATTATCGTCTCGGCAAGGCATCAGCCAAGCCGAGACGATCTCCGAGAAGACGGTTTACACGCAAACACAGGACACCCTTAGGTCCAGAACGGACCCGCATCAGGAGGCCAGATGGCGAAGAATACCGGTGATGGGTTTCGACGCGGAGCGGTCAGCGGCAGGACGCAGTTCCAGCGGCCCGATGGCAACTGGCAGAAGCGTGACGAGCACACTGGCCAGCTGATGGCCGTGAAGCAGTCAGACGGTCCCTACAAGGGCGTCGCCAAGGAGCCTGATGGGCGCGACACCCGCAGGTCGCCCGAGGACTGGGACAAGTAGTTCGTCGCAAACGGTAGCAGTTGAACCCCAGCGCGAGAGAACTGCGCTATGACCAGCGACCTCTTTCGCGACCGATGGGTGGGCTACCGAAGCGCCGCGACGATCAAGCTGGCGGTGCAAGACCTGCTCGCAAATTGCGGCCTGAAGGGCTTGGTCACCTTCAACGTCGTCGAGCTCATCAGAAAACACCTCCACCGACTGCCGGGCGGTTTGAAAATCGAGTTCTACGATCAAGGCGAGGGCCAGCCTGAAGCGTATGTCTCCTACAAGCCACTCACGCTCCACGTTGATCGCGAGATCTGGAAAGACGCCCACCTCGGCGAACCGCGTGCGCGATACATCCTGGCTCACGAGATAGGACACATCGTCTTACATCGGATCGATGCCGATCTGGGCTTCTCCGAAGGGCCCGACGCGCGCCTGCGCGCGCCTCCGGAAGAAAGGTCGGCGGAATGGCAGGCCAACGTCTTCGCGCATTTTCTGCTCGTCCCTGATGAGGCGCTCGTCGTGAAGATGCCGTTGATGCACAAGGCCGCCGATATCAGCGTTGCTAGCTATGTCATCGCGACCGTGCAGCTGTTTGACGGTGCGCGCGATGTCTTCACCTTCGTTGCAGCCCCGCCCTACACTGGCGACCCATGCGGCGAATGCGGAAATCTGACGTTGTCTCGCGTAGGACTTAGCTTGGTCTGCGATACGTGCGGATCAAAGGTCGACAGGTAGCCGCTTGACCTGACCGAGCCAAGGTTCGGCGCAACCACCTTTTCTTGAGGATCTGCGGGAGCTC
>PNLY01000125.1 GCA_013823325.1 Methylobacterium sp.
CCCGGACCTGGCGCAGGCAGACATGAGTGCCGGCGAGCAGCGAGATCGTCCAGGGGAAGCACCAGCCATTGCAGTGGAACATCGGCAGGGTCCAGAGATAGACCGGGTGCCGCCCCATGCCGCCGGTGAGCACGTTCGAGGTCGCGAGCAGGTTGGCGCCGCGATGGTGGTAGACCACGCCCTTGGGATCGCCCGTCGTGCCCGAGGTGTAGTTCAGCGCGATCGCGTCCCACTCGTCGGTAGGCATCAGCCAGTCGAACGCGGGATCGCCCTGCGCCAGGAAATCCTCGTATTCGATGCTGCCGAGGCGCTCGCCCGGGCCGTCATAGACCGGGTCGTCATAGTCGATGACCAGCGGCTTCACCTTGCAGAGCGCCAGCGCCTCCTTGACCGTCCCAGAGAATTCGCGGTCCGCGATCAGCACCCTGGCCTCGCCATGGTCGAGGGAGAAGGCGATGATCGCGGCGTCGAGGCGGGTGTTGAGCGTGTTCAGGACGGCGCCGCACATCGGCACGCCGTAATGGCATTCGAGCATGGCCGGGGTGTTCGGCAGCATTGCCGCCACGGTGTCGTTCTTGCCGATGCCGTGCTGCTTCAGCGCCGAGGCGAGCCGGCGGGTGCGGGCATAGAGCTCGGCATAAGTCCGCCTCAGCGGCCCGTGGATGACGGCGACATGGTTCGGGAAGACGCTGGCGGCACGCTCGAGAAAGGGCAGCGGCGAGAGCGGCTGGAAGTTCGCCGGGTTGCGATCGAGATCGGTGTCGTAAGGGGAGATCGGCATGGTGTTCGGCGTTCCCGGCGGTTGTTGCCGGACAGCCTAGAAGCGCGCTCGGCCTGCTGCAATCAGCCGAAGAGCGGATGCAGCCCGTCGAAGACCAGTTTCAGGCCGACCGCGATCAGCAGCCAGTAGATGATGGTGTAGAAGCGCTCGGCCGGAACGCGCCGGACCAGCCAGACCCCGGCGATGGTCGAGAGGATCGCCACTGGGGCCAGCGCCGCCGAGGCCATCAGGTTCTGGTGGCTGAACTGGCCGAGGATGAAATAGGGCAGCACCTTGATCCAGTTCATCAGCGCGAAGAACAGCGCGCCGGTGCCGACGAAAACCGCCGGCGGCAGGCGTTGCGGCATGGTGTAGATCTGGAAGGGTGGCCCGCCGGCATGGGCGATCATGCTGGTGAAGCCGCAGATCGCGCCCCAGACGGTGCCGGCCGCATAATTTGCCTTCGTTACAGGCTGGGCGGCCGTCTTGCCGGCGAGCAGGCGGCGCAGGGCGAAGCCGATCGAGATCACGCCGACCGCGAGGCCGACGACGGCGTCGGAGACCTTCGCCGCCAGAAGATAGCCGGCAAGCACGCCGAGCAGCATGCCGGGGATCAGCGTCGCGAGGTTGCGGCGGTCGAATTCACGGCGATAGGACCAGACCGAGACGACGTCCTGGATGATCAGGATCGGCAGCATGATCGCTGCCGCCTGCACCGGCGAGACGATCAGCGCCATCAGCGGCAGCGAGAGCAGGCTGAGGCCTGCGAAGCCGCCCTTGGACAACCCCATCAGGACGACCGCAGGCACCATGACGGCAAAGAAGGTGAGGTCGAAGGTCATGGCCCCGGCAAAGGCGAGATGTGCAGCGCAGCCCATCCGGTTGCGCTGAAAGTCTGAGATCGCGGCGCTTGCACGCAAGCGGCGGACATGGGCACGATCCCGCGCCAAATCCGGCCCGCAGACGGCCAGCCCGGAGTCCAGCTCTAGGCTCAATACCCGGCGAAGAGGAACGCTTTTCATGACTGCCAGCCATGCAAGCCGCTATGCGCAGACTTATGCCGCCTGGCAGCGGGACCCTGAAGCCTATTGGGCCGAGATCGCCCAAGGCATCGAATGGATCAAGCCGCCTGAGAAGATCTTCGATGCGGAGGCCGGCATCTATGGCCGCTGGTTCCCGGATGCGAGCTGCAACACCTGCTTCAACGCGCTCGACCGGCACGTCCGTGACGGAAGGGCCGAGCAGACGGCGCTGATCTATGACAGCCCGGTCACCGGCACGAAGCAGCGTTTCACCTACGCGCAGATGCTCGACGAGGTTTCGACGCTGGCGGCCGTGCTGCAGGACCAGGGCGTCGGCAAGGGCGACCGCGTCATCATCTACATGCCGATGATCCCGGAGGCGGCCTTCGCCATGCTGGCCTGCGCGAGGATCGGCGCGGTGCATTCGGTGGTGTTCGGTGGCTTTGCCGCCAAGGAACTGGCGACCCGCATCGACGACGCTACGCCGAAGCTGATCATGACCGCGACCTGCGGCATCGAGCCGACGCGCGTGGTCGAGTACAAGCCGCTTCTCGACGCCGCGATCGATCTTGCCAAGCACAAGCCCGACGCCTGCATCGTGCTGCAGCGACCGCAGGTCGACGCCTCCATGCATGTCAGTCGCGACAAGAACTGGCGCACGCTCGTCGCCGCGGCGCGTGCAAACGGGCGCAAGGCCGCTTGCGTCGAGGTCGCTGCGACCGATCCGCTCTATGTGCTCTATACCTCCGGCACGACGGGGCGGCCCAAGGGCGTGGTGCGCGACAATGGCGGTCACATGGTCATGCTGGTCGCGACCATGACGCAGCTCTACGACGTCAGGCCGGGCGAGGTGATGTTCACCGCCTCGGATGTCGGCTGGGTCGTCGGCCACAGCTACATCGTCTACGGGCCGCTGATCCAGGGCGCGACCTCGATCCTCTATGAGGGCAAGCCGGTCGGCACGCCCGATCCCGGCGCCTATTGGCGGGTGATCGCCGAGCACAAGGCGGTGGCGATGTTCACGGCGCCGACTGCCTTCCGGGCGATCCGCAAGGAGGACCCGCAGGCGACATTCCTCAAGAACTACGATCTCTCGCAGTTCCGTACGCTCTTCCTCGCCGGCGAGCGGGCCGATCCCGATACGCTGAAATGGGCCGAGGACGTCTTGAAGGTGCCGGTGGTCGACCATTGGTGGCAGACCGAGACCGGCGCCTGTATGGTCGGCAACCCCGTCGGTCTCGGCCTGCTGCCGATCAAGCACGGCTCGCCGAGCGTGCCGCTGCCGGGCTACGACATCCAGTGCCTCGACGAGGGTGGCAGGCCGGTACCGGCCGGGACGATGGGCGCGATCGTCGCCAAGCTGCCGCTGCCGCCCGGCGCGCTGCCGACGCTCTGGCACGACGATGACCGCTTCCGCAGCGCTTATCTCGAGACCTATCCGGGCTTCTACAACACCTCGGATGCCGGCTTCATCGACGAGGACGGCTATGTCTTCATCATGGGCCGCACCGACGACATCATCAATGTCGCCGGCCACCGGCTCTCGACCGGCGGCATGGAGGAGGTGCTGGCCTCGCATCCGGCGGTGGCCGAATGCGCCGTGGTCGGCATCAAGGACGCGCTCAAGGGCGAGCAGCCCTGCGGCTTCGTCGTGATGAAGGCGGGCGTGACGCAATCGCCGGCCGAGGTCGAGAAGGAGCTGGTCGGGCTGGTGCGCGACAAGATCGGCCCCGTTGCCGCCTTCAAGCTCGCGATCACCGTGGCGCGGCTGCCGAAGACGCGCTCGGGCAAGATCCTGCGCGCCACGATGAAGAAGATCGCCGATGGCGAGGACTACGCCATGCCGGCGACGATCGAGGATCCGGCCGTGCTGGCTGAGATCGGGACCGCGCTGAAGGGCAGGGGGCTCGGCTGAAGGCACGCCGCGTAATTCGACAAAAGTACAACTTTACGTTGCTTTAAACAGAATCGTCCAGGATCGCAGGCGGTTATCCCGCCGGATTTAAACGATGGCGCATCGCCCACGCGTCGGACCTCTGGCCTTGGCGATCGGTGCGTTGCTCGCGCCGGTCGGCGTCGTCCTCGCGCCGCGCGACGGGGCGCCAGTGCTCGTGCTCGCCGCCAGCTCTGCTGCAGCCGCCGAGGCGGTGAGCCGGGCGGACGGTGTCATCCTCGCAGCGGCCGGCCGCTTCGGCCTGCTGGCCCGCTCGGCAGCGCCGGGTTTTTCAACGCGCCTCTACCAATCCGGCGCCGCGCTCGTCTTTGCCGGCCTGGGCGGCGGCTGCTCCGGGCTGGCGCGCGATCCCCTCATTCCAGCGAGACGTTCCCCATGAGCCAGAGCCTCGAGACGTTCCGCCGCGCCTTCGCGAGGCCGCTGATGACGGGGCAATGGCTGCTGGTGCCGGTGACCTGCGCCGTCGGCTGGATCGCCGGCCATCCGGCCCTCCTCGCGATCGGGCTGGTCTCGACGCTGCTCGCTGCGGCCACCCTGCTGGCCTGGCGCTCGGACGGGATCGGCCTGTCGACCCGTGTGATCTCGACCATTGCGATCAACGGGCAGGTGGCGCTGCTGGTCTTTGCCGCCGAGGGCACGCGCTACCAGATCGACATGCACATGGCCTTCTTCGCCGCGCTCGCGGTGATGACGGCCTGGTGCTGCTGGCGCTCGATCCTTGCGGCGACAGTGGTCGTGGCGGTGCACCATCTCGTGCTCAACTTCGCCTATCCGGCGGCGGTGTTTCCCGATGGCAGCGAGTTTGCCCGCGTCGTCGTCCACGCCGTCATCCTGCTGTCCGAGGCGGGGGCGCTGATCTGGATCGCGCAACGGCTGGCGGCGGCTCTCAGCCAGGCTGACGAGGCGGCCTTGACGGCACTCGCCAATCAGGAGCGCGCGGAAACGCTCCGGCATGACAGCGAGGCGAGCGAGGTCGAGCGGGCTGAGGTCGAAGCGCATCTGCTCGAGGCCGTCGCCGGCGTCGTCGATGCGGCCAAGCGCGGTGATTTCTCGGCCAGGACCGTCCGTAGCGACGATCTCGGCCGGTTCAGTGCGCTGGTGAGCGGCATCGACGAACTGACTGAAGCTTGCGAGTCCTTCCTCGACGAAGCCGATCACGCGCTCTCGGCATTGGCCGATGGCGATCTGAGCGTGCGGATGTCGACCGGCTTCGGGGGGCGGCTGGCGGCTGTCGCCGCCAACTTCAACCGCTCCGCCGAGGCCCTTGCCGGAGCGCTGGCGGCGGTGGCTGATAACGCCGCACAGACGCGCAGCGCCGCCGACGACATCCTCTCGGCGACGCTCGACCTGTCGCAGCGCGGGCAGAGCCAGGCCAATGCGATCCAGGACACCTCCAGCGTCGTCGAGGAGATCGCGGCGACGGTGCGCCAGACCTCCGAGATCGTCCAGACGGCAGCCCGCAAGGCGCGCTCGACCGCCGACGACGCCGGGGCCGGCGTCGCGGTGGCGGGACGCGCGGTCGAGGCGATCGACAAGATCGACCAGCAGGCGCGCCGGATCGTCGACATCGTCGAGGTCATGGACGGGCTCGCCTTCCAGACCAATCTGCTGGCGCTGAACGCGTCGGTCGAGGCGGCGCGGGCGGGCGAGGGCGGGCGCGGCTTCGCCGTGGTCGCGACCGAGGTCCGCCGGCTCGCCCAGCAATCGGCCGATGCGGCGCGCGACGTCCGGGCGCTGATCAGCGAGACCAAGGTCCATGTCGACGAGGGCGTGAAGCTGGTGCGCGAGGCCGGCGCCAGCCTCACCATGATCTCCAGCGAGGTCGAGGAGGTCGCGCAGGCCTTCGGCGAGATCAGCCAGGCGACGGCGGAGCAGTCGCAGGGCGTCGGCGCGATCGAGCGGGCACTGGTCGAGATCGACGCGGCCACGCAGGACAATGCGCAGGCAGCGGAGCGGACGGCAGCCGCCGGGCGCGGCATGGCCGAGGCAGCCGAGGCTGTGGCGCGGCTGGCGCAAGGCTTCCGGCTCGAGGCTGGACCGGCCAGTGGGGGCGTGCGCCGGGCTGCCTGAGCAACCGGGCGCGTAGGGCGCGGCAGGCGCGCCGCACCTGCCGTTACCGGAACGAGTTCGGCTCAGTAGCCGCCGTCGTCGTCCTCGTCGGCCGGGCGCTTCAGCTGCTTCAGCTTGGCGAAGACCGAATCGACGTCGATCTTCTCCTCGTCCTGCCGCTTCGGCCGGCTCATGTCGGCGAAGGGCTGCGAGGCCGGCGCCGGCTCGGGCGCGGTGGTCTCTTCGGCCGGGAGCAGGGTCGAGCCGGTATTCTGCAGGACCATGGCCGGACGCTCCTTGGCGGCACGGGCCACTTCGAAGTCGAGGTCGATCTGCGAGGTCAGGCCGAGGCTAACCGGGTCGATCGGCTGCAGCTGCTGGGTGTTCCAGTGGGTGCGGTCGCGGATCTGGGCGATCGTCGTCTTCGTCGTGCCGATCAGGCGGATGATCTGCGCGTCCTTGAGTTCGGGATGGTTGCGCAGCAGCCAGAGGATCGCGTTGGGACGATCCTGGCGCTTCGAGACCGGGGTGTAGCGCGGGCCCTTGGTGCGCTTGATCTCCGGCACCTTGACCTTGCGCTCGGCCAGCTTGAGCTGGTGCGCCGGGTTGTTGGCGGCGCGCTCGAGCTCCTCGCGAGTGAGCTGGCCGGAGGTGATCGGGTCGAGGCCCTTGATGCCGGCCGCGACTTCGCCGTCGGCGATGCCGCGCACTTCGAGCGGATGCAGTTTGCAGAACTCGGCGATCTGCTCGAAGGTCAGCGAGGTGTTCTCGACCAGCCAGACCGCAGTGGCCTTGGGCATCAGCGGCGTTTGTGACACGGGCCGTCTCCTGGAATGTCGCGGGCAATAGCTCTCAGGCGCCGACCGGCCGCCCCGGCCGGTCATCCAAATCATCGACGATGAGCAGGATGGGCCGCCTTATAGGCAAAGCCGGGATCGCTGTCCAATCAATCCGATGGATCAGACCGTCAGCACGATCTTGCCGATATGGGCGTTGCTCTCCATTAGCCGGTGGGCCTCGGCCGCCTGCGCGAGCGGGAAGCGGGCATGGATCACCGGCTTGCAGCGTCCTTCCGTCAGCAGCGGCCAGACCTTCTCTTCGAGCTCGCGCGCGATAGCCGCCTTCTCGGCGATCGTGCGCGGGCGCAGCGTCGAGCCGGTATGGGTCAGGCGCTTCAGCATCAGGCGGCTGAAATTGACCTCGGCCTTGGGGCCGTTGAGGAAGGCGATCTGGACGATGCGGCCGCTCTCGGCGGCAGCGTCGTAATTGCGGTTGATATAGTCACCGCCGACCATGTCGAGGATCAGGTTGACGCCGCGCCCGCCGGTCGCAGCCTTCGCCGCCGCGACGAAATCTTCCGTGCGGTAGTTGATGGCGTGATCGGCGCCGAGTTCGCGGCAGGCGGCGCACTTGTCGTCGGATCCCGCCGTTGCCAGGACCGTCGCGCCGAAGGCCTTGGCGAGCTGGATCGCGGTGGTGCCGATGCCCGAGGTGCCGCCGTGCACCATGAAGCTCTCGCCCTTCTTCAGTCCGCCGCGCTGGAAGACATTGGTCCAGACGGTGAAATAGGTCTCGGGGATGGCGCCGGCTTCCTCCAGCGACAGCCCGGCGGGAATCGGCAGGGCATTGTCCTCATGGACCACGGCGTACTCGGCGTAGCCGCCGCCGGCGACGAGCGCGCAGACCTGGTCGCCGATCTCGTAGCGCGAGACGCCTTCGCCGAGGGCGACGATCCGGCCGGCGATCTCCAATCCGGGAATGTCGGAGGCGCCGGGCGGCGGGGCATAGCCACCCATGCGCTGCAGTACGTCGGGCCGGTTGACGCCGGCGACCGCGACATGGACCAGGATCTGGCCGGGACCGGGCTGCGGCACCGGGCGCTGCTGTGGTTTCAGGACTTCCGGGCCGCCGGGGGCATCGAAACCGATGGCGGTCATGGTCTGGGGCAGGGCGGTCATGCAGTGTCTCCTCGCCTGTGGTCTCGGCGCTCCCGTCCGATTAAGCTCCCGCGCTCCGAGGATGCAAGGCGAGGCTATGATGGCTGGATTTCTCGACGACGACCGTCCGGCGCCGAAGCGGGCCCATGAGATCGGGCAGGACCTGTCGCAACTCTCCGTCGCCGAGCTCGGCGAGCGCATCGTGCTCCTGGAAGCGGAGATCGAGCGGCTGAAGGAAGCGCGCGAGAAGAAGTCGGCCTCGCGCTCGGCCGCCGACTCCTTCTTCAAGAAGGCCTGAGGCGAAACCGCGGCGGTCAACTGTCATCGTGAGCGTTGCAGCCATTCTGGACGCGATGAGTCCTTCCTGCCACGCGACAAGATGCGCCAGTAGATGAACGGATATTCATCTTCGCAGCGCGGGCTGAAGCGCCTATCCTGAGGACGTGGACAGAAGGCGGCCGAATGCCGCCCGCCCGCGCCGACGAACGTCTCGGCCGGGGCCGCTTCCGACAATGACAGCAGGTGGAAACGAGGCCGAGCGACAGCAGGACGCTGTCTGCGGCTGCACGCCTGCTCCTGAGATAGGAGACAAGACGATGCGCTTCATTGCGCTCGCCATGGCCTTGCTCGCCGCCACGCCGGCCATCGCCGTAGAGGACACCGCCCGTATCGGGCTGCGCGAGGATGGCGGCAAGCCGCTCGCCGCTTTCCAGCTGCGCTGGCCGCAGACCGTCGTGACCATGCAGGCGCCGGTCACCGTGCTCGGCGGCCACAGTATCGAGATCAAGCGGGAAATCGCACCCAGCGTCAGCCTTGGGGGCACCTATCGCTATTCGCTCGGCGAGCGCTTCGTCAGCGAGCGTTTCGGCCTGAAGCTGACGGTGACACGCTGAGGCAATCGCATTGCGTCAGGATCGTTCGAATTTGTCGCATTTTCGGGCGGCGTTAACGGTCGCTTAACGATTCCGAATTATGAATCGCATCATCCAGTTTGTCTGGATGTCGAGTGGCTCCTGCCCACTCTGTTTGACGCCTCCCTGTTGACCTTCGAGCCGCCTTCGGGGCGGCTCTTTTTTCGTCTGCAGCCCGAGTTCTCCGGGCACGGGCGGGGCGTCGCCGGGCCGGACCATCGCACCGTTAACCTTAACGACACGTTACCACGGCGCCGACAATGCGATGGCGTTATCCTTGCGATGTCCCGGCCAGTCCGGCGTCGCGTCTCTCGATCGCGCGCCATTGTGCCGATTGGAGACATGGGATGACCGATTTGACGATGCTGAGGCCCGAGGCCGACGATGGCGCGATCCCGTTTGCGCGCAGCTTCGTCAAGTCGGACGCGTTCATGCAGCTGTTCCGCGAGGGGATGGGGCTGGTCGAAGCCACCGCCTCCTATCTCGACGGCGAGGGGCGGGCCGAATCGGCGGCGCTGCCGCGCGAGGTCTCGCTGACCTATGCGACCGAGAGCATGCGCCTGACGACGCGGCTGATGCAGATCGCCTCCTGGCTGCTGGTGCAGCGCGCCGTCGCCGAGGGCGAGATGAGCGCCGAGCAGGCGCGCAACGAGCATAACAAGGTGCGCATCGCCGAGCCGATGCTGCAGCCGACAAGCGCCGAGGCCGCACGCCTGCCGCAGCGCCTGCGCGATCTGATCGCCCATTCGATCCGCCTGCAGGAGCGCATCCGCAATCTCGACGCGCAGATGTCGGGCGCCGTTCGCCCGGCTCCGGTGAATCCGGTGCGCGGCCAAATCGAGAGCCTGCAGGCCCGGCTCGGCCTGCTGCGCTGAGACGGCGCGTCATGTTCAGGCTCGACCTGAGCATGGCGACAAGCTCGACCGCGGCCTATCGTCGCCATCAACGCAAAAAGCCCGGCCGCGAGGCCGGGCTTTTCTGTCGGGCCTGCAGCCTGAAAGAGCTGCGAAAGCGCGAATTACTTCTTGCCGAGGGCGCCGAGCGCGCCGAAACGCGAGTTGAAGCGCGAGACGCGGCCGCCGCGGTCCAGCATGTGCTGGGTGCCGCCGGTCCAGGCCGGGTGGGTCTTCGGGTCGATGTCGAGGTTGAGGGTGTCGCCCTCCTTGCCCAGCGTCGAACGCGTGAAGTATTCGGTGCCATCGGTCATGACGACCTTGATGGTGTGGTAGTCGGGATGAATGCCGGTCTTCATGGCGAAATCCTCAATTCGAAAAGCGGGCGGCCGGAACTCGGCGCGCATCGCCGGCTCTTCGAACAATTCGTATGAGCCTGTCGTGAAGTGGGCTGCCCATAGCGCAGCCGCGGCGACGGTGCAAGCTTTTCGGGATAGGTAAGCGTGGCGAACGAGAACAACGAAGACCAAAAGGCCCGGCCGGATTTCAAGGCACTGCGCTCGTTCTGGCCCTATGCGCTGGCGCAGAAGCAGCGGATCGCGCTGGCGCTGGTCGCATTGATCGTCGCTTCGCTGGCGACGCTGGCGCTGCCGATGGCGGTTCGGCGCGTCATCGATGTCGGCTTCTCCGGCGGCGAGCAACAGCTGGCGAACTCCTATTTCGCGCTGCTGATCGGCGTCGTCGCCGTGCTGGCGCTGGCGAGCTCGTTCCGATTCTACCTGGTGATGACGGTCGGCGAGCGCGTCGTCTCGCAGCTGCGTGCCGACGTCTTCGCGCATCTCACCCGGCTCGAGCCGGCCTTCTTCGACGCCAGCCGGGCCGGTGACCTGGTTTCGCGCCTGACCGCCGACACCACCCAGATCAAGTCGACCTTCGCCTCGACCGCCTCGATCGCCCTGCGCAACGCCATCATGTTCCTCGGCGCGCTGGCGCTGATGATCTTCACCAGCCCGCAGCTCTCTGCGATCGTGATCGGCGCGATTCCGCTGGTCGTGCTGCCATTGGTCTTCTCCGGTCGCAGCGTGCGCAAGCGCGCCAGAGCAGCGCAGGACCGCCTCGCCGACGCCTCGGCCTTCGCCTCCGAGGCGATCGGCGCGATCCGGACCATGCAGTCCTTCGGCGCCGAGGGCGCCACGACGGCGCGCTTCCAGGGCGCCTCGGACGGCGCCTATGCCGCCTCGCGCGATGCCACGCGCTCGCGCGCCTGGCTCTCGGGCATCGCGATCTTCCTGGTCTCGGCCAGCGTCGTGCTGGTGCTCTGGGTCGGCGCGACCGAGGTCTTCGCCGGGCGGATGAGCGGCGGGCGCCTGTCGCAATTCGTGCTCTATGCCGTGCTGGCGGCAAGCTCGCTCGGCCAGCTCTCCGAGGTCTATGGCGACATCTCGGCCGCGGCCGGCGCCGCCGGTAGGCTCGGCGAGATCCTCGCAACCAAGCCCGCCATCGCCGCGCCGCCCCATCCCAAGGCGCTGCCGACACCGCCGGTCGGGGCGCTTTCCTTCGAAGGCGTCTCCTTCCGCTATCCCGGGCGGAGCAATCTTGCCCTCGCCGATCTCGACCTTGCGATCAAGCCGGGCGAGCGGGTCGCGCTGGTCGGCCCCTCCGGCGCCGGCAAGAGCACGGTGCTGCAGCTGGCGCTGCGCTTCTACGATCCCTTCGCCGGTCGCGTCGTCGTCGATGGCGTCGCCGGGCCGGAGGCCGACCCGACCGACTGGCGCAGCCGCTTCGCGCTGGTGCCGCAGGAGCCGACCGTGTTCGGCGTCTCGGTCGCCGACAACATCGCCTATGGCCGCCCCGAGGCGAGCCGGGCCGAGATCGAGGACGCCGCCCAGCTCGCCGCCGCCGACGGCTTCATCCGGGCGCTGCCTGATGGTTACGACACCATCATCGGCGAGCGCGGCGTCACGCTCTCGGGCGGCCAGCGCCAGCGCCTCGCCATCGCCCGCGCCGTGTTGAAGGACGCGCCGATCCTATTGCTGGACGAGGCGACCTCGGCGCTCGATTCGGAAAGCGAGCGCGCCGTGCAGGATGCGCTCGACCGCCTGATGCAGGGCCGGACCACGCTGGTGGTGGCTCACCGCCTCGCGACGATCCTCTCCGCCGACCGCATCCTGGTGATGGAGGACGGCCGCGTGGTCGAGGAAGGCACCCACGCCGCCCTCGTCGCCAAGGGCGGGCTCTATGCGCGCCTCGCGGCGCTCCAATTCGGGCTGGAGGCGGCGTAATATCCTTCTCCCCTCGGGGGAGAAGGTGGCAGCGCGAAACGCTGACGGATGAGGGAAGGATAGTCTCGACCTGTCCGGCTCGCACCAGTCAGGCTGCCCTCATCCCCCTGCCGGGACCTTCTCCCCCGAGCGGACAAGGAGGGCTTCCAGCAGCGCCGCGGTATCCAGCAGCCCCCGCTTGCGCGCGGCCTGTGCCGGCGTCAGCCCTTTGCCGTTGCGTGCCGTCGGATCGGCCCCCGCCGCCAGCAGGAACTCGACGAGATCGCAGGCGCTGGTGTCGTCGGGCAGGCAGAACAGCGGCGGCTCGCCTGAGCGTGCCGGCGCGTTGGCGAGCGCAGGCTCCTCCGCGAAGAGTGCTTCCAGCCGCTCGATCTCGGCGGCCTCGCACAGAGCCTGAATATCGCTGCTGCGCGAAGCCAGATAGATCTGCGCGGCGCTGGCGCCCTGGTGGCGCGCCCAGCCGAGTGGTGTCGAGCCAAAGCGGCGCTCGATCGGATCGATCTCAGCGCCAGCCTCGACCAGCAGCGCGACGATCCCGATCGCATCGCTCCCCGCCGCCTCGTGCAGCGCGCGGACGCCGTCATGGGTCTGCGCATCCGGCGAGACGCCAAGCCGGAGTGCCAGCGCTGCGATCTGCGGCTTGCCCTGCCGGATCGCGACAAAGAGCGGCGCCGGATCGCGCAGGAACTGCGGATTGCCGGCCAGCAGCTGGCGCGCCTCGGGCTCGTCGCCACGTGCCACCACGGCGGTGAAGGCCTCCTGCCAATCGAGCTTGATGGGACTCGCGCCATTGTCGATCAACAGGCGGACCAGATCGCTGCGGCCGTCGAGCATGGCCTGCTTGACCAGGCTCTGCTTTGAATAGGCATTGAGCGCCTGGGCGCTCGCGCCATGGGCGAGGAGCCAGGCGGCGCGCTTGGGCTGGCGCGGCACGGCGTTGCCGAGCAGGTAGTCGAGCGGTGATGCCGGCAGTTCGCGGACGGGCTCATGCCAGCGCCGGGTTTCGCTGCGCTTCTGCGTCTCGCTCCAGAGCAGATCGAGCCAGGTGACGTCATCCGCGCCGAGCGAGGAGTTGTAGAGCGCCTGGCCATTCACAGGGTCGGCACCGCGCGCGATCAGGAGCCGTGCCAACGCCTGCGCCTGCGGATGCGGCGGCTGATTGCTCTCGCCGCCGCCGATGACGCCGGTCAGCGGGGTGAAATGATTGGTGCCGTCACTCCACAGCGCATTCGGATCGGCGCCTTGGTCGAGCAGGAGCTGCGCGATCGCAACAGCGTTGCGTGACAGCGCCTCGTTCGGCAGGCGGGTGAAGGCGAGGCGGACGAGCGGCGTCCAGCCGTCGAACCCGCTCGGCTTGTCCGCGAGCGCGGCATCCTTGCGCAGGAAGGTGCTGACGGCATCGAGATCATGTGCGGCGATGGCGGTGTGGATGCTGTCGCGGACGATCTCCGGATGACGTTCGAGCAGGCGTTGCGCCAGTGCGCCGCGCGCCGGCCGGTCGGCCTCGTACCCGCCCCAGCTCTGCGTGCCGGGCCTGACGCCGTAGCGCAGCGCCGACTTCTCCAGGAACAGCGCGACCAGCGCGGCATGGCCGCGGGCTGCGACCTCGCGCGCAGCGAGCTCCTGCTTCAACGCCGCCCAGTTGGCGAGGCCATAGTCGCGAGCGAGCGCGTGCTGGACCTCGCGCAGCTTCGGCGCGCCGGCATGGTTCGGGATCAGCCTGCGGAAACGGGCAAGGGCTTCGGTGTCGCCAGCCTCGATCTCCTTCAGCCAGCGCTTGGCCTGGCGGCGGATCGTTTCGAGATTGGAACGGGGCGTGAGTTCGCGGGTCGCGTCAGACATGGGTCTTCCTTCCGGGATCAGCCTGATGTCCGCTCGACAGGCCGGAAGAAAGCGATGATGCGATGTCGTCGCTTAGTATGGGTGGGAGCAGGCTCCCTTGCCGCGGACTGGTGGCGCCCCATGCGCTCTGCGGCGATGAGAAGCGCAGGAGGGCGGGGAAGTCAATCGTCTGCGGTGCAGTCCGCGGGGAACCCTCTCCTGTAAGGAGAGGGCAGGGCGAGGTGTAGGCCGTGTGACCAGTTCCGTGAGCGCTCACCGCCCGGTCGGGTTCAGGCCAGCGTTTTCAGTCCGAACACCTCACCCCTGCCCCTCTCCTTCCAGGAGAGGGGTTCTGCGTCGAGTTTCCTGCGCTCAGGAAAGCGGGCGCCCTACTTCG
>PNLY01000126.1 GCA_013823325.1 Methylobacterium sp.
GCGGCCGGCATCACCGGCGCCGGCTTCATCACGCTCGCCGCCACGCTCTCCGTCGTCCCGGCCGTGCCGGTCGCGGGCATGGCGCTGATCCTCGGCATCGACCGCTTCATGTCGGAGTGCCGCGCCGTCACCAACTTCATCGGCAACGCCGTCGCGACCATCGTGGTGGCGCGCTGGGAGGGCGAGCTTGACCAGGAGCAGCTCCAGGCGGCCCTCAGCGGCAAGCTGCCGGATCTGCTCGACGAGCCCCTCCTCACCCCGGCCGAGTGACTGCGCCAAATTGCGAAGCCCTCTCCCATGGCCCGGGCCAGCCCCGGGCCATGTCCGTTTGCAGCCCCAACCAAGCAACATCCGCGTCGGCTGCTCTGGGCTCAGCGCCGTGCGCCGCAAGTTTGCCGGGATCCTCGACGACTGGGTAGATTATCGAGCGGCCGGTCGGCCTCACAGGGAGTGATGACCGCGATGCAGCGCCAAAGAGCATGTGGAGCGAGGTCAGTAGTTATGCTGGCCGCACTCGTCTTCGGGGAAGCGGCCAGCGGTCCCGTCTTTGCGGCACCGGTCACGCAAACGATCGTCCTGATCCGGCATGGCGAAAAGCCGCCCGGCGGGCTGGGCCGGCTCGATTGCCGGGGATTGAACCGTGCCGAGGCGTTGCCGCCGGTGCTGGCGAGGCAGTTCGGCCGCTTCGACGCGATCTTCGCGCCCGACCCCGATCGGCAGAAGAAGGACGAAGGGATCAAATATCCCTATCTGCGCCCGCTGGAGACGATCACGCCGCTGTCCAAGGCGACGGGCCTGCCGGTCGAGACACGCTTCGGTTACAAGCAGATCGGCAAGCTCGAAGAGGCGCTGGAATCGCCGGGCTATCGCGGAGCCACCCTCCTCGTCGCATGGGAGCACAAGCAGCTGGTCAAGCTGGCGCGCGACCTGCTCGACCACAATGGCGGCGATCCTCGCCAGGTCGGCAAATGGCCGGGCAGCGATTTCGACAGCATCTACGTCGTCAGGATCGTCCGTGACGGCGAAGGGACGCGCGCGACGTTCGAGCATGGCCATCAGGGCCTGACAGGCAAGCTCAGCGCCTGCACCGACGGCTGACGATCGCCCGGCGTACGCAAAGACGGAACCCGGTCGGAAGGCTGCTCACCCTTGCAGCATGCAATCCGCGAGACTGTAGCAATGGCTCGCCTGGTAGGCGTTCCGCCCCCGGTTCATATGCGTCAGATTGAAGGTCCGGATGGCGCGCAGGACCCCGGGTGCAGCAAGGAAACCGCGGATCGAGGCTGGGCCCCGCACAGTGATGCCGAACATATCCGCGCCGCCCGGCACGAAATAGCTGACGTCTTCGGGCCTCGCGACGCAGCTCTCCAGAAAAGCTTCGTCCACATGCTCCTGCATGGACGAACCGTCCCTCGCGACATCCGACAGATGCACCAGGAAGAGCGCGCGGATGCCCTCGCCATCCGCATAGAGCGTGAAAAGCTCCATCCAGCTCGCATTGAAGCGGGCGAGCGCCTTGTCGGAGGTCGACGGCAGGCAGGATACCGACCAGTCGTGACGCTCGCTCCGTCACGGGACCGGGATGCAGCTGCGGCCGTGTCGCCCATGACATCAGCGGCTCGGCTCGCTCAGCATCCAGCGCCTACAAGTTCCCGTCAGCGCGTTGGCCGAACGTGCCGATCGCGGACGATCTTGCCCAGGCCGATCGGCGGCATTGGCACGCCCCCTTTCGGGGAGGGTGATCAGCGACGATCAGGCCGCGTCCTTCCATTTCGGCAGGGCGTCGCCATGGGCGGCGATGAGCTCGTCGACCATGCGCCTCGTCTCCTGCAGCGACAGCACACTCGCTGCATGGCGGTCGAGCGCCGCGGCGCGGTGGACGCGCTCGCGATCGCCGTCGAGCGCGGCGCGCACGGTCAGGTCCTGGACGAAGACATGGGGTGCGCAATGCGCCGCCAGTTCCGGCGGCAGCGTCCCGGCATGGCAGGGGCGCAGGCCGTTGCGGTCGACGATGACCGGCACCTCGACGCAGCAGCCCTCGGGCAGGTTGTCGATCAGCCTGGTGTTCTCGACGTTGCCGTAGATCACCGTCGGCTCGCCCGTGACCATGGCGCGGATGATCAGGGAGCCATACTCGTCGCTGCGCTCCAGCGGGAAGTCCTCGCCGGCCAGGAGCTTGCGCCGCGTCTCGGTGTAACGGCCGAGATTGCGGATACTGCGCCGGACATATTCGTCGACCGGAACGTCGTATTCGGCGATCTGGTCGTCGCGGCGCAGGAAATACGGGGTGTACTCGGCATTGTGCTCGCTGGATTCGCTGACGAACCAGCCCAGCGTCCGCATCAGCTCGAAGCGGACCTTGTCCCTGGCGTAGATCTCCGGATCGGCCATCGCCCGGCGCAGCGCCGGATAGGCGTCCTTGCCGTCGATCTGGAGCTTGAGGAACCAGGTCATGTGGTTGATGCCGGCACAATCATAGCTCAGCCTCGACTGCTCGACGCCGAGATAGCTCGCAAGATCGCGGGCCGTGTGCTGGACGTTGTGACAGAGGCCGACGACGCGCTGCTCCGGAAAGGCCTTGTAGACCGCCCAGGTCAGGATGCTCATCGGGTTGGTGTAGTTCAGCAGCACCGCGTCGGGGCAGAGCTCGCGCATGTCGGCGACGAGATCGAGCATGAAGGGGATGGTGCGCAAGCCGCGGAAGATGCCGCCGATGCCGACCGTATCGGCGATGGTCTGCTTCAGCCCGTATTTCCGGGGTATGTCGAAATCGAGCAGCGTCGCCTCGTGCATGCCGATCTGGACCATGTTGATGACGAAGTCGCAGCCCTCCAGCGCGCGGCGACGGTCGAGATGTTCCTCGACGACCGCATCGGCGCCGAATTGCTGCGCCGTCCAGCGCGCCATCATGCCGCCGGTCTCGAGCCGCTCGGGATCGATGTCGTGCAGCGAGATCACCACGCGCCCGAGCTCGGTGAAGTTCAGGATGTCGGTCAGCAGGTTCTTGACGAAGACGGCGCTGCCCGCGCCCATCATGGCGATCTTGACCACGGTATTGTCCTTCTCGAAACGTCGAAACGGGTCGGCCCGCGCTCTTGCGCGAGCGGTTACTTGAGGCCGGAGCCGGAGATGCCCTGGACGAAATAGCGCTGGAAGAAGGTGAAGATGATCAGCATCGGCACCAGAGAGAGCAGCGCGATCGCCATGATCATCGACCATTCCGTGTTGAACTGGCCACGCAGCAGGTTGAGGCCGAGCTGCACGGTGTACATCTCGTGCTTCATCATCACGATCAGCGGCAGGGCAAAATCGTTCCAGCGCCACATGAAGGTGAAGATCACCAGCACGGCGATGATCGGCTTCGACAGCGGCACGACGATCTTGAAGAAGATCTTCAGCTCGCTGGCACCGTCGATGCGGGCCGCTTCGAGCAATTCGTCGGGGATCGAGACCATGAACTGGCGCACCATGAAGATGCCGAAGGCCTCGGCTGCGCGCGGCAGGATGACGCCCCAGTAGTCGCTGAGCAGGCCGAGCTCGGAGACCACCAGGAAGAGCGGCACGATGATGACCTGGAACGGGATCATCAGCGCCGACAGCACGGCGAGGAAGAGGATGTCGCGGCCGGCGAAGCGGAATTTGGCGAAGGCATAGCCGCAGAGCAGGTTGATCGTCACGGTGATCACCACCGCGAATACGGTGATGATCAGCGAATTCGCCGTCCAGCTCAGGAACGGCACGCGCCCGATCGCATCGGCGAAGTTCTGCCAGACGAAGCTCGACGGGATCAGGCCGGCGGCGCCGCTGAAGACTTCGTCCTTCGGCCGCACGGCGGTCGCGAACATCCAGTAGACCGGGAAGAACATGACCCCGGCCCCCGCGACGAGGAGCAGCCAGATGCTCGTGGTCTCGAGGCGCCCTGACAGGGCGCTGCGGCTGGTTCCCGCGATCATGAAGGCGCCCTCATGCCACGTCCTCGACCCGGCGATTCACTCGCCATTGCAGCAGGGTGAAGATCAGGATCATCACGAACAGGACCATGCCCATGGCGCTGGCATAGCCCATCTCGGACCCGACGAAGGCAGCCTGGTAGATGTACTGGACGATCATCGTCGTCGAGAAACCGGGGCCGCCGCCGGTCATCACGTAGATCAGGTCGAAGACCTGGAAGGAGTGGATCACGCCGAGAATCAGCAGCAGGAAAGTGGCCGGCCGCAGCAGCGGCCAAGTGACGAAGCGGAACTGCTGCCAGCGGCTGGCGCCGTCCATCTGCGCGGCATCGTAATAGGTCGGCGAGATCGACTGCAGCGCGGCGAGATAGACCACCATGCAGAAGCCGATGCGGACCCAGAGCGAGGTGACGACCAGCGAGAACAGTGCCCAGCGCGGCGAGGACAGCCAGGCGACCGGCCCGATCCCGACCTGTTGGAGCAGCGCGTTGATCACGCCGTAATTGTCGTTGAAGAGCCACGCCGCGATCACCGCCGTCGCCACATTGGAGATCACGACCGGCAGGAAGAAGACGCTGCGCAGGATGGTGCGGCCGTAAAGGTCGCGGTTGAGGGCGAGCGCCAGCACCAGGCCGATGGCGAGGCTCATCGGGACCGTGGCGATCGAGTAGACCGCGGTATTGCTCAGCGACTGCCAGAACAGCGTGTCGCTCGCGAGGCGAGCATAGTTCTCCAGCCCGATATAGCGCGGCGTATCGATCAGGCTCCATTCCCGCAGGCTGATGTAGAACGCATAGAGCAGCGGGAAGAAGACGAAGACAGAGAACAGCGCCATGTTCGGGGCGATGAACAGGTAGGGCGTCAGCTGGCTGCGTTTCGCCTGCAGCCAGTAGCGCCGCGCATCGGCCGCCGAGGGCCGGCCGACCGCCGGCCCTCTCAGGTTTTCCGCGATGGCCATCACCGCCGCCATCAGACCAGCAGCGTCGAGCGCACGTGCTTCTCGATGTTCGCGACGGTCGCAGTTGGCGACTGGCCGGAGGTGAAGGCAAGTTCAAGCTCGTCGGCGAGCTTGGCGTTGAAGCGATCCCAGGTCGGCAGGACGATGGTGCTGACGAGATGCTCCGGCACGGTCGCCGACTGTTCGAGGAAGACCTTCATCTCCTCGTTGCGGATGTCGTAGACGAGGCCCTTCTCCTTCAGCGATTTTCGCACCGGCAGGAACTGCGCCTTGGTGACGAACTCGCGCATCGCCTCCTCCGCGACCATGAACTTGACGAAGTCGGCCGCGACGTCCGGGCTCTTGCTGTCGCGCGAGACCGCCAGGGCATTGCCGCCGAGATCGGCCGCCATTGCCACGTCGCGCGGCAGATAAGTGACGCCCCATTTGAACCTGGCCTGCTCCTGGATGAAGGGGATCTGCCAGTCGCCGTGGAGCAGCATGGCGATCTTGCCGGTGGCGAACAGATTCTGCACCGGCTCGGAACTCTTGAGGGAGGTGTTCGGCGGGACGAGCCCGTCCTTGAACCAGCTCTGGGTCCAGGCGACAGTCTCGGCCGCCTCCTTGGTGTTGATCTGCGGGCCCTTGAGCTCGTTGTCGAGCAGCTGGCCGCCATGCTGGTAGAGATACATCAGCCAGCGATAGGCGTTCGAATTCTGCCAGTTCATCGCGAAGGCGTAGTTCAGCCCGGCCTTCTCCTTGGCCAGCTTCGCGGCGCCGATGAACTCCTGCCAGGTCCAGCTCTTGTCGAGGCTTTTGGGCGCCTCGATGCCGCAGGCCTCGAAGATCTCGGCGTTGTAGAACAGCGCGAAGGTGTCGGTGTGATGCGGCAGCGCATGCGGCTTGCCCTTGATGGTCGAGGCGCGCCAAACCGAAGGCAGGAAGTCCTGGCCGAAGCCGGCGTCGAGATATTGCGACAGGTCGATCGCCGCGCCGCTCTGCCCATAGCGCCCGATCCGCTGATACTGGGCGCGGAAGATGTCCGGCGCCTGCTTGCCGGCGAAACGGGTGTCGAGCTGCTGGTAATACTGGCCGCTTGGAACCACCTCCAGCTTGATGGCGACGTTGGGATTGCGGGCCTTGTACCGCTCGATCTGCGCGTTGAAGGCGGCGATCTCGGCGGGCGAACCCCAGGAGGTCATGGTCAGCGAAGCTGCCTTCTGGGCGTTCGCGGCGCCCCAATACATGCCCACTCCCGCCCCGATGCCGGCGCACAGGCTGGTCTTGAGGAAACTGCGCTTGGTGATGGTCGCCATTGTTTCGATCTCCCTTGGACTTTTTTATCGTTGGAAGGCGGTGGCTGGCTCAGGCTCCCTCCCCGTCCGAGACGGTACGGACGCCGCCGCAGGATTCGCGCACCAGCAGGCGCACCGGCAGAACCTGCTCGCGCAGCGGCTCGGCCTCGCCCTCCAGCCGGCTGATCACCGCCTCGACGGCGAGCCGGCCGATATCGGCGCGGGAATAGTCCACCGTGGTGAGCTCCGGCGTGACAAAGCCACCGAGCGCGATGCCGTCGAAGCCGACGACCGCCATCTCCTCCGGCACGCGCACACCATGCTTGCGCAGCGCGTGCAGCGCGCCGACCGCCATCTGGTCGCTGTAGACGAAGACGGCGCTCGGGCGTTCGTCCTGCGCCAGCAGCTCCTGCATTGCCGAAAAGCCGCCGGCGAGGCTCGGCTCCGCCATTGCGATGAGCCGAGGGTCGGCTGCGATACCGGCGTCCTGCAGCGCCTGCAAATAGCCGTCCGAGCGCTCGCGACGCTTCAACAGACGCTGCGAGGCGCTGCCGATATGGGCGATGCGGCGGTGGCCGAGATCGATCAGATGCCGGGTCGCGACATAGCCGCCCCGCTCCAGGTCGACGCGCACCGCCTGGAGCGCCGGGTCGGGGCTGTGGTGCTGCATCACCACGATCGGCATGCCGTTCTCAGCGAGTTTCTTGAGGTCAGCCGCAAAATCGGCCGGGGGAGCGGCGACGATGACGCCGTCTGCGACGCCGCCCGAAAGCAGCGAGTAGGCCCGCCGCTGCACCTCGTCGAACTTCGCCGACATGATGTTGAGCGAGTAGCCGCGCTCGAGGGCAGCGGCATGGGCGGCGCCGATGATCTCGGCGTTATAGAAGCTGTCCAGCGTATAGAGCAGCAGCGCGATCACATTGGTGCGCCAACGCCGCAGCGAGCGCGCGGCATGGCTCGGCTGATAGCTCAGCCGGGCGGCGGCATCGGCGACGCGCGCCCGCGTCTCGGCGGATATGCCGAGCTCTCCACCGCGATCATTGAGGACGAGCGAGACGGTGGTTCGCGAGACGCCGGCGAGCGCGGCGACCTCGGCGCTGGTGGGCCGGCGACTGGCTCGCCCGTGCGGAAGCGCACGCTTCACCACAGCTTTTCCATCCCTGTATTGTTATCTAACACGATTTAGAAGAAGGCTATGTGCGGAACTGTCTATCTGTCAAGGCGGTCAGGACGGGAGCTTTTCGCCGCTGCGGAGACGCACGCTGGAGAACTCGTCCGGTGCGTGATCAGATCGGCAAATGTTCGGTCCCCATCAATGCCGGTTCGCCGGCTGCGCCCGCGTACTGGCATCGCTGATGATCCAGCCCAGGCGAGAAAGCCCTATGTCAGGTACGACATCGACGGCACTGTCCGGCCGAAAAGCGAGTTACCAGACCTGAGGCTGGCTCCCGTTGTGGAGCAGGCTGCTCAGCGGGCGCATTCTCCGCTCCCGCAAAGCAGAGAGCGCCCTAAAGCCTCAAACGCGCCGATATCGTTGAAGAAGTCGGGTCCGAGCAGCCTTGCGTCTGCAGGCCGGCGTCGACTAGGCACCAGTCACTCCAGAGCTGCAGGCGGCATCATTTGCGGTCCTACGCCGGGGCCGAGAGCTCGGTTGCGACTAGCGTTCCGATCGCGGGGAGGAAGCGGTCGTCTTTCGCGATAGTCTCGCCTTGGGCGAAGACGGTGAGCTGGAATTCCTGGCCCTGCGGCAGGATCGCGCGCCGCGTGTCGTGCCCGCGAAAGGAGGCGCGGTCGTAGGACAGGCGAGGAATACAGGCCCGGCATGACCCGCCAGTAAACGCGCGGTACGGACCGCGTATCCCCTGCCGAGCGGGCCGATATTCAGGCGCGGCGGTGAACGGCCAAAGAGGCCTTCAAGGTCGCGGGGAATCCTGACCTGGAATCGCCAGCCACTCCGGCGAGAGGTAAGGTACGTTGCGTGCGTCCAAGTACACGGATGGGCACGCCCCCGATCCGACGGTGTATTCACCAATAAAATCAATGGCTTGGTAGTGATGGCGGAGACGGAGGGATTCGAACCCTCGATACCCTTGTGGGGTATGCTCATTTAGCAAACGAGTGCCTTCAGCCTCTCGGCCACGTCTCCGTTGGAAGGCTCTATGCCCGATCGCGACCCGCTTTGACAAGCCATCAGGACAAGCGATCGACAGACATCCTGCAGATTGCGCCGATCCGGGCCATTTCACTGGTCGCGGGCGCGGTCGACGCGCTCGATCCAGGCCATCGCCTCGTCGAGCGTCGGGAAGACCGGTCCCGGCATCTGCGCATCCTCGGCCTCGTTCAGGCCGAAACGGATGCCATAGCCATCCGCCTCGCGCCGAATCGCGATCAGGGACGGCTTGGCGAAAGACGGCGTGGCGGTGAATGCGTCGGCGGCTGGCATGGGCAGATCCCGTTGGGTCGCCGGACTGAACGGCCCAGCGCCTGAACGGTTCCCGAACGGCGCGTTCAGGAGAGCAGCAGCATTGCTGAGCCCAAACGAGAAAGGGCCCGCGGCGCAGCGCAGGCCCCTTCCCTTGCGTCTCGAAGCGCGCGTCAGTCGGCCGCGACGATCTTGCCGGCTTCCCACTTGTACATGGAGAAGCTCGGCGAGCTCAGGTCGCCGGTCTTGCCATAGGTCAGGGTGCCGATCGCGGTCTTGACCTCGAGGCCGGCCTTCAGGGCCTTGGCGACCGCATCGGCCTTGGCGTCCTTGCCGACCTTCTCGATGCCGGCCTTGAGCACCTCGACGGCGGCATAGGCGTTGAGCGTGAAGGCCTCGGGCGGAATGCCCTTCTCCTTCAGCACCGCCACAGCCTCGGCCGAGGCCGGGTTCTTCAGCGCGTCGGTCGCGTTGGTGAAGAGCGTGCCGGCCGCGGTGTCGCCACCGATCGCCCAGAGCTCGGTGTTGGAGAGACCCTCGCCGCCGATGATCGTCGCCTTGACGCCGGCATCGTGCAGCTGGCGGGCGAGCAGGCCGCCCTCGGGGTGGTAGCCACCGAAATAGATCAGCTCGGCATTGGCGGACTTCAGGCGGGTGATCACGGCCGCGAGGTCCTTCTCGCCCGGGTTCAGGGTGAGATAGGCGACCTCGGTGATGCCGCCGGCATTGATGCCCTTCTTGAAGGAATCGGCGAGGCCTTTGCCATAAGTGCCCTTGTCGTGGACGATCGCGACCTTCTTGCCCTTCAGGTTCTTCAGGACATAGGCGGCCGCGACTTCGGCCTGCTGGTCGTCACGGCCGCAGGTCCGGAAGACGTTGCTGAGGCCGCGATTGGTCAGAGCCGGCGAGGTGGCGGTCGGCGTCACCATCAGCACGCCGCTCTCGGCGAAGACGTCGGAGGCCGCCATGGCGACGCCGGAAGTCACCGGGCCGACGACGAAGCGGACCTTGTCGCCGACCAGCAGATTGGCGGCCGAGACGCCCTGCTTCGGGTCGCCGGCATCGTCGGCAAGCTTCAGGACGACCTTCTCGCCGCCGATGCCGCCCTTCTTGTTGATCGCGTCGACGGCGGCCTGGGCGCCGTTCTTGACCTGTTCTCCATAGGCGGCGACGGCGCCGGTCAGCGGCGCCAGCAGGCCGATCGTGATGTCGGCGCGCGCCGGCGCGCCCGCGAGCAGCGCCGCGGCGAAGGCCGCACCCATCAGGAACTGGGCTTTGAGCGTCATGTGCGTCTCCTCGTGAACCATACAATCATTGCGTGCGACCCAATCCGCGGATCGCCTGCGACCTGTATAGGCCAGCACGAGGCGTCGTGGCACTGCGTGGCGCGTTTCTGAGCAGATGCAAAAATGCATGGCAGACATGGCGGCTGCTTCGATGCGCGATGCCGGCCGATCGCCCCGAGCTTCCACGCAAACGACAAAGGCCGCGACAGCCCATCAGGCGGCCGCGGCCGTGCGAACATTGCTCCGGCGTGGCTCGGCAGCTTCAGTTCCAGTCGTCGATCTTGACGTCGTTCGGGTAGGGAGCGCCGCGGCCGGTTTCGACCAGCGACTTCATACTGAGCAGGAACACGCCCCATTTCGTGCTGCAGTGATGCATGAATTCGACCGGCTCCTGCCAGCCCTCGTGCTTGAAGAGGACGATCGTATAGTCGCCCTCCTGTCGGATGTCGTAGCTGACCTTCGTGCCGATCCATTCGGCAGGCCCGTCGACCACCTGCCAGAGCACGCGCTTGGCCGGCTCGAGCGCAACCACCTTCATGTCGAAGAAGCCGCGCTCGCCGAACTGGAAATGGATGACCCCGTCGACCTTACTGTCGCCGCGCGTCTCGTCGGTCCACCAGTGCGAAAGCCCGTCGATGGTGGCCAAGGCCTTGTAGACCGCCTCGGGGGAAGACTTGATTCCAACTCTGTGCAGGATGTCCGGCATGATGATCTCCTCGTTGTCCGGTGCCAGCGACGCGCCGTCCGGCCGTCGTGGGGAGATGAACTAGAGGCAGGGCGACAAGGAGCGGGAGTGACAAGCTTGGCGGGATTCGAAGGTGCGGCATGGATTCGCTGATCACCGCCGCCGGGCGGGCGCTGGCGGCGGGCGATCCGTTCGGCGCGCTCAACCGCGTCGCGCTGCGCGAGGATGCGCCGGCACTGGCGCTACGCGGCATCGCCATGGCGCAGCTCGGCGACCTCGCCAGGGCGAAGGTTTTGCTCAAGCGCGCCGGTCAGAGCTTCGGCGCCAGAGAGCCGGTGGCACGAGCCCGCTGCATCCTGGCCGAGGCCGAGATCGCGCTGGTCTCGCGCGATCTCGGCTGGCCGGCCAAGGCGCTCGATGCGGCCCGCGCCGTGCTCGAAGCCGATGGCGACCGCCTCAACGCCGCCCATGCCCGCACCATCGAGGTGCGCCGGCTGCTCTTAATCGGCCGGCTCGGCGAGGCCGAGCGCCTGCTCGCCGGTTTCGACGAGAGCCCGCTGCCGCCGGCACTGGAGGCGGCGCGCGCGCTAGCCATCGGCGGCATCGCGCTCAGGCGGCTGCAGGCGGAGCCGGCTCGCGCGGCATTTGCGCGGGCGGCGGAGGCGGCCGGGCGCGCCCGTATTCCGGCGCTCACGGTGGAGGTCGACGCGGCTGCTAAGGTGCTGGACGCGCCGGCAGCGCGCCTGATCGTGCGGGACGCGGAACGCCCACTGCTGCTGGACGAGGTCGCGGCTCTGCTCGTCTCGGGAGGCTTCGTCGTCGATGCCTGCCGCAATGCCGTGCGTGAGGCGGGCACGGTCGTGCCACTCGCCACCCGCCCGGTTCTGTTCGCCCTCGCCCGCGCCCTCGCCGAAGCCTGGCCGGCGGATGTCTCGCGCGAAGACCTGCTGAGACGGGCATTCCGGGCCAAGGAGGCGGACGAGTCGCATCGCGTCCGCCTGCGGGTCGAGATCGGGCGGTTGCGCGCCGAACTGCACGGGATCGCCGAGATCAGCGCGACCCAGCGCGGTTTTGCCCTGAAGCCACACCGGGCGCGCGAAGTCGCGGTGCTGGCGCAGCCGCTGGAGGAGGCGCATGCCGACGTGCTCGCCTTGCTCGCCGATGGCGAGGCCTGGTCGAGTTCGGCGCTGGCGCTGGCGCTCGGCACGAGCCAGCGCAACATGCAGCGTGCGCTCGAGACGCTGGCCAGGGCCGGCAAGATCCAGTCCTTCGGCAAGGCGCGGGCGCGGCGCTGGCTGACGCCGCCGGTGCCGGGTTTCCCGACAGCCTTGTTACTCCCGGCCCCGCTGCCGGATGGCTAGACCTCATGACGGTCCAACCGAACAGAGGAAACATCCCCATGACCAGGACAGCCAGGATCGTCCGCGAATACGGCCCCTTCCCCGGCATCGAGGCCGTGCACGGCGTCAGCTATGACGGCAGGAATGTCTGGTTCGCCTCGGGCGACAAGCTCAACGCCTTCGATCCGGAGAGTGGGCAGACCGTCCGCTGCCTCGACGTTCCCGCCCATGCCGGCACCGCCTTCGACGGCAAGCACCTCTACCAGATCGCCGAGGACCGCATCCAGAAGGTCGATCCTGAGAGTGGGAAGGTGCTTTCGACCATTCCGGCGCCGGCCGGCGGCGCCGATTCAGGCCTCGCCTGGGCTGAGGGCACGCTCTGGGTCGGCCATTATCGCGAGCGCCAGATCCACCAGATCGACCCGGAGACCGGCAAGGTGCTGCGCACGCTGCAGTCGAACCGCTTCGTCACCGGCGTGACCTGGAGCGATGGTGAGCTCTGGCACGCGACCTGGGAGAACGAGGAGAGCGAGATCCGCCGGGTCGACCCCGAAAGCGGCGAAGTGCTCGACGCCATGCGCATGCCGGAAGGCACCTTCATCGCCGGCATGGAGGCAGGCGGCGACCGCTTCTATTGCGGCGGCGGCGGCAAGAACGGCGTGGTCAGGGCAGTCGCCCGGCGCTGATGCAGGCTAGCGGGCGACACGCCCGCGCAGCCGTGCCCCGTTCGGCAGGCGGCAAGAGCAGACCGCACCCGCCCGAAGTCGACTCGGCGCAGCGCAGCTTCGACGCTGCGTCCTGCAATAGGCTGCGGTGACGCTGCGCAGCGCGGGATCGCTCGCCGAGCCATAGCGCGGCATGTAGATCGGGTTCGAGGAGCGCGGCGCGCCCCTCGGCGTGCCGCCATAGTCGACCGGTGGGCCGGCGCCGGGGATGCCGCCGGCACCCGGCGCATGCAGCCTGATATCGGGCTGATTGTCGAAGATCGACGGCGGCCCCAGACCCTGGCGCGGGCCGTCCGGCGTCAGCGGCGCATTGCCCGGCGTGCCGATCTGGGCGTGTGCCGGATGGACGAGCAGCAATGCCGCCAGTGCCGGCACCAACCATTTCCAATACGTCATCATCTCTCGCCTTCCTTCCGGCGGCTCGCCCGGCAGTAATCCCATCGGATTAGTTCGAGCGACCTAAAGCTTTCACTCGAATAGAATAAAATCAAGTCAATACCACATGCTATTGCTCAACGTGCCGGCATGGCTGTGTCCAAATACCTTGAACACGTCATCCCGAAAGACATCGTTTTGCGCTGGGCGGCTGCAAGACCTCCCGGGCGGGAGGCACGTCATGCGATACCTGCAGAGCAAGATCTTTATTGCGGGACTTCTCGCGACCACATCGACCTTTGCTTATGCCCAAGGCGCGGGCCCATGGCCCGAATATCATGAGGGCTTCACAGTCGATGGCCGCCCGACACCGCAGCCTCGCAGCGGCTGCGAACGCAGGCTCATCAGAGACAACTGGCTTTGGGAATGCAATTCGGCGGCCCGCGACAACCCGTTTCGCGCGAGTGCATCCGGATCCGGCTCAAGCGCCTCGGATGCAGGCGGCGTGCGGTACTACAACGCGGTGTCGCCGACCGGCCGCAGGACGCGGGCGCCGAGCCGGGACTGCGTCATCGTGCAGTCCGAGCGCGACCAGCTGTGGGCCTGCCCGCCGCTCGCCACTGCGTCGATCAGCGCCACGGCTACAGCACCGCAGGGCGCCGCGGCTGGCAATGTCCAATACTACAATGTCTTCGCCCCCAACGGCAGGCGCACGCGCGCACCCAGCGCCGGCTGCACCGTGGTTCAGCAGGGCGGAAGCCAATACTGGGCTTGTCCGCCCCTGACGACCGGGGCCCTGTCTTCAGGTGGGCCGAGCAGCGATTCGAACGCCGGAGGCAATGGCCGCAACGGAAGTGACGGCTTTGGCGGTGGCGCTGGAGGCGGCTCGAACGATGGCTCGGGCGGCAGCTCCGCAAGCAATAATGGCGGCGGTCAAGGCGGCGGCGGTCAGGGTGGTAGCGGT
>PNLY01000127.1 GCA_013823325.1 Methylobacterium sp.
AGGACCGCATTTTTTTATCCGGCTCGCGATTTCCGGGCGTTTTGCCGGTCTTTTTCGCTTTTCGGCCGCGCGACAGGGCCGCCCAGAAGAAGCCCGCCCGCAAACAGCCGCATTTTTTTCTCACTAGCCGCGCTGCTCGCGCGGGCGTCTCCTCGGGATCAGCCCGAGATTGATTCCCGCGCGGGACGGGGGCATGGTCTCTGCTCTATATAAGACAGGGATCGGGCCCATCCGCGGCTTCGACTCGGCGCCCTCGGGCGTATCAATGGATTCGCCAGACGCCCGATGAACGCCCCTCCGGATTTCAGAGCGCCGCATGAGCCGCTGACGCCGGAAGCGACGGCATTGCTCGTCGACCTCGGGATCGAGCCGCCGATCACCCCGGCCGGCGCCTCGCCCGCCGGCATGGATCGTCGCGGCGTCTCGCTGCGCTGGCTCGCCGCCTGCCTGCTCGTCGGCTCCTGCGGCGCGGCGCTGCTCGGCGGCGCCATCCTCGTCGCAGTGCGCGGCGACACCAGCTTCGCCGAGCGCCCCGAACCCGTCACCCCGCATCAGACCACCTCGGCCGGCGGCGGCGCCCGCAAGGGCGACAAGCTCGTCGCCGAGCAACCGATCGCCTCGGCGCGGCACAGCGTGCGCGCGCCGATGTCCCAGCGCATCGGCGATCGCGAGGTCATCCGGGTACGCCCGTTCGTGCGGCTCTCGACCAATCTGTCGCTGACCAGCGGCGTCTATGCCGCCAACATCCCGCCCTTCAATCCGCTGCGGCTCTTCGCCGAGGGTGCCCCCAGCGGCGAGCGCTATGCCGAGCCGGTCACCGAAATGGCTGATGCCGACGTCTCGATCACCAAGCGTGATCTCGCCGACATGCCGATCGTGCCTGGCAAGGCCAATCTCACCGACGCCGACGTCGTCAACCAGATGGAGGAGGAGCGCGCCAACCTCGCCGCCGCCGATCGTCGCGCCGCCTTGCCGATCCCGCCTCAGCTGATGCTGAGCCGCACCTTGGCCCAGGGCAGCCAGGCTGCAGGCGCCGCTGGTAATCTCCTGTCCTACGCTCCCGCCACCGACACCTCCTTCTCGGGCATCGAGGTCCGTGTCGTCCCGGAGAACGTCACCAACGCACCGAAGACTCCGATGGCCGCCACGCGCGAACCGCAGGTCGAGGAGAAGCTGCTGATCACCCGCCGCGGCGAGAATTTCGAGACGGTGGTGCGCAATGCCGGCGCCAGCCGCGACCAGATCGTCTCGATGATGAAGGCCTTCGACGGCCGCGTGAAGGTCGCCGCATTGCCGGAAGGGCAGGTGCTGCAGGCCTTGTTCGCTCCCGGCCCGCGCCCCGGCGACCCGCGCCAGATCGTCCGCGTCGCCCTGCTCGACAATGGCCGCCCCTCCGCCGCCGTCGCCGTCAACGACAAGGGCCTGTTCGTTCCGGTCTCCCTGCCGCGAGCCGAGACGACCGGGCCTTCGCAGAAGTCGCAGGTCAGCGCGCAGGACGACGAGAGCGAAGAGGAAGAGGAGGGCGGCACCGGCGCGCGGCTTTATGAGAGCCTCTACGAGACCGGGTTGCGCCATGACCTGCCGCGTCCGCTGATCGACGAGCTCGTCCGGATCTTCTCCTATGATCTCGACTTCCAGCAGCGGGTGCGCGGCGGCGACAATCTCGAAGTCATCTTCACCGACGACGATGACGGCGGCGAGCGCGCCGAGATCCTCTCGGCGAGCCTCACCGTCAACGGCGAGACGCGCCAGGTCTTCCGCTATCAGGCGCCCGAGGACGGGCTGATCGACTATTTCGACAGCGACGGGCGCTCGCTGAAGAAGTTCCTGCTGCGCAAGCCGATCAGCGAGGGCGAGATGCGCTCGGGTTTCGGCATGCGCTACCATCCGATCATGCGCTATTCGAAGATGCATACCGGCATCGACTGGGCCAACAAGATCGGCACGCCGATCCTGGCTGCCGGTAACGGCACGATCATCAAGGCGGAATGGGATTCAGGCTATGGCCGGCGCATCGAGATCCAGCACGCCAACGGCTACGTTACCTCCTATTCGCACCAGTCGGCCTTTGCCAAGGGTATCGCGCCGGGCGTCAAGGTCCGCCAGGGCCAGGTAATCGGCTTCCTCGGCAGTACCGGCCTCTCCACCGGGCCCCATCTGCACTATGAGGTCCTGGTCAACGGCAACTTCGTCAACCCGATGAAGATCAAGGTGCCGCGCGGCCGCGAGCTCGACGGCAAGGCGTTGGTCGAGTTCAAGCGACAGCGCGACGAAGTCCTGGGCCTGATCGAAAAGGCCGGAGGCCAGACCGCGCAATTGCGCTGAACCGCGTTCCCCTGCCGGCGGGCCAGATGCTATCGTCCTTCCTCATCGTCCTGCCCGTCTTCGGCCTGATCGCGATCGGCTATGGCGCGCGCTGGCTGAAGCTGCTGCGGGAAACCACGGGCGAGGGCCTCTCCGACTTCGTCTTCGTTCTCGCCATCCCCTGCCTGCTCTTCAAGACGCTGGCGACGGCCACGATCCCGCCGGACCAGCCCTGGGGCTATTGGGTCTCCTATTTCACCGGCCTCGCCATCGTCTGGGTGATCGCCCAGCTCGTGGCACAGCATCTGTTCGCCCGCAAAGGCCCCGAACTCGTCGTCTCCGGCTTCGCCGCAGCGCAGTCGAACACCGTCTTCGTCGGCATCCCGATGATCCTGAAAGCCTATGGCGAGGCCGGGGCGGTGCCGCTCAGCCTGCTGCTGGCCGTGCATCTGCCGGTGACCATGACGGCCGCGACACTGCTCGCCGAAGGCAAGGGCACCTCGCCTCTGCTGCTGCTCAGGCGCCTGTTCACCCACCCGATCGTCGTCGGCATCCTGCTCGGCAGCGCCGTGCGCCCCATCGTCGGCCTGATCCCGGCGCCGCTCTGGTCGATCGTCGATCTGATCGCGGGCGCCGCCGTCCCCTGCGCCCTGGTCAGCCTCGGCATCGCGCTGCGGCGCTACGGCCTGGCCTCCGGCATCGGCCTCCCGGCGATCCTGAGCTTCCTCAAGCTCATCCTGCACCCGCTGATCGTCTTCCTGCTGGCGACGAAGGTCTTCGCCATGCCGGTTGCCTGGGCCGGCGTCGCCGTGCTCTTCGCCGCCTGTCCCTGCGGCATCAACGCCTATCTCTTCGCCGAGCGCTACAAGCAGGGCGTCGCCGACGCCTCCAGCGCAATCGCGCTTTCGACCGGGCTGTCGCTCTTCACCACGGTCGGCTGGCTGACTTTTCTAGGGGTCGGCTGACCGGGATCGAGCGATTCACGTGAAACCGAGCTGCCGCCGGATCGCGTCCGGCTTCGTTCCGTCCGCCCGCAGATCGGCAAGGCTCCGAGACATCCGGCTCTTCGCCAGCTTCTGCCCGGTCTCGTCGCTGAGCAACTGGTGGAAATGATAACGCGGCGTCGGCAGACCGAGCAGCCGTTGCAGCAGCACATGGATGTCGGTCGCCGCTTCCAGGTCCCGCCCGCGCACGACATGGCTGACGCCTTGCAGCGCGTCGTCGACCACCACCGAGAGATGATAGCTCGTCGGCACGTCCTTGCGCGCCAGCACGACATCGCCCCAGCGTGCCGGATCGACGGCTATCTCGTGTTCCGCTCCGGTCTCGTCGAAGCGCCGGTAGGAGAGCGATTCGCCGGCCATCCGTGCCAAGGCCCGGTCCATGGCGAGCCGCAGCACGTGCGGCTCGCCCGCTTCGCAGCGGCGGCGCATTTCGGCTTCGCCAAGGGCACGGCAGGTTTCAGGATAGAGCGGCGCGCCATCGGGATCGCGCGGCCAGGGGATTCCGGTCGTCGCCTCCCGTTGGCGCACGGCATCCTTGATCTCCTGGCGCGAGCAGAAGCAGGGATAGACCAGCCCTGCCGCCTCGAGCCGGCCCAACGCCTGGCGATAATCGTCGAAATGCAGGGATTGCCGCCGGACTTCCGGCGCAAAGGAAATCCCGAGCCAGGCAAGGTCCTCGAGAATCCCCTGCTCGAATTCCGGCCGGCAGCGGGTGAGATCGATATCCTCGATCCGCAGCAGCATCTCGCCCTGCAAACGCGCGGCGAGGCGCTCGTTCATCAGCGCCGAATAGGCATGGCCGAGATGCAGCCGCCCGTTCGGACTCGGCGCGAACCGGAAGATCGGAGAAGACGACGCCATCGCCTCCTGTCTATGGTCCCTCGCATCTCTCGCCAAGCCCGGCCTGCTGACACAGTCCGGACGTCCGATCGGTGATAGACCGGGCCAACATGACGACGATCTCCAGCACCGCCGATCTCGAAGAGGGCATGGCTGCCCTCGCCGCGCTCGACCCCGCCTGGGCGCCGATCATCGCCCGCACCGGCATCCCGCCCTTGCGCCGACGCGAGAGCGGGTTTTCGAGCCTGGCTTCGATCATCGTGTCGCAGCAGCTCTCGGTGGCGAGCGCCCGTGCCGTCTGGGCGAGGGTCGAGAGCGTGCTCGCGCCCCTGACGCCGGAACGCGTCCTTGCTGCCAGCGACGAGGAGATGCGCCTGTCGGGGCTGTCGCGCCCGAAGCAGAAGACGCTGCGCGCCGTCGCTGCGGCGATCGCCGAGGACCGGCTCGACCTTACCGCGCTGGAGACGGCGACGCCGGACTTCGTCCACGCCCACATGACCGCCGTCTCCGGCATCGGCCCATGGACGGCGGATGTCTATCTGCTGTTCTGCCTCGGCCATCGCGACGGCTTCGCCGCCGGCGACCTCGCGGTGCAGGAAGCGGCGAAGGTCGCTTTCGCGCTGCCGGCGCGGCCCAAGCCCGCCGAACTCACTCGGCTCGCCGAAGCCTGGCGGCCCTGGCGCGGCGTCGCCGCGCGGCTGCTCTGGTCCTATTACGCGGTGCTGAAATCGCGCGAGGGCATCAACGCCTGACGCGCCTAGCCTCGCACGATCTTCAGCGCCGCCTGTGCCGCGCTGCGCAGGAAGCCGGTGTCGCTCATCACAGTGACCAGGCGCGCGCCGAGTGCGACACCTTCAGCGGCCCGCTCTGCGCTCGCGGCATAGAAGGCGACCGGCTTGTTCACCGCGTTCGCCCGCGCCACGATATGGCGCAGCGCATCGTCGACCTCCTTGGCGGAGGCGTTGACTGAGGCGCCCCCCGACAACGCAATCGAGAGATCGGACGGGCCGACGAAGAGCGCATCGATCCCGTCGAGGGCGAGGATGTCGTCAACGATCGCCATCGCCTCGCGGGTCTCGATCATCGCGAAGGTCAGCGAGAAGTCGTTGGCCTGCCGGAGATAGCTGTTCTGGTCGAGGCCGGAGGCGCCGAGGCCGCCATAGCTGCCCCAGCTGCGCTCGCCGAGCGGCGGGTACTTGGCATAGGCCGCGAGCCGGCGCGCATCCTCGATCGTGTTGATCATCGGCGCGATCACGCCGGAAGCGCCGGAATCGAACAGCTTCGAGACGTTCTGGAACTCGCCGACCGGAATGCGCGCGATCGCAGGCTTGCCGGCGGCGTTGATCAGCGGGATCGCCCGGATGACCTCGGCCAGCGTGATCGGGCCGTGCTGCATGTCGAGCGTGACCGCGTCGAAGCCCTCCTGCGCCAGGATCGCGGCGATGCTCGGATCGGGCAGCCCGCACCAAGCTGACAGCAGCGTCTCGCCCTTGGCGAGGCGATCAGCGAGCGAGGACAGCACAGTCGGCTTGGCGGCGGTCATGAGCGCATTCTTCCGGTTGCCCGCTCTTCACCACTGGCGGGTCCAGTGACCCTGGACCGAACCGGCGGCGAAAGGCAAACCATGCGGCATGCGCCCTGCTCAAGGGCGCAATGCAGCGAAAGCCACATTGCGCCGAGCCTCGTTCAGCGGCCTGCCTGGATCTCGTCGGCGGCCTTGATCAGCAGCTCGGTCATCGTCCGGCGAATCTCATCGTCGGCGACCGCGACGCCGCCCGCGGCGAAATCGGCCTTGACCTTGCGCAGCACGTCGTCGTCGCCGGCTTCCTCGAAATCGGCGAGCACGACCGACTTGGCATAGGCATCGGCATCGGCGCCGCCTTTGCCGAGTTTGTCGGCGGCCCACAGGCCGAGCAGCTTGTTGCGCCGGGCGGTCGCCTTGAAGCGCAGCTCCTCGTCATGCGCGAACTTGTTCTCGTAGGCGTCCTTGCGCTGGTCGAAGGTGGTCATCTGGCTCTTATCCTCTTCGGAGCGGCAATCTTGCTGCGGCGCGACATCAAGTTTCGCCATATAGCAATGTGATGGCGGTGCGGGCTAGAGGCCCCGCCGAACAAGCGGCTCCAACCCCGTCGAATCGGGCACCAGAGCCCCGCCTTTTGCCATTTGTTGCGTTTGCGGCGCGAAAGGCCCATATAGCGCGAGCGCGGCGAGCTTCCAACGGAGCGAGGCCCGCATGAACCAGCCGGATCGGCGCGCCAAGATCGAACTCGACAGAGCAACGGGATTGCGCGAGAGCGTGCTGAACAGGGCCATGATCCCGCCGCGGGCGACCGCGACCAGAGAGAGGCCGACCCTTTGGATTTCCTCAAGCCACGGTATATCCCGATGAACCGCCGCCGTCGCATTTACGAAGGCAAGGCGAAGGTCCTCTATGAGGGACCGGAGCCTGGAACGCTGATCCAGCATTTCAAGGACGACGCGACCGCCTTCAATGCCAAGAAGCACGAAGTGATCGACGGCAAGGGCGTGCTCAACAACCGCATCTCCGAGCACATCTTCAGCAATCTCAACGATATCGGCGTGCCCACGCATTTCATCCGCCGGCTGAACATGCGCGAGCAGCTGATTCGCGAGGTCGAGATCATTCCGCTCGAGGTCGTGGTCCGCAATGTCGCGGCCGGCTCGCTCTCGACCAAGCTCGGCATCGAGGAGGGCACGCAGCTGCCGCGCTCGATCATCGAGTTCTATTACAAGAACGACGCGCTGAACGACCCGATGGTCTCGGAAGAGCACATCACCGCCTTCGGCTGGGCGACGCCGCAGGAGATCGACGACATCATGGCGCTCGCCATCCGCGTCAACGATTTCCTCTCCGGCCTGTTCCTCGGCGCCGGCATCCGCCTCGTCGACTTCAAGATGGAGTGTGGCCGGCTCTGGGAAGGCGACATGATGCGCATCGTCGTCGCCGACGAGATCAGCCCCGATTCGTGCCGGCTCTGGGACATCCGCTCCAAGGACAAGATGGACAAGGACCGCTTCCGCCGCGACCTGGGCGGTCTGATCGAGGCCTATACCGAGGTGGCGCGCCGCCTCGGCATCCTCGGCGAGAACGAAAAGCCGGGCCCGACCGGGCCGCGCCTCGTGCAGTGAGCGTGACGGCTACCGGAACTCTGACGACCGGACGGGGGCGCTTGCGCTCCCGTTTGCGTTTCGGCGCGCTCGCGGTCGGTCTGCTGCTGATCGCCGGCTGCGCCGATCATTTCGGGCCGGGCCTGGTCCAGCTCGCCGCCGGGCGTGGCTGGGAGCCGCTGCCGATTCAGAACTGGGTCGTCAACGACGGCATCAACCCGAAGGCCATGGTGTTTTGCACGCCGGCGGATTGCCAGCGGCCGGGCGTTGCCGCGCTGCTGAGCTTCGAGGGCCGCGAAGCTGCCGACATGGCGAGGACGCTCGCACTCAACCCGGCAAGGCTGGCGCGCGAGTTCTCGAAGCGCCCGAAAGCAAAGCAGGCCGAAAAGCCGAAGAGCACGACCACCGTCTCGCGCTTCAAGCAGGACGGGACCGACGGCATCCTCGTCGAGATCCGCGCCAGGGACGGCGGCCGCCTGGCCGCGACGGCGATCCTCTACGCCCGCAAGGACAACACCCTGTCCATGGCGATCGCCGTGACCGACGATTCGCAAGCCGCCCAGGATGTCGCCCGCGCCACCTGGGCGAGCCGCTGAAATGGTTGAGCCCGCACCGATTCACCTTTAAGCGAACCCATAAGCGCCCCCGTTCCGGAGATCACGATGAAAGCCCGCGTCACCGTCACCCTCAAGACCGGCGTGCTCGACCCGCAGGGCAAGGCGATCGAGGGCGCGCTGAAATCGCTCGGTATCGACGGCGTCGGCTCGGTCCGCCAGGGCAAGGTCTTCGACATCGAGCTCGACGGTGCCGACAAGATCGCGGCCGAAGCCGCGCTCAAGGCCGCCTGCGAAAAGCTGCTCGCCAACACCGTGATCGAGAATTACCGGGTCGAGATCGGAGCCTGACCGATGCGCGCCGCCGTCATCACCTTCCCCGGCTCGAACCGCGACGGCGACGTCGCCAAGGCCCTGCGCCAGGCCGGCGCTCATGTCGACCATGTCTGGCATGGCGACCATGAGCTGCCGGCCGGCACCGATCTCGTCGTCCTGCCGGGCGGCTTCTCCTATGGCGATTATCTGCGCTGCGGCGCCATCGCCGGGCGTGCCCACATCATGGACGCGACGCGGGCCCATGCGGCGCGCGGCGGCCTCGTGCTCGGCATCTGCAACGGCTTCCAGATCGCCTGCGAGGCCGGTCTGCTGCCGGGCGTGCTCGCCCGCAACGCCGACCTCAAATTCGTCTGCAAGCGCCAGCATCTCAAGGTCGAGCGCAACGACACCGCCTTCACCTCGGCTTATGCCAAGGGCCAGGTGATCGATGTCTGCATCGCCCATGGTGAGGGCAACTATATCTGCGATCCCGAAACGCTCGCCCGGCTCGAAGGCGAGGGACTCGTTGCCTTCCGCTATTGCGATGCTGAAGGCAACGTCACAACGGCCGCCAATCCGAACGGCTCACTCAACGGCATCGCCGGCATCTATTCGCCCGGGCGCAACGTGCTCGGGCTGATGCCGCATCCGGAGAATCTGATCGACGGTCTCGTCGGCGGCACCGACGGGCGCGGCATGTTCGAAAGCCTGGTCGGCGGCAAGAAGGCAGCGTGAGCGAGGCGCCCCCGCTCGTCGAGGGCCGCCAGCCACTCGTTCCGGACTGGAGTCTGGTGCTGCCTTTCCCGATGGCCCGCCGCGTCGAGGATGGCTCACTGGTCTTCTGGCATAGTCCGCGCGGCCTGACCTTCTGGCTCAACGCCTACGATGCCGGCGAGCCGGACGACGCACTCGCGAATGGCAGGAAATTCATGCCTCCGCCGCCTTCGATCTGATCGAGGAGCGTGAGACCGACTTCATCCGTTTCGCTTACCGCCTCGATGAAGGCGAGGAAGACGGACGTCAGCCGGCATTCTACGGTTTCGCCTGCGCCCGCGATGGCGGACAGATCCACATCGCCGCCTATTTCGATGACCCGGGCCTGCTCGATGCCGTGCTCGCGACCTGGCGCAGCCTGCGCTTCGGCCCCGCCCTGCAGTAAAACGATCTCAGCTGCCCTTTTGCGCCCGCGCCAGCATGCGTGACGCAGCCGCCCCGTCGAGCGGGCCGACATGCTTCTCCAGAATGCGCCCGTCCGGACCGATCAGGAAAGTCTCCGGCACGCCGTAGACGCCCCAGTCGATCGCGGCGCGACCGGCGCGGTCGACGCCGACGGCCGAATAGGGATTGCCGAGCGCGCCGAGGAAGCGGCGGGCATTCTCGGCCTCGTCCTTGTAGTTGAAGCCGACCAGCGCGACCTTGCCCTGCTTCACCGCGGGCGCTTCGGCCATCGCGACCAGGAAGGGATGCTCGACCCGGCAGGGCGCGCACCAGCTGGCGAAGACGTTGACGATCGTCGCCCTGCCCCTGGCCAGATCGGCCATGCTGAAGCTGGGAACGGGCTGGCCATCACGCAGCAAGCCTTCGAGCGGGGCCAATGTCACCGCTGGGGCGGGCTTGCCGATCAGGGCCGATGGAACCTTGCTGGCGTCGCCAGAGAACAGCCCCTTGGCGAACACCGCCGCCAGCGCCGCGAAGACCAGTAATGGGATGGCGTAGAGCCAGGGCGAGCGTCGCGCCGGTGTGGCGGTGGCCTCGCTCATGACGACGCCCCACCCCGACGGCCGGCGCCACGTTCTTCCAACGCCGCGAGCGCCCGCCGCTGGGCACGCCGGTCGAGCAGGATCGCAGCGGCAAGGCCAGCGAGGATCACGGCCGCCGCCAGATAGGCGGCGAGGATGAAGCCCGCATGAGGTCCGAGCCCGTCCATCATTGCGCTGCCTGCAGCGAAAGCCGGTCGAGCCGCTCGGCCTCAAAGATCGTCAGCGTGCGCACCCGCCGGCGCAGGATCTCGGCCTGCATGGCGGCGCAATACAGCGCCAGCGCCAGCAGCGTGAAGCCGACAGCGGTGATCACGAGCGGCCACAGCATCGAGGAATGGATGGTCGGCCCGCTCAGCCGCAGCACCGAGGCTGGCTGGTGAAGGGTGCTCCACCAGTCGACCGAGAACTTGATGATCGGGATGTTGACGCAGCCGACCAGCGTCAGGATCGCCACGGCGCGCCCGGCACGCGACGGCTCGTCGATGGCACGGCGCAGCGCGATCAGTCCGAGATAGAGGAGAAACAGCACCAGCATGGAGGTCAGGCGGGCATCCCAGACCCAGTAGGTACCCCACATCGGCTTGCCCCAGAACGAGCCGGTCAGCAGGCAGATCAGCGCAAAGCTGGCGCCGATTGGTGCCGCGGCTTGCTGGGCAACGTCTGCGAGCGGATGGCGCCAGACCAGCACGCCGAGCGCCGACAGTGCCATCATCGAATAGAACATCAGAGCCAGCCAGGCGGCGGGCACATGGATGTACATGATCCGAATCGTCTCGCCCTGCTGGTAATCGGCCGGGGCGACGAACCAGACGAGATAGAAGCCGATCGCGAGCAAGAGCGCCGCCGCGCCCGACAACCAGGGCAGCAGCATGCTCGACAGGCGCATGAAGCGCGCGGGATTGGCCAGTTCGGTAAGGCTCGCCATGGAGTCGGTGGCCGGCTCTGCTCTTCTTTCGACCAGAGAGCATGTAGCAATCGCCGGCCCGCCTCACAATCGAGCAGCGGCCCCTGCGACGATGACGCCGCTGGCCGTGCTAATCTTTCTCGGGAGTGCTAACTGTCACGGGCTCATCGCCATCGAGAACGCCGAAGCTGCCTGAGCGGGCGCCCTCGGCCGCGACGGTAAATCCTTCCGACTGAAGACCCCGGCGCAGAAGCTCACGCACCGCAGCCGCACGACTCGGCATGCGCTTGTCGAAGCGCCAGTTCTCGACGGCGCGGAGCTCTTCCGCGTTGAGCATGATCTGCAATCGTTCGCCGCGTTCGAGCTCGGACATGGCGCGCTCCCCATCGCGCTAAGAATGAGTAAGTGACGATATGGGCACAAGCTGCTCATTCGCAAGGGGAAGCGTAATCGGCGTTACCTTAGCGTCATGCAACGGGAGCGTCTTTGATACAACCTACTAACTAGTTGAAATTATTCAAGTTTTTACTTGAATCGCGATTGCTCCTGGGCTATTCATCGATACAGGAGGGATTGTCATGCTCATCACGCTATCCGATCCCATGCGCCGCGACATCGAAGCGGCCGTGCGTCTGAGGGCCGCTCAATCGCGTGTCGTCGACGTCTTCGGCGTCGCCGAAGAGGTCCAGCTACGTTTCGTCGACGACAATGTCGCGCTCGAGGATATCGCTGCCGTTGTCGCCCGGCTGGCAACCCAATCCGGCTGCGCACTGGAACTCGACAGCGGCGAGATGCTGTCCGAAATCTGAAAGCATCAATCCGGCTGGCGCAGCGCTGCCGCCGCCGCAATGCAGCCGACGACAGCGGCCATCAGCGACAGCGCCGCCAGGATCAGCAGCGGGCTCTGCAGCGGCATCGGCCCACGCGCGGCGTCCGACGCCGAAACACCGAAGATCAGCACGGGGACGCAGAGCGGCGCGACCAGGATCGGCAGGATCAGGCCGCCGCGACGCAGGCTGGCGGTCAGCCCCGCCGCCGCCGCGCCGATGAAGCTCAGCGCCGGCGTTCCCAGCGCGAGGCTCGCGGTCAGCGGCAGCACGCCTTCCCCCGGCAGGGCGACGAGCAGCCCGAGCAGCGGCGCGGCCAGCGTCAGCGGCAGGCCGGTGGTCAGCCAATGCGCCAGAGCCTTGGCGAAGACGGCGAGCTCCAGGGGCAGCGGCGCGCTTCGGATCAGATCGAGCGAGCCGTCTTCCTCATCGGCCTGGAACAGCCGGTCGAGCCCGATCAGCGTCGCCAGCAGCGCCCCGAGCCAGAGGATCGCCGGCCCGATCCGCGACAGCAGGTTGAGATCGGGCCCGAGCGCGAACGGGATCAGCACGACAACGGTGAGAAAGAAGACGAGCGCGAGCTCGCCGCCACCACCGGCCCGGACGGCCAAAGCGAGATCGCGCCGGAGGATGGCGAGGAAGGCGCTGGTCACGGCCCGATCCTGAGGTCGCGCGCGCCGTCAAGGCCGAGCGGCCCGTGCGTCGCGGCCAGGATCGCGCCGCCCGCCGCCAGATGCCCTTGCATCAATTGCGACAGCATCGCCTGCGAGCCCGTGTCGAGCGCCGCCATCGGCTCGTCGAGCAACCAGATCGGCCGCGACGACACCAGCAGCCGCGCCAGCGCCACGCGCCGGCGCTGGCCGGCCGAAAGATAGCCGACCGGCAGAGCCCCGGCATGCGGCAAGCCGACCGCTGCGAGCGCCTCGCTTGGGCTCAGGCCGGGCGCGCCCAGCAGCTCTTGCGCGAAACGCAGGTTCTCGGCGGCGGTCAGCGCGGTTTTGAGCCCGTCGCGATGGCCGACCAGATGGGCAGCCTCCGCCAGCGGCATGTCGTCGAGCCCTTCAAGCCGGATCGAACCAGCCTCGGGCCGCAGCCGTCCGCTCAGCATCGCGATCAGGCTCGACTTGCCGGCGCCGTTGCGACCGGTGAGGGCGATGACCTCGCCATTCGCCAGCCGAAAGCCGACGCCGTCGAAGATCGCGCGGCCGCCACGGCGACAGGCGAGCCCTTCGGCCGTCAGGGCAAAAGTCTGGAATCGAATCTGCGTCACGCCGAGCCTGTCTTCCGAAGCGTCATTAGCTCTTCATCCGACGCATATCGAGCCTGTAGCGGGCTTCTTGGAATTGATCTATAGAACCCGTGGCTACGCCGCACGCCGATCCGGCGCGGGGCTCGGGCACTCCCGGGGCGGCGTGCGCGTCATGCGCAACAGGCCTTCGACCGGATTCATCCGCAAGGCGGGATTCGGCTCGTGACCGCAACCCCTTGATCAGGATGTAAGCCCAAATGGCCTCGCTCGATTCATTCAAGTGCCGCAAGACGCTGACCGTCGGCACGAAGAAATATGTCTATTACTCCCTGAAGGCAGCCGAGAAGAACGGCCTCGCCGGCATTTCCAAGCTCCCCTTCTCGATGAAGGTGCTGCTCGAGAACCTGCTGCGCTTCGAGGACGGCCGCTCGGTCACCAAGGCCGACATCGAGGCCTTCGTCGGCTGGCTCGGCGACAAGGGCAAGGCCGGCAAGGAGATCGGCTTCCGCCCCGCGCGCGTGCTGATGCAGGACTTCACCGGCGTGCCGGCGGTGGTCGACCTCGCCGCGATGCGTGACGGCGTCGTCGCCCTCGGCGGCGATCCCAAGAAGATCAACCCGCTGGTGCCGGTCGACCTCGTCATCGACCACTCCGTCATCGTCGACGAGTTCGGCTCGCCCAAGGCCTTCAAGCAGAACGTCGATCTCGAATACCAGCGCAATGGCGAGCGCTACCGCTTCCTGAAATGGGGCCAGGGCGCCTTCGACAATTTCCGCGTCGTGCCGCCCGGCACCGGCATCTGCCACCAGGTCAACCTCGAATACCTCGCCCAGACCGTCTGGACGGCGAAGGAGAAGGTGAAGAAGGGCAAGAAGACCGAGACCGTCGAGGTCGCCTATCCCGACACCGTGGTCGGTACCGATTCGCACACCACCATGGTCAATGGCCTTGCCGTGCTCGGCTGGGGCGTCGGTGGCATCGAGGCCGAGGCCGCCATGCTCGGCCAGCC
>PNLY01000128.1 GCA_013823325.1 Methylobacterium sp.
AAGCTCTGCGTCGAGGTCGGCGGCTGCCTGACCGGCGAGCACGGCGTCGGCATCGAGAAGCGCGACCTGATGACCGTGCAGTTCAACGAGGCCGATCTGCACCAGCAGCAGCGGGTCAGGGCGGTGTTCGATCCGCGCTGGCTGATGAACCCGGCGAAGGTGTTCCCGCTCGAAGGGCGGGTGGCGGCGTGAGCTTTGTCATTCCGGGGCTCGCGCAGCGAGAACCCGGAACCCACGACCGGGTGAGCGGATGGCGTACTTCGTCTACCTCATGGCCAGCAAACGAAGCGGTACGCTTTATCTCGGCATCACAAACGATCTGGCGAGGCGTGCCCATGAGCACAAATCGAAACGGACCATCGGATTCACGAGCCGCTACGGGGTCGACCGGCTGGTCTGGTACGAACAGTTCGAGGATGTCAGGGATGCGATCGACCGGGAGAAGGTCCTGAAGAAATGGCGCAGAGCCTGGAAGATCAAGCTCATCGAAGACATGAATCCGGAATGGAAGGATTTCTATGAAGGGCTGTCCTGACCGGCGATACCCAGTCGTGGGTTCCGGGTTCTTCGCGATGCGAAGCCCCGGAATGACAGCGGTGGGCTTCTGATGCTCCACACCCCCACCACCGAGGCGCAGGCCTGCGCCGTCGTCGCCTCGATCGTCGAGGCGCGCGTTCCGCTCGCCATTCGCGGCGGCGGCACCCGTACCGGCCTCGGCCGGCCGGACAATGCCGTCAGCACCATCTCCAGCGCCGGGCTCACCGGCATCACGCTTTACGAGCCGGCCGAGATGGTGATCGGCGCCCGCGCCGGCACGCCGCTGAAGCTGATCGAAGAGACGCTGGCAAGCCGCGGCCAGATGCTGCCCTTCGAGCCGATGGACCATCGCGCCTTGTTCGGCAGCGAGGGCGAGCCGACGGTCGGCGCGATCGCGGCCGGCAACATCTCCGGTCCGCGCCGGATCAATGCCGGCGCGGCCCGCGACTCACTGATCGGCGTCAAGCTGATCAATGGCCGCGGCGAGCTGGTGAAGTCCGGCGGCCGGGTGATGAAGAACGTTACTGGGCTCGACCTGGTGAAGCTCGTCTCCGGCAGTTTCGGCACGCTCGGCTTTCTGACCGAAGTGACCTTCCGCGTCCTGCCGCGCCCGGAACGCGTGGTGACGCTGATCTGGGAAGACCTCGCCGATGAGACGGCGGTGGCGCTGCTCTCGGGGGCGCTCGGCTCACCCTTCGAGCCGATGGCAGCGGCGCATCTGCCGGCCGGAATCGGTGCGGAGCAGGCGCGGACCCTGCTCAGGCTGGAGAACTTTTCTGCCTCGATCAGCTATCGCGCCGCCGAGCTCGCCAGGCTGCTGAAGAGTTATGGCCGGCCCGCGCTGGTCGAGGGGCGCGCCTCGGATAGCCTCTGGCGCGAGGTCAGGGATGCGGCCTTCTTCGCCGGTACACCGGAGGCGGTCTGGCGGCTCTCGCTCACGCCGACGAGCGGGCCGCAGGCAACCGCCGCGATCGCACGCACCGTGCCCGGCGCGCGCTGGTTCTACGATTGGGGCGGCGGCCTGGTCTGGCTTGCCGCGCCGGCCGACGGCGATGCGGGCGCTGACGCGATCCGCGCGGCGCTGAAGCCGCTCGGCGGCCATGCGACGCTGGTGCGGGCGCCCGATGCGGTGCGGGCGGCGGTTCCGGTCTTCGAGCCGCTCACAGAGCCACTGATGCGGGTGACGGCGGGCATTAAGAAGAGCTTCGATCCGGAAGGCGTATTCGAGCCCGGCCGGATGTATGCGGGGGTGTGAGATGGCGTGTCTTCGTCATGGCCGGGCTTGTCCCGACCATCCACGTCTTCCTTTCGCGAAGGCGGTGTTCAAGACGTGGATGCTCGGCACAAGGCCGAGCATGACGGTGTAGGATCATGCAGACCAACTTCACGCCCGAGCTCCTCGCCTCCGATCCGCGCCTTCCGGCCTCCGAGAAGATCCTGCGCACCTGCGTGCATTGCGGGTTCTGCACCGCGACCTGCCCGACCTATCTCCTGCTCGGCGACGAGCTCGATTCGCCGCGCGGGCGCATCTACCAGATCAAGGACATGCTGGAGAGCGGCAAGCCGGCGACGCCGGACGTGGTCAAGCATGTCGACCGCTGCCTGTCCTGCCTCTCCTGCATGACGACCTGCCCATCGGGCGTGCACTACATGCACCTGGTCGACCATGCCCGCGCCCATATCGAGGAGACCTATGAGCGGCCTGTCGCCGACCGGACGCTGCGGGCGATCCTGTCGGCGATCCTGCCCTACCCCGGCCGCTTCCGCCTCGCCATGCTGGCCGCCCGCCTCGGCAAGCCGCTTGCGGGAGCGCTTGGCGCGCTGCCTGTCGTTGGCGCGCGCCTGCAAGCGATGCTGGCACTGGCGCCGTGGAGCCTGCCCGACCGCTCTGCGATGGAGGGGCCGGCCTCGTTCCCGGCGCAAGGCGAGCGGAAGAGGCGCGTCGCCATCCTGTCCGGCTGCGCCCAGCCGGTGCTCGACCCCGGCATCAACGAGGCGACGATCCGCCTGCTCACCCGCCACGGCGTCGAGGTGGTGCTGCCCAAGGGCGAAGGTTGCTGCGGCGCGCTTGTCCACCATATGGGCCGCGAGCATGACGCGCTCGCCTTCGCCCGCGCCAATATCGACGCCTGGATGGCCGAGATCGAGGGCGAAGGTCTCGATGCGATCCTGATCACGGCGTCCGGCTGCGGCACCACGATCAAGGATTACGGCTTCATGTTCCGCAATGAGCCGGCCTATGCGCAGAAGGCGGCGAAGGTCGCTGATCTCGCCAAGGACGTGACCGAGTTCGTCGAGACGCTGGAGATCGCCCCGACCCGCAGCTTCGACCTCACCGTCGCCTATCACTCCGCCTGCTCGATGCAGCACGGCCAGCAGCTCAAGGACGGGCCCAAGCGCCTGCTGGCGCGAGCCGGCTTCCGCGTGAAGGAGGTGCCGGAGGGCCATATCTGCTGCGGCTCGGCCGGCGTCTACAACATTCTCCAGCCGGAGATCGCCGGACAATTGCGCGAGCGCAAGGTCGGCAATATCCAGAGGACAAAGCCCGACCTCGTCGCCACCGGCAATATCGGCTGCATCACCCAGATCGCGAAGGGTTTTGCCGACAAGGGCGCGACAACGCCGATCCTGCACACCGCCGAACTGCTCGACTGGGCGACCGGCGGGCCGGTGCCGGCGCGGTTGGCCAAGGTGGGGATTGAGGAGGCGATTCCGGCCGGAGTCGTCGCGGCGGAGTAGTAATTCCACAGTTGGATGATGCCATACTGGGACGAGAGGTAACGTCTTAATGGTTACGACTGCCAACGACCTTACTGAATTTTGGTCAAGCGCACGGGGAGCATTTGTCCACCCCAAGGACCAACCGCTGGTATCCTGCTCCGAATTTGCTGTAAGGCTTCATCCTGTCCCTTGGGCAGGCCCGCTGTCGGCTAGTGTGTTTCTGCTGTTTCTAAACCCCGGCCTAGACCCTGACGATGAGGGTTACGAGAAAGATCGGCCAGACTTCCTGAAAGCACTCCGCGATAACCTCAGCGGGCGCGAGCCTTATCTCTATTTGCAAGATCGTTTCTATGATCATCCGGGCTACCGTTGGGCGCGCAGAACCTTCGGAGACGATATCGATCAGATTGATTTAGAGAAAATCTGCGTTCTTCAACTTGTTCCTTACCATTCAGAAAAGGGAGCGGCCGCGCGCCGCATCGCTCCTAAACTTAGGTCCTCGCAAATTGTTCGTGATTTTGTACGCACTACAATTATCCCGCGCGCTAAAGCGAAAGAAATCTCAATAATCGTAGCCAGATCGTCAAAGCTCTGGGAGGTTTCTGACACTTCCCTGAGCGGCAATATTGTTATTTATGAGGGTGCCGAGCCGCGCCGCGCGTTCCAAACCCCAAAGTCACGTGGAGGCGCATTGCTGCGCCAAGCTCTAGGCAAACCTACCGGAGAATAACATGTTCGGCTTCATCGAGGGTTTTCGCGTCGAGGTGCTCGACCCGCGCTTCCATCGGATCGTGCCCGGCTCGGCCCGGATGGAGCGGCTGTGGACCGGGGCACGCTGGTCGGAAGGGCCGGCCTGGTTCCCGGCACACCAGACGCTGGTCTGGTCCGACATCCCGAACGACCGGATGCTGCGCTACGACGCGCTCACCGGCCAGGTCGGCACCTTCCGCCAGCCGGCGCGCAACTCGAACGGCAACACTGTCGACCGGCAGGGCCGGCTCGTCACCTGCGAGCATGGCGGGCGGCAGGTGACGCGCACCGAGCATGACGGCTCCGTCACTGTGCTGGCGAGCCACTATCAGGGCAAGCGCCTGAATTCGCCCAACGATGTGGTGGTGAAGTCCGACGGCTCGATCTGGTTCACCGACCCCGATTACGGCATCCTCACCGATTACGAGGGCGACAAGGCTGAAAGCGAGATCGGCCACTGCAATGTCTATCGCATCGATCCGCAGAGCGGCGCGGTGACGATCGTCGCCGACGACTTCGTCAAGCCGAACGGGCTCGCCTTCTCGCCCGACGAGAGCGCGCTCTATATCGCCGATACCGGCGCGAGCCATGATCCGGAGAACGGGCCGCGCCATATCCGCAAGGTCGCGGTCACCGGCGATGGCGCCAAGCTCGGCGCCTCCTCGGTCTTCGCCACTTGCACGGCCGGGCTGTTCGACGGCTTCCGCTTCGATGTCGAAGGCCGGCTCTGGAGCAGCGCCGCCGACGGTCTCCACGTCTACGCCCCGGACGGCACGCTGATCGGCAAGGTGCTGGTGCCGGAGGTGGTCGCCAATCTCTGCTTCGGCGGGCCCAAGCGGAACCGCCTGTTCATCTGCGGGACCACGTCGCTCTATTCACTGATGACGCACACCAACGGCGTGGGCTGAGGGTCAGCCCTCACCCACCCGCTTCTCCGGTTTCACCCAGCCGACGAGGACAGGCATCAGCAGCCCGAGCAGCATGAAGCGCACCAGATGGTGCGCGCCGACATAGAGCGGGTCGAGCCCCATGGCGAAGGCGAGCAGCGCCATCGCCTCGAGCCCGCCCGGGGCGAAGGCCGCCATGGCGCTGGCATAAGGCACGCCGGCGAGCCAGGCCGCCGGCCAGGCGAAGGCGAAGGCGACCGCCATCGAGACGACGAAGCCGCCGATCGCCAGCGGAAACAGCGCCGCGACCTCGCCGCGCTTGAGGTTCGAGACGCGCCCGCCCATGGCGGCGCCGAGCATGATCATCACGGCAATCGCGATCTCCGGCGGCATGGTGCCATGGACGAGTCCAGTCCCGTGCAACACCGCGCTCGCCAGGGTCGCGCCGAGGATGAAGGGCGCGGTGACCCCGATCCGCTCGAAGACCAGCCCGGTGACGAGCCCACTGCCTAGCAGCAGGGCCATGTCGCCGACGCTCGCGATCGCGACGGGAGGCGGCAGAGCGACCGGCGCGCCGCCGCTGCTCAGCTTCATGATGCTGGGCAGCACCGCGACGAGGACGAGGATGCGGAAGAGCTGGATCGCAGCGATGCGGCCGATATTGGCGCCCTTGTCCTGTGCCACCGAGATCACCGCCGAGAGCGCGCCGGGAGCAGCCGCCAGCAGCGAATCGATCCAGCTCCAGCGCGCGACGAAGCGCAGATAGGCGCCCGTCGCCAGCATGATCGCGAGCAGGCCGACCACGAGGACCAGAAGCGAACCAGGATAGCGCGCCGTCGCTGCAAGCGCCTCGGGCGTCGCGGCCGAGCCGATCAGCGCGCCGGACATCACCATGGTCGAATCGAACCAGGGGCGGCGCAGGTCGGGCAGCGGCCGGGTGATGCCGAGGATCGAGACCACCAGCATCGAGCCGGAAAGCCAGGCCGCCGGGACGCCGAGCAACGTGAAGAACGTGCCGCCGACCGCCGCGCAGGCGATCACGGCCGCTTCACGCGACAGGGTGCGCAGATGGTAGGGGACGTAGCTCGGAACAGGCATGAGGCACGCGATGCGCCGTCAGGACGCATCGGGCATCAATGGAGGCGGCCGACGCTCAGGTCAAACGCCCCTGACGCAAGCGGGGCATGACCGCCGCCGATATCAGCCCGCCAGCGCCTTCTGCAGCCGCGCCACCGCCTCATGGAGATCCGAAGCCTTGCGGGCGAAACAGAAGCGCAGGCCGGTCTCGCCGCCGGGCCCGAAGGCGGTGCCCGGCGCCAGGCCGACATTGGCCGTGTCGACCAGCTCGATCGCCAGCTTGCGGGAATCGGTCCAGCCGTCGACGCTGAAGAACTGGTAGAAGGCGCCGTCCGGTGCCTGCAGCTCGACGCGGTTGGTCGCCTTCAAGCCCTCTGCGACGATGCGGCGCCCTTCGGTGGCGCGGGCGATCTGCTGCGCGACAAAGGGCTCGCCTTCCTCCAGCGCCGCGATGGCGGCGCGCTGGACGAAGACCGGCGAGCCGGAGGTCGAGTACTGGATCAGGTTCTCGATGATCTGGCCGAAGGCGGGCGGCACCTCGATCCAGCCGACGCGCCAGCCGGTCATCGCCCAGTTCTTCGAGAAGGTCTGGACGAAGAGGACGCGGTCCTCCTGCTCCATCACATCGTGGAACGAGGGGGCGCGCGGCGAGCCATCATAGACGAAGCGGGCATAGATCTCGTCGGCGATGATCCAGATGCCGTATTTGCGGGCGATCGCCAGGATGGCCGCGAGTTCGTCACGCGTCGCGGTCCAGCCGGTCGGGTTGGCCGGCGAGTTGATGACGAAGGCGCGGGTGCGCGGCGAGATCGCCGCTTCCAGTTTCTCAAGGTCGAGCGTGAAGCGCCCGTCCTTGAACTGCATGGGAACGCAGACCGGATTGGCGCCGGCGACGCCCATGGCGGCGGCGAAGTTCGGCCAGGCCGGGGTCGGGATGATCAGTTCGTCGCCGACGCCCGCGATCAGCCGGACCGCGATCTGGACGGACTGCATGCCGGAGCCGGTGACGTAGAAGCGGTCCATGGCGAAGGGGCGGCCGTAGAGCGCGGTGTGATAGCGCGCCAGCGCCTCGCGCAGCTCGGGGATGCCGCGCTGCCAGGTGTAGAAAGTCTCGCCCTCGGCCAGCGACCTGTTGGCGGCGCGGACGATGAACTCCGGCGTCGGCAGATCGCCCTCGCCGACCCAGAGCGGGATCAGGCCGGGCTTGAGCCGGCCGTGGTTGACGACCTCGACGATGCCGCTCTCGGGGGCGTTGCGCGCCTCGGGGCGAAGGTCGGCGATCAGGCTGGTGCCGGCCGGTGCGTGCATGTTCATTTGGCGATCCTTTGGGCGACCTTCGGGCGATCCGTCGCGAGAAACATGCAGGCCAATCTAACGCAGAAAGCGCCCCGGCGGCATGAATTGACGAGATCGACCCGATCGGTCGCGGTGATGGATCGCGGGGCGCATCCGAAGGCTCGGCGCGCCCCGGGCAGGCAATCAGGCCTGGCGCTGCTTCAGCAGGTCGCGGATCTCGCTGAGCAGGGCGATGTCCTGCGGCGGAGCCACAGGCTCGGCCGGCTTGGCGGCTTCCTTGCGGCGGAGGGTGTTGATGCCCTTGACGACCATGAACAGCACGAAGGCGATGATCAGGAAGTTGACCGCGATGGTGAGGAAGTTGCCGTAAGCGAGGACGGCGCCCTGCTTCTTGGCATCGACCAAAACGGGCGAGGTGACGGCCTTGTTGAGGCCCAAGAAATAGTTGGAGAAGTCGACGCTGCCGATCGCTCCGATCAGCGGCATGATGATGTCGCCGACCAGCGATTCGACGATCTTGCCGAAAGCCGCGCCGATGATCACACCGATGGCGAGATCGACCACGTTGCCCTTCAGAGCGAATTCCTTGAATTCCTTGAGCATGGAGCGCCTTTCCGAATGCTTGGCCAGTCTTCGGCACCGCCTTGCGCAATGCCGCCCCCGCGCGCAAGCTAGACCACAGGCGCCAGCGCTGGAAACAGCTTTCCGGCCGCTCTGCTCGGTCTTTCCCACGGAAAAGGCGGTTTCCAGACCCTGATTATCCAGTTTGCGAAGACCAGGCGACAGCGAACGCTGCGGCAGTAGCCTCGGCCCTGCCGTAGCGCCCCGCCCCGTCAGTGCCCGATCCGGCCGGGCGCCAGGGGCTTGAAGCGGAAGATGTAGTACGGCGCCTTGTTCAGGGCCTTGCCGTCGTTGAAGAGGGCAGCCTGCGGCAGCTGCGCGGCCGAAACATACATGAAGCCGTCAGGCGAATAGCTGACGCCGTCGGGCCAGCTCAATCCCTCATGCGTCGCGAAGCGCCGGTACTGGCGGCCTTTGGCGGGAATGACGCCGACCGCCTTCGCCTCGACCTCGGTCAGATAGAGGTTGCCCCTGGCGTCGAGCGAGAAGCCGCCATTATTCGGCTTGGCGGCGTAACGCTCGACCTTGGCGCCGAGCTCGGCATCGCCGAGCCCCTCGTCGATCAGGTCGGCGATGCGCAGGCGATAGACGCTCGTGCCGCTCAGCGGAGCGTAATAGAGCCAGCGGAAGTCCTTGTCCGCGGCGATGCCATCGGCGCCGACCTTGATCACGGCCGGCTTGCCGTCCTTGCCGGGCACGGTCAGGTCCTTGCCGTCGACCGTGATCGGCCGGTCCTCCGGCCTGGTGGTAGCGTGCCCCTGCAGCACGCGGCGGGCCGCGCCGGTGTCCATGTCGACGATCACCAGCGCCGCCTTGCTGCCGTCGCCGCCTGGGCCAATGCCCTCGTCGGCGATGTAGAACTTGCGGTTCTTCAGGTCGACGACGAAGTCGTTGTGCTGCGATTCCGGCAGCGAGGCCGGGGCCGGGATATAGTAGATCCGGTGCAGCCGGTTGCGCTTGCTGTCCCAGCCGACGAGTTTCGGCGTCAGCGGCGTGCGCTGGCCCATGTCCATCAGCCAGACGATGCCGTTCTCGTCGCCGCGCAGGCCGAGCACGCTGTCGAGATAGCGGTCGGTGCCCGGACGCGGCGTGTTCCAGCTCGCATCCGGGAACGGCTTGAAGGATTTGCGATCGGGATTCAGCTCCGCCACTCGGATGTCCGGCGAAAAGAACGGATGGTGGCTGAAGATCACCCGCTTGTCCGGCGTGAAGGTGATGTTGCCGACGGCCTGGGGCAGCTCAGCGAAGATTTCCGCTTTCATAGGCTCGGCGGCTTCCTGGGCCAGCGCGCCGAAAGGAGCCGCCAGGAAGCCGGCCGCGATTGCGGCCGTGATGACGATACGCATGGTCCACGCTCCCGGTCTTGTTGTCAGAAGCCTTCGAGAACGATCTTGCCCCTGGCCTTGCCGCTTTCGAGCAAGGCATGGGCGCGCCTGAGGTTGGCCGCGTCGATCTTGCCGAAATGCTCACCGAGCGTGGTCTTGAGCTTGCCCGCGTCGACCAGAGCGGAAACCTCGTTCAGCAATTCGTGCTGCTTGATCATGTCGGCGGTGCCGAAGAGCGAGCGCGTGAACATCAGCTCCCAATGCAGCGAGACGCTCTTGCGCTTCAGCTTCATCACGTCGATCGGCTCGGGATCGTCGATCAGGCCGAAGCGGCCCTGCGGCGTGATCAGTTCGACGATCTCGTCGAAATGCCGGTCGGTCTGGGTGGTCGAGAACACGAAAGCCGGCGCGCCGATGCCGAGTGCGGCGACCTGGGCCGCCAGCGGCCTGGTGTGGTCGACGACATGGTGGGCACCGAGCTCCTTGACCCAGTCCTGCGTCTCCGGCCGGGAGGCGGTCGCGATCACCGTGACGTCGCTGAGCTGCCTGGCGAGCTGGATCGCGATCGAGCCGACGCCGCCGGCGCCGCCGACGATCAGCAGCGCATTCGCCGCGCCCGGAACTGGCTTGCGGATATCGAGCCGGTCGAACAGCGCCTCCCAGGCGGTGATCGCCGTCAGCGGCAGTGCCGCCGCCTCCGCGACGGAGAGCGAAGCCGGCCGGCGCCCGACGATCCGCTCGTCGACCAGATGGTACTCGGCATTCGTACCCGAACGGCCGATCGCGCCGGCGTAGAAGACCTTGTCGTCCGGCTTGAACAGCCTCGCATCAGGACCGACCGCCTCGACGGTGCCGGCGGCATCCCAGCCGAGGACCTTCACGCCGCCCGGCTCGGGCTGCGAGCGCAGGCGCATCTTGGTGTCGACCGGATTGACCGAGACCGCCTCGACCCTGACGAGCAGGTCGCGACCGGAAGCAGTCGGCTTGTCCAGAGTGAGATCGAGCAGCGCCTCCGGGTGCTCGATCGAGTGGGATGCGCGGTAGCCGACGGCCTTCATCGAAATATCTCCTGTTGAAGGCTAGGAAATACGGGTATGCTCGCAAGCTGCAATACGCACAAAACGGACCAGTAGTATCACAATGGATACTGTCGGATGCTGAAGACCAAGAAGCGCTATGACTGCGCCGCAGGCTGCCCGGTCGAGGCCACGCTCGACCTGATCGACGGGAAGTGGAAGGGCGTGATCATCTACCACCTGCTTTCGGGCACGCTGCGCTTCAACGAGATCCGCCGCAAGTTGCCGAGCGCGACGCAGCGCATGCTGACCCGGCAATTGCGCGAGCTGGAGGAGAGCGGGCTCGTCCTGCGCACGGTCTACGCGCAGGTGCCGCCGCGCGTCGACTATGCCCTGACCGAGGAAGGCCGCTCGCTCGAAGAGATCGTCCGCGCCATGCATGCCTGGGGCGAGCACCGGCTGGAACGGCTGAGGCAGGTCCAGGCGGCCGCCTGAGGACAGGCCGAAAGGCCGATGGCGGCGGCCGCGCTGGGGCGATAGATTTGCCGGCGATCGCCGTTGCAAGGAGGTGGGATGCTCCCGGCCTGGTCCGTCGTCCTGAGCGCGCTCGGCTATCTCTGCGTGCTGTTCGCGATCGCCCATCTCGCGGACACCGCCGGGCGTCGCCTGATGAGCGGGCGGGCGCGCACGACGATCTATGCGCTGGCGCTCGGGGTCTACTGCACCTCCTGGACCTTCTATGGCTCGGTCGGCTTCGCCAACCGGGCGGGCTTCGACTTCCTCGGCATCTATGTCGGCCCGGCGCTGGTGATCGGGCTCGGGCACCGTTTCGTCGCGCGCATCGTCGCCATCGCCAAGTCGCAGAACATCACCTCGATCGCCGATTTCGTCGGCGCGCGCTATGGCAAGAGCGAGCGCGTCGCAGCGCTGGTCTGCATCGTCGCGGTGGTCGGCGCCCTGCCCTATATCGCCCTGCAATTGAAGGCGGTGGCGAACTCGCTCTCGGTGTTCTTCGCCGCCGCCGGCGGGCCGCCGCCCATGACCGACCTGCCGGTGCTGAGCGACCTCGCCTTCCTGGTCGCGCTGGTGCTCGCCGGCTTCGCCTGCGCCTTCGGCACCCGCCATATCGACGCGACCGAGCACCAGGACGGGTTGGTGCTGGCGATCGCGGCGGAGTCGCTGGTCAAGCTCGTCGCCTTCCTGGCGCTCGGCGTCTTCGTCGTCTACGGCCTGTTCGACGGCGCCGGCGATCTCTTCGCCCAGGCGGCGCGGGCCGCGGGCGACAAGCCACCGATCTGGGACCGGACCTCGAGCTGGCCGATGTTCCTGACTTTGACGGCGCTCTCCTCCTGCGCCGCGCTCTTGCTGGCGCGGCAGTTCCACATGGCGATCGTCGAGAACCGCGACGTCCGCGACGTGCGCCGCGCCGCCTGGATGTTCCCGCTCTACCTCGTGCTGATCAACCTGTTCGTACTGCCATTGGCTGCGGCGGGTGAGGTCCTCCTGCCCGGCACGGCGATCGACCGCGACATGACCGTGCTGCTGCTGCCGCTGGAGAAGCAGGCCGGTTTCATCGCCCTCTTCGTCTTCATCGGCGGGCTCTCGGCGGGCACTGCGATGGTGATCGTCGCGTCGGTCGCGCTGGCGATCATGATCTCGAACCATCTTGTCACACCGCTGCTGCTGCGCGGGCGCGGCGTCAGCGTCGATCCCGAGCGCGCTGCGGCATTGATCGAGGGCGGCGAAGGTCGCAGCGGTCCGACCGGCGGCGACCTCGGCTCGCAGGTCGTGCATATCAGGCGCCTCGCCATCGTCGCCGTCATCCTGCTCGGCTACGCCTACTACCGCGCTGCAGGAGAGGCCGCGCTGGTCTCGATCGGCCTGCTGTCCTTCGCCGCCACCGCGCAGATCGCGCCGGCCTTCTTCGGCGGGCTGATCTGGCGACGCGGCACGGCGCTCGGCGCCGCCGCCGGCCTGACGGCAGGCCTGCTGACCTGGCTCTACACGCTGCTGATGCCGAGCCTGGCTCTGCCCGGCGGCTACTGGTCGGACATCGTCGAGCACGGGCCGCTCGGTATCGCCGCGCTGCGACCGGAGGCGCTGTTCGGCCTGTCGCTGCCGGCCCTGCCGCATGGCGTGCTCTGGAGCCTCGGCATCAACCTCGCCTGCTATCTCGGCTTCTCGATGCTGCGGCCGGCGAGCGCGATGGAGCGGCTGCAGGCCAACGCCTTCGTCGAGTCGGACCGGGCGACCATGGCCCAGTCCTTCTCGCTCTGGCGCTCCAGCGTCACCGAGGCCGAATTGCAATCGACCATCGGCCGCTATCTCGGCCAGGAGCGGACGCAGCGCGCCTTCGAGGGCTTCGCCCATTCGCGCGGCGAGGTGTTGAACGGGACGCGCGAGGCCGACATCCACATGCTGCGCTTCGGCGAGCACCTGCTCTCTTCGGCGATCGGCGCCGCCTCCTCACGGCTCGTGCTGTCGCTGCTGCTGAAGCGCCGCAACCTCTCGACCGAGGCCGCCTTCAAACTGCTCGACGACGCCTCGGCGGCGCTGCAATACAATCGCGACATCCTCCAGAACGGCCTCGACCATGCCGGCCAGGGCATTACCGTGCTCGACCGCGACCTCAGGCTGCTCGCCTGGAACAAGGCCTTCATCCAGCTCTACGACCTGCCGCCCTCGCTGGTCCGCTTCGGCACCGGGCTCGACGAGATCGTGCGCTATAACGCCCAGCGCGGCGCCTATGGCGCCGGCCGGCAGGACGAGTTGATGGCGGCGCGGCTGGAGAGCTTCGTCAACGACCGCGAGCCGGTCCGGCTCAAGCTCTACCCCTCAAAGAACGTCATCGAGATCCGCTCGAACCCGCTGCCCGATGGCGGCATCGTCACCACCTATACCGACATCACCGATGCGGTCGCGGCCGAAGAGGAGCTCGAGCGGACCAACGAGACGCTGGAAAAGCGCGTCGCCGAACGCACCGAGGAGATCCGGCACGTCAACACCGAATTGCAGCGCGCCAAAGCCGAGGCCGACGAGGCCAACGCCTCGAAGACGCGTTTCCTTGCCGCCGCCAGCCACGATATTCTTCAGCCGCTGAACGCCGCCCGGCTTTACGCATCCGCCCTGGTCGAGCGCGACCGCGCCAGCGCCCAGCCCGACCTCGCCGAGAACATCGACGCCTCGCTCGACGCGGTCGAGGAGATCCTGACCGCCCTGCTCGAGATATCCAGGCTCGACGGCGGCGCGCTCAAGCCGGAGATCGGCGCCTTCCGCCTCGACGAACTCATGCGCCAGCTCCAGCGCGAATTCGAGCCGAGCGCCCAGGAAAAGGGGCTCCGGCTCGTCTTCGTGACGACGGCCGTGACCGTCCGCTCCGATCGGCGCCTGCTGCGCCGCCTGCTCCAGAACCTCGTCTCGAACGCGATCAAGTATACGCCGAGCGGCAAGGTGCTGGTCGGCTGCCGCCGGCGCGACGGACAGGTCGCGATCGAGGTGCTCGACACCGGAC
>PNLY01000129.1 GCA_013823325.1 Methylobacterium sp.
TCGTCCTCGACCTTGGCGAGCTCGGCGGCGCGCAGCGCCACCGCATTGTCGCGGAAGAGCAGCACGCTCTTCGAGATGTCTGCGATCTCGTCATTGCCCTTGGTGTCGACCGCGGTCTCGAGCTCGCCGTCGGCGATCGCCTTGGTCGCGGCCCAGAGCTTGTTGAGGCGGCCGACGATCTGGCGCCGGACATAGAACAGCGCCAGCGCCAGCGCGACCACGAGCGAGCCGAGGCCGATGACGCCGAGCCAGAGCTTGCTGGTCTCGATCAGCTCTTTCGTCGAGCCGACGGCGGCCTGCGCCTCGCCGCGCGCGCCCTGCACCAGCCCGTCGACCTCGCGGCGCAGCTGCGCCGCCGCCTGGTCGACTTCCTTCAGGCCGCGCGTGATCGTCTCGCGGGTGGTGATGTCGCGATTGCGGATGTCGATCAGCCCGTCGCTGCCTTCGCCGATCGCGATCAGGTCCTCGACCGTCTTGGCCCGCGCCTTGTTGGGCGTGATCTTCTCGGCATCGGCCAGCAGCGTGCGCAGCCGGTAGGCGATGCCGTTGAAGCGCTCGCGGGCGAGGCTGAGCTTCTCCTTGTCGTTGATCTGCGCGACCTCGCGCAGCACGCCGACCATCTCGTTGACATTGGCCTGCAGTGTGCGGGCCAGGTCGAAGATGGCGAAGTCGCGGTCCATCAGCGTCTTGACCGCGCCGGTCAGCGCCTCGCCGGAGAGCACCGCGAGATCGTCGAGGCCGAAGGTCACCGCGAACTTGGCCTGCTCGGCCTCGCCGCTGGCGGCCTTGACGAAGGCCTCATAGGCCTTGCCGAGCTTCTCCAGCACGGCGGCGGCCTCAGCATTGTTGCGCAGGCGCTCGCCGGTCAGGTCGTTGAGATCGTTGATCTGGCGCGAGAGCGCGTCGAGCGCCGCCTGAGCCTTCTTGTTGTCGACATTGCCCTCACCGATCTTGCGCACGAGGTCGAACTGCCGGGCTTCGACCTTGTCGAACTCGCCGGTCAGGGCAGCGCGCTCGCGCACGCTCTGCACTTCCATGAAGCGCGGCGCCAGCGCGGTCGAGGCGGTCGCCGCCTGCGACAGTTCGAGCGCCAGCTCGACCACCGGCATCTTGCGCTCGACCATGTCGGCGACCGTGCTGCCGACCCTGCCATAGGAGAACCAGGCGACCAGCGAGGCCGCGATCGTCAACACCGTCAGGACGCCGAGCGCGGCATAGATGCGCGCTGCGATCCCGATGCGCGAGCCCTTCTGGCGCGCAGGCTTTCCAGTCTTCGACATTGACGCGGTACTCCTGAAGGCATTCCCGGCAGCGCGGCGCTGGCCGAGGTCGGACGCGGACATGGGTGCAGGCAGCCGACGATGGTCAGCCGCGGAAGGGAAATGATCTTGTTGACGGGCGACAGCGGCTCGTCGGCGCGGCGCCCTGTTGCGGCGCCGGCGCGAGCCAAGCTTCATGCGCCGACGGATGACGGCGGCCGATCATGCAGGACCTCCCAGCCCCTGGCAGAGCGATCCCGATGGACCGATCTGCGGCAGAATTGCGGAGGTCCGCTTAAAGAACGCTTAAGTTGCCGGATTCTTCTGAATCACTCGGCGAAGGGGCGGGTTCACGTCTCGTTAGGGTTTTGCCTACCGCGTGACCCCACCGCCGGCGGCACCGGGCGCGGCCGGCCGTCGTCATCGATCGCGACGAAGGTGAACGTCGCGTCGGTGACCTTTTCGTGCAGGGTGGTGCGGAAGCGCTTGGCCCAGGCCTCGACCTGGATCTTCATCGAGGTCCGCCCGACCGACTTCACCGAGGTGTAGACGCTGAGCACGTCGCCGACCTTGACCGGGCGGATGAAGGTCATCGCCTCGACCGCGACCGTGACCACGCGCCCCTGCGCCCGCTCGACCCCGGCGATTCCGCCGGCCTGGTCCATGCGCGACATCACCCAGCCGCCGAAGATGTCGCCATTGGCGTTGGTGTCCGCCGGCATGGCGATGGTACGCACCGTCAAGGTGCCGCAGGGTTCTTCGGCAGGTGTCACGCCCGGCTCAGTCATCTTTGACCTTCCCCTCTTCGATATGGAAGGAGTGGAGCACACGATGCAGGATCGGCGCCAGCACGAAGCCGGTGGCGATCACCACGAACAGTCCGGAGAAGATCGCATAGAAGCCGGCGAAGAGCTTGCCGCCGGCAGTCTTGAGTTCGGTCATCGGCCCCATGCCGGAGAGGATCATCGCCGCATTGACGAAGGCGTCGACCCCGCCCATGCCCTCGCTGGCGGCATAGCCGATCATGCCGATGCCGAGGCCCGCCATGGTGAGCGCCAGCCAGAGCAGCACGGCGCGGCTGATGCGCCGGACGAAGAGCCTGACCGGGATCAGCCGTTCATGGCGGCGTTCGAATTGCAGCATGGATTCGCCCCCGCCAGTCTTGAGCCCAGCTTGGCGCAGCCGCATGCTGGGTCAAGCCATTGCAGGCAAGGAGAAGCGCGATGAGCACCTCGTCCCCGATGATCTGCATCTCGCTGCGCTATGCGAACGCGCCGCGCCTCTATGACTGGCTGATCGAGGCCTTCGGCTTCGAGAAGCATGCCGCCTACTACTCGGAGGATGGCAAGACCCTGCTCCATGGCGAATTGCGCATGGGCGATAGTTTCATCATGCTCGGCTCTGCCGAGAACAACGAATTCGGCAAGCTGGTCTCGCGCCCGGCCGAGCTCGGCGGCACCACCGCCTCGCCCTATGTCGCGACGACGGAGATCGACGCGCTCTGCGAGCGCGCCCGTGCAGCGGGAGCAGAGATCTGCATGGAGCCGACCGACCAGCCCTATGGCAGCCGCGACTTCATCTGCAGGGACCCGGAAGGCCATGTCTGGTGCTTCGGGACCTATCGGCCGGCTTCAGATCATTAGGGATCGAGATGCGCTCAAAACCCTATACCGAATATTGTCAGGCGTTCTCACTGCTGCGCCCTGAACGGGAGACTGAAACGACGCTCAATCGCCTCGTTACCTCCATCGCGAAAAAGGACCCGAATCGCATTCTGGCTCAGCTCTATGCGGTCTATTCAAAGCTCCCGCACATCAAAGAAGGCTTCCATCAACTTGAAGGCGCATTCGATAAAGAGCTTCATCAGATCGACTATCTGAACGAGAGCCTAAGAGAGCTCATATACTCTCGAGACAACTCGATCCCGATTACAATGCAAATCGATCTCTGCAGATGCCTACGTTGGACCTATGAGCGACTGCGATCGCTTGAACCGAGAATGTAGTATTTAAGCCGCCGCCAGCTTCGGCCGCGCCTTCAGCATCAGCCAGCAGACGATCGAGAGGTTGATCAGGTTCCAGGCGAGGCCGTTGAGGAAGGCGAGCCGGTAGGACGCGGTCGCGTCGAAGATCGCGCCCGAGACCCAGCCGCCGAAGGCCATGCCGAAGATCGTCGCCGACATGACCACGCCGATGCGCATGCCGGCCTCGCGCGGCGGCATGTAGTCGCGGATCACCACCGCATACATCGGCACGATCCCGCCCTGGAACAGGCCGAAGATGGCGGTGACGATGAAGAGCGAGCTCAGCCCGTCGAACCAGAGATAGAGGAAGAGCGCCATGCCCTGCATCAGCGATGACAGGACCAGCGTCATCGTCCCGCCGATCCTGTCGGCGACGAAGCCGGACGAGATCCGGCTGACGACGCCGAGCGCCATCATCACGCTCAGCATCTCGGCGCCGCGGGCGACGCCGTAGCCGAGGTCGCTGCAATAGGCGACGATGTGGACCTGCGGCATCGACATCGCGACGCAGCAGCAGAAGCCGGCCACGACCAGCAGCAGCTGCAGCTGGTTCGGCGACAGCCCGAGACTGCCGCGCGCGCCGGCACTCGTCGCCTCGGCCGCGGCGATGCTGGCCGCATTCGGCCGGCGTCGGAAGAACGGCGCCAGCGGCAGCATCACCACGATGCAGGCGATGCCGAGCCACAGATGCGTGGTGCGCAAGCCATGCGTCTCGACGCCCCAGTTGATCAGCTGCGGCCAGAACATGCCGGCGAAATAGCTGCCCGATGCGCCGAACACGACGGCGAGGCCGCGATAGCGCCGGAACCAGTGCGAGAGATCGGCGATCAGCGGCGAGAAGCCGGTGGCGGCGCCGAGCCCGATCAGGAAGCCATGCGCCAGCGCGAACTGCCAGAGCGAGCCGGCGACGGAAGCTAGCGCATAGCCGCTGCCGAGCAGCAGCGCTCCCAGCACGATCGGCGCGGCGATGCCGGTGCGGTCGGCAAGCCGGCCCATGGCGATGTTGCCGATGCCGAAGCCGATCATGGCGCAGGTATAGGGCAGCGAGGCGTCGGCACGCAGCACGCCGAACTCCTGCTGCACCGCCGTCACCACCACGACCGCGGACCAGGAGCCGACGCAGGCGATCGTCCCGACCAGGAGGGCGAGCGCCAGCCTCATCCAGGCATAAGGGGAATCCGGCGCATAGCGCGCGTCCTGGGCGTTCATGTTTCCTCGCCGCGCTGGAGCCGGGTCGGATGAGGTTGAATCGACCTGCCCCGTGAATCCGCCTCTCACTTTAAGCCTGGAGAACGTTATTCTCCTTGCGCGAGCATTAGGCAGCACTCCTGTCCGCCACAAGCGCACGGACGATGGGCCGATGCGGCGTGGATGGGGGGTCGGCCAGCCGCTTGCATCGCGCTGCGGGGCCGGCATGCTCGGCCCGCTTTGGAGGCGCGATGGCGAGGATCTGCATCTACGGCGCCGGCGCGATCGGCTGCTATCTCGGGGGTCGCCTCGCCGCCGGCGGCGTGACGGTCGACTTCGTCGGCCGCCCCGGTATGGGAGAGGAGCTTCGCCGACATGGCCTGACGCCGACGCATTATGACGGGCGCGACTGGCGTGTTCCCCCGGAGGCGATCGCCTTCTCGACCCGGCCGGACGCGGCCGCGAGCGCCGAGCTGATCCTGGTCACGGTGAAGTCCGGCGCCACCGCACAGGCGGCGACCGAGCTTGCCGGCGCCATACGGCCGGACGCCGTGGTGATCAGCTTCCAGAACGGCATCGGCAATGCGCAGGCGCTGCGCACCGCCCTGCCCGGCCGCAGCGTGCTCGCCGGCATGGTGCCGTTCAATGTGGTGAAGCGCGCTCCAGGTGCCTTCCATCAGGCCTCGGAAGGCGAGCCGGAGGTCGAGGACGCCCCGGCGCTGTCGCCCTTCCTCGCCGATTTTGCGCAGGCCGGCTTCGCCTTGCACCGGCATCGCGACATGCTGCCGGTGCAATGGGCCAAGCTGCTCCTCAACCTCAACAACGCCGTCAACGCCCTCTCCGGCCTGCCATTGCAGCAGGAGCTGGCGCAGCGCGACTATCGCCGCAGCCTCGCCCTCGCCCAGGTCGAGGCGCTGGCTTTGCTGAAAGAGGCCGGCCTCCGCCCCGCCCGCTTGACGCCCCTGCCGGCGGGCTGGATTCCGGCGCTGCTGCGCTTGCCCGATGCGCTCTTCGCGCGATTCGCCGGCAAGATGCTGGCGATCGATCCGTCGGCGCGCTCCTCCATGGCTGACGATCTCGCCGCCGGGCGCCGGACGGAGGTCGACTGGATCAATGGCGAGGTGGTCAGGCTTGCCCAACGGCTCGGGCGGAGGGCACCGGTGAACGAGCACCTGTCATTCCTCGTCCGGCAGGCGGAAAGGGCCCCGCAGCCCTGGAGCGGCGAGGCCCTTCTGGCACAGTTGTACGAGGCGCAGGCGCGCCGGGGCTGAACGCTCAGGCAGCTCGCCGCTCGTGCCGCCCCTCGTTGATCTCCTCGACGATCTTGGCGACGAATGCCGGCAGGTCGCCGGGATTGCGCGAAGTGACCACGCCCTTGTCGGTGACGACCTCGCTGTCCTCCCATTGCGCGCCGGCGTTCACCAGATCCTGCTTGATGGTCTTGTAAGAGGTCAGGCGGCGTCCCTTGGCGATACCGCTGTCGATCAGCAGCCATGGGGCATGGCAGACGGCAGCGACCACCTTGCCCTGCGCGAAGAAGTCCTTGATCAGCGCGATCGCCTTGTCGTTGCCGCGCAACGTATCGGGATTCATCTGGCCGCCGGGCAGCACGATTGCATCATAGGCGTCGGCATGAACCTCCTCGAGACTCTTGTCGACCTTGACGGCCCTGCCCCAATCCTTCTTGTCCCAGCCCTTGATCTCGCCGGTCTCGGGCGAGGCGACATGCACCGCAGCGCCGGCTTCCTTCAGCTTGGCCTGGGGTACTTCGAGCTCCGACTGCTCGAAGCCGTGAGTGGCGAGAATGAGAATCGACTTTCCGGTCAACGAGGCCATGGCCTTCTCCCTGATTGCTGGTTCAATCAAGGCAACGAACGGGATACCGATCCGTTTCCGCGTCGGAACGACGCGGGTGGTTCAGCCCTTGCGCCCGGTCAGCTCGGCATATTGCTCCGGCGGCAGCGGGCGCCCGAGCATGTAGCCCTGCATGTAGTTGCAGCCCTCGTCGATCAGGAAGTCGAGCTGCTCGCGCGTCTCGACGCCTTCGGCCACCACTTCGATGTCGAGCGCATGGCCGAGCGCGATGACGGCGCGGGTGATCGCCGCCGCCTCCGAAGCGACGCCCAGATTGGCGACGAAGCTGCGGTCGATCTTCAGCGTCGAGAGCGGGAACATGTGCAGATAGGACAGCGAGGAATAGCCCGTCCCGAAATCGTCGAGCGCGATCCGCACGCCGAGCGCCTTGATCCGGTGCAGCACCAGCATGGTCCGGTCGAAATCGGTGATCATCACCCCTTCGGTGATCTCGAGCTCGAGCCGGTCCGGCTCCAAGCCGGTTTCGGCCAGCACCTCGTCGATCAGCCCCGGCAGGTCGCCATGGCGGAATTGCAGCGGCGAGACGTTGACGGCGATGCGCAGCGGCTTTGCCCAGCTCGCCGCCTCGGTGCAGGCCTGGCACAGCAGCTCGCGCGCCAGCGGCAGGATCAGCCCGCTCTCCTCCGCCGCCGGGATGAACTCGGATGGCGGGATCACCCCGCGCTCGGGATGGACCCAGCGCGCCAGCGCCTCGAAGCCGGTCAGGTTGCCGGCGGCCGAGAACACCGGCTGATAGTGCAGATGCAATTGCTTCTGCGCGATCGCGACTGCGAGATCTTCGGCAAGGTGATGAGCGGACGAGACCGCGTCGAACCCGGCCTGCGGCCCGCTGCTGACGTCGACCATCAGGCTGACCGCGCCGGTGAGCTTGCCCTCGCCGTCATAGAGCGGCGTCGGCAGCGGCATGAAGCGGATGCGGCTGCCATCCGGCCGCTCGGCCAGCGCCTCCATGCCGCGGACGGCGCGCCTCTCGCGCAAGGCCCGCGCCAGCGGGCAGTCCGCATGTGCCAGAGGTGAACCGTCGAGCTGGAAGAGACGGTGGGCGATGCACCAGCGGTCCTGCCCGAGCTGCGGCTGCCGCCCGACCAGCTGCGCCGCCGCCTGATTGAAATAGGTCACGAACCCGTCGGCATCCGTCGCATAGAGCGCGAGCGGCAATTGTGCCACGACCTCCCGGAAGAAGCTGTCGTCGGTAGAGCCGGCCAGTGCATCCGGAGGCTCGTCCGGCTTTTGGCTGCCGGGGGGATTGGGAGGCATGCGGACGGTCTCGACGCGGCGAACAACGTGAGCGCATCAAAGCCGGAAAAACCGAATAAAGTTTTAAATGGCGAAGGCGAATCCACTGCCGCAGCGCAATACTCGCGCCAGGGCAGGCGGTGAACGGTCATTCCGTCCGTATTAATTGATTCAAATTTGCGCAATCCCCCAAGGAAAACGCAATGGATGCGCAGTTTTAAAATTTTGAACCAAAACTGATCCAATGAACGTCGAAACAACCTCCATGATTAGAACAGCAGTACCCGAAATCCTATTTGAACAGGCGTTCGCCCTGCTCGTCGATCAGCTGCCGAGCCTTGGCGATGGCGAAGTCCGCCGCCTCCTCGGCGCCCGGGAAGCGATCCGCCCGGATGAAGCGATGGCTCTTCATCTCGCCGTCGATCTCCTTCTCGATCACCCCGGACAATTGCTGCTGCCCGCCTTCGGGAAACGGCGTCGCATGGATGGTGAAGCCCTTGTATTCGATGCTTTTCAGCGGCCCGGCCGGACCTGCGGGCTTGGCCTCCTTGCGGCCGAACAGGGATTTGAGAAAGGACATGGCGCGCTCCATATGACGGGCGCTGTATAGCGCAGATGCGGGCGGCTTGGCCAAGAGCCTCGGCACGCGAAGGTCGATGGACATTCGCGTGCCGAGGAATCCCCTGCCGCGTTCCTTGCCTCTAGCGCAGGGATGGCTGCGTCACCATGTCCTAGTCAGACAGGGCGGAAAAGCCGAGCCCGTCCACCCCTTGCGCCCGCCTTGGCCCGCTCTGTCGCAGGAGCAGCCATGACGCGCTTCTTCAAATACTGTCTACCGATCCTGGTGGCCTTGCCGCTGTCGTCCGGCGCGGTCCGGGCGCAGGTACCCGCCGGCGTTCCCTGCGCCGAACGCGGCATGGCGACGACGCAGTTGCATGACCTCTATGGCGAACGCCGGATCGGCTACGGCCTCGCCGCGAATGGCAGCGTGATCGAGCTCTTCGTTTCCCCGAACGGCTCATTCACCCTGTTCGCGACCTTGCCCGACGGCATCAGCTGCCTGATCGCCACCGGCCAGTCCTGGGAGCCGCCGCCCGAGCCCGAATTTTACGCCGGGCGGTGAACGACGACACCTGCGTGCATCCGCTTTCGCACGGCTCTTGCTTCGCCCTCGCCGGTGACACCCGCCCACGGCGGACGGCTTGCTTTTCTCACCTACAATACCATACGGTATTGTATTAACTGTGAGTTGTCGCATGAACCTCTGGCTCGCCCTTGCCGCCGTGCTAGCGGCCATCACCACGTTGATCCACGTCATTCTCGGCGGCCGGTATGTCGCCACGCCCCTGCTGGCGACGGAGCGGCTCCATGCCGTGCCGAAATTCACCATGTACTATTGCTGGCATCTGGTGACGATCGTGCTCGCCGCGCTGGCACTCGCCTTCGGCCTCGTCGCGACCGGTCGAGGCAGTCGCGACCTCGCTTTGTTCGCGACTGCCGGCGCCGCATTGTTCTGCCTCTGGAGCCTCGGCATGATCGGGCTGTTCCGTTTGCGGATCGCGCGTTTCCCGCAATGGCTCCTGTTCGCAACGATCACGGTAAGCGGCATGATTGGCCTGTGGCAGTGACGTCCCCTGCCCCGCGCCGCTTCCGCCGCGACGACTGGCTCGCGCTCGGCCTCGATGCCCTCGCCGAGCAGGGGCCGGCCGGGCTGACGATCGAGGCGCTCTGCCGCCGCGCCGGCAAGACCAAGGGTTCCTTCTACGCCCATTTCCCGGCGATCGAGGCCTATCTCGCCGCCCTTGCCGGACATTGGCGCGAGACCTTCACGCTGCGCCTGATGCAGGAGGTCGACAAGGGCGGGCCGGCGCAGGACCGCCTGGTCGCACTCGACCGGATGGCACTCGCCCTCGATGTCCGCGTCGAACAGGGCATGCGCCGCCTCGCCCAGCTCGATGCGGGCGTGGCCGCAACCTGTGCCGAGGTCGACCGGGAGCGCATCGCCTATCTGCAGTCGCTCCATGGCGAGAGCGGGCGCTTCACGTCGGAGGAAGCCCTCGCCTTGGCCCGCATCGAATACGCCGCCTATATCGGCTTCCAGCAGCTCGACCTCGGCCTTTCGCCGAAGAACCTGCACGACTGCTACGGCACCTTGATGCGGCTGCTCGTCCAGGCCAAGGACGGCTGACGGTTCAGGCGAGGTGCAGCACGACCTCGCGCCGATGCGGGGTGGTGCGATGCTCGAACAGATAGATGCCCTGCCAGGTCCCGAGCGCCAGCCGGCCGCCGCTCACAGGAATCGAGAGCGACACCGGCAGCACCGCCGCCTTGATATGGGCCGGCATGTCGTCCGGCCCTTCGGCGCGATGGAGGAGATAGGCCATCGCCGGATCGTCCGCTGGCGGCACCAGCCGGGCGAAGAAGGCAGCAAGGTCGCGCCGGACGTCGGGATCGGCATTCTCCTGGATCAGCAGCGAGCAGGAGGTATGGCGCACGAACAGCGTCAGCAGGCCGCTATCGACCGCCGCCTCGCGCACGAAGCGGACGGCCGCGTCGGTGAATTCGTAGAGCCCCGCCCCGCGCGTCTCGATCGCAAGGCGGGTCTGTTTTCCTGTCATCAACGCTCGGTCAGCGCGAGCTTGGCGCCGAGCGCGACGAAGGCCGCCGCGAAGGTGCGCCTGAGCCAGGCCATCACCGCCGGCCGGGTCACCACCTTGTCGCGCATCGCCGCGGCGAACAGGCCGTAGAGGGCGAAGACGACGAAGGTCATCGCCATGAACACGCCCGAGAGCTCGAGCATGCGCGCCATCGGACTTGCCTCGTTCGCGGCGATGAACTGCGGCAGGAAGGCGACGAAGAAGATCGAGAGCTTGGGATTGAGCACATTGAGGGCGAGGCCGTCGACCAGCACGCGCCAGGCCGAACGCTCGTCGGCCGCGGCTTCGACGCTGAGGGCGCCCTGCTCCTTCAGCGTCTGCCAGGCCATCCAGAGCAGATAGGCGACGCCGGCATATTTGACGATCGAGAAGGCGAGCGCGCTGGCATGCAGCAGCGCCGCGAGGCCCATCATCGCCGCGATCAGATGCGGCACGATGCCGAGGGTGCAGGCGAAGGAGGCGAGCAGGCTGGCCTTGGCCCCGCGCGTCAGCCCGGCGGCGATGGTGTAGATCGCGCCGGTCCCGGGCGAGGCGACGATGATCAGCGAGGTCAGCAGGAATTCTAGGGACATGGCTCAGCTCACTTCCTGCGACGATGCCGGAGCCGCATCGATATCTCGACTGCTGACGACTCGCTAGCCCAACCCCTCGAAGATGCCGCCGATCACCGTCACGACGGCTTCACCGGTCGCGACTACGACGGTCCCTGCGCCTTCGATCACGGGCCCGACGGCGTTGACCGCAACGCCGACCGCCTCGATCGAGACATTGCTGGCGATATCGAGAACGCCCTCGACGATCTCGCCGGCGCCCGAGCCTTCCTCTTCCTGCTTCTTCGGCTGCTGCGGAAGATTCGCCTGCAGCGCCGCCTTGGCGGCCTCGATCTCGTCGGCGCTCGGAATAACGGCCATCTCTGCTCCTCCTGGGAAGCCTCGATCATGAGGCTGACCTTAGCAGAACTGTGGCGGCCAGGACGGATTTGGCTTGCCTCTCGCGCAAACGGGTCGTAAGGGCAGCACGCGTCCCCAGGGACGGCCGTAAGCGTCTCACGTCAGGCAACGCATCCACCCGGCTCGAATGCCGTCCGGATGCCAAAAGACCATGACGGCTGAGCCTGCTCTTACGGATGTTCTCATGAATCGTTCCCGCAAGTTGCCGGCGCGCTATGGCGCGTTCGTCACTCCCTTGATCCTGTCGGGCCTGATGACGCTGATCGTCTCGGGGATCTCCACCCTGCGCGTGCTCGGCCCGACACCGGCCTTCCTGCAGGGCTGGCCCGTTGCCTGGGGCCTGTCCTGGCTGATCGCCTTCCCGGTGCTGCTGCTGGCCCTGCCGATGGCGCGCCGGCTCACGGCGATGCTGGTCGCGCCGGCGGGGTGATCATCGCGGCAGCGCTCCTCTTGCCGCCCCTCCGCGGCGGCGAGAGGGCGAAAACCGCGCTGGAAAGCCCAATGCCGCCCTGCGGCCTGCGGTCGATGCCACTCGCGCGCGACCAATCTTCACATGGGGTCAATGAAGCGACCCTGTGTGTCTCCGAGACACAGCGCAGGCCCCATCCAACAAAGGCGGAAACATGCAAAAGAATGTTTCAGTGATCATTTATGACCTGAACACGGTCAGTCGGTTCTTTCGTTCCTGCGCCCTCGTCATCGCCAGCCAGCAATCGCTGAGGATCGAGTGGGAGACCTATCGGGACAGCAAGGTCATCAACGCGATCTACACGGTCTTCTTCTGGAAGGAGCCCCCGGGCATTGCCGTCGTGAAGGAAGGTGCCCCCGAAAAAGTCGAACGGCGCACCAACGAACTTCATGCACGCTATCTCATGGCCTGGGTCCGCAAGCTCTCCGAGGAGGGACCCGGCGCGGCGCAGGGATATGTCGCGACCATGGGGCAACTGCGCGACATGGCGCGGAAAGACATTCAGAACTTCTATCGGAATGCCTCGGACATCAACAATGACGTCATCCGGGAGACCCAGGACGGCATCAACAACCTCGCCGCCATCAAGCTTGGCGCTCAGATCGGCGTCGCCACCATCGGCGCCGTCGTCGGCATCGGCTTGGTCGCCCCTGCCTTGGTCGGCGGCGCGTTGACCGCGGGCGGCGGCCTGACGATCCTTGGCGTCGAGGCCGGGGCCGGAGCCGCGGCGTTCGGAGCCACTGGCCTCGCTCATTCCGTCACCCATTCGGTCATCAAAAATTGGGACGCCGGCGCCGGTGCGCAGGTGGCGGGCATTGCGATCGAGAAAGGCAAGGCCAAGGCCAGCGATCTGGCGGGGACCGGGGCCCAGCGCGTGCTCGACAAGGCTCTCGCCAGCTCGGCGAACGCCGAAAACATCGTCCGCTCGGTCCAGGGCGAGATCAACAAGCAGTCCACCCGGCTCGCCCAGCAGACGCTGACACGCAAAGCGGCCGAGAAAGCGTCCAGCCGTATCGCTGCCGGCAATACGCAGTTGGCGACGCGCACGGCGGAGCTGGCGGCGCGCAACCGCAATGTCGCCCTCGCCAGAGCCGGAGGCGTAGCGGTCCCCGTCGTCTTCGCGGCCTGGGACATCATGGATGCGATCAACGACTACCGCGAGACCACGGCAGCCAATCGCTGAGGTACTCCCGGGCGGCAGGACGCCGGTGACGGATAGGCCTAGCCAAAGTGAAACGGGGCGCCGAAGCGCCCCGTTCGAACTCCGCCTCAGTTGTCCAGGAAGCTCCGGAGCTTCCGGCTGCGGCTCGGATGCTTGAGCTTGCGCAGCGCCTTCGCCTCGATCTGGCGGATGCGCTCGCGGGTGACGCTGAACTGCTGGCCGACCTCTTCGAGGGTGTGGTCGGTGTTCATGCCGATGCCGAAGCGCATGCGCAGCACGCGCTCCTCGCGCGGGGTGAGCGAGGCCAGCACGCGCGTGGTGGTCTCGCGCAGATTGCTCTGGATCGCCGCGTCGATCGGCAGGATCGCGTTCTTGTCCTCGATGAAGTCGCCGAGATGCGAATCCTCCTCGTCGCCGATCGGGGTCTCCAGCGAGATCGGCTCCTTGGCGATCTTCAGGACCTTGCGCACTTTCTCCAGCGGCATGGCCAGCTTCTCGGCCAGCTCCTCCGGGGTCGGCTCGCGGCCGATCTCGTGCAGCATCTGGCGCGAGGTCCGGACGATCTTGTTGATCGTCTCGATCATGTGCAC
>PNLY01000130.1 GCA_013823325.1 Methylobacterium sp.
TGCGCGATACCGGCGGTGCCGACTGGGGCATCAAGGAAGCCGTCGAAAAGGGCGACGTCCCTGGCCCGCGCCTGTTCATCGCCGGAGCCGCGATCGGCCCGACCGGTGGCCATAGCGACCCGCGCCGGCGTACCGATTTCGGCGCCCGCTGCCATTGCTGCAACGCCATGGCCTATACGATGAACATCTCGGACGGCGTCTCCTCCGTCATCAAGTCGACGCGCGAGCAGATGCGGCTCGGCGCCGACCACATCAAGATCATGATGTCGGGCGGCGTCGCCTCGCCCTACGACCCGCTCGACTCCATGCAGTTCACCGTCGAGGAGGTCACCGCCGCCGTCACCGAGGCCAAGGCCTTCGGCCGCTATGTCTGCGCCCATGCCTATACGCCGGAAGCGATCACCCGCGCCGCGCAATGCGGCGTGCGCGCCATCGAGCACGGCAACCTGATCGACGAGGCCTCGGCCAAACTGATGGCTGAGAACAACATGTTCCTGACCGCCAACCTCGTCGCCTACTATGCGATGCGCGAGCGCGCCGCCGAGTTCGGCATGAATGCCGAGATGCTCGCCAAGAACGACCTCGTCATCGACGGTGGCCTGAAATCCCTCGAGATCTGCAAGCGCGCCGGCGTCCCGGTCGCCTATGGCTCGGACCTGCTCGGCCAGCTCCAGGTCGACCAGTCGCGCGAATTCCTGCTGCGCCGCGAGGTGCTCTCGCCCCTTGAGATCATCCGCTCGGCGACCACGATCGGCGCGCAATTGCTGCGCATGGAAGGCAAGCTCGGCACGCTGCATGCAGGGGCCTACGCGGATATCATCCTCGTCGACGGCGATCCGCTGAAGAACCTGGAGCTGTTCCAGGACCAGGGCGCGAAGCTGCCGGTGATCATGAAGGGTGGCGCGTTCCACAAGAATACGCTGCATTGAGAACGGACGCATTGAGAGCAGGGACATGGCGATGACGAGGGCCGCAATTTGAGCGCCGCACGCTTGAGCCTGGGACGTATCGTGCTGAACGGCGCCGCAACGCTCTCGCTCGGCTTCATTCTGCTGCCGCTGTTCTTCGTCTTCTGGCTCGCCTTCTTCCGCCAGGAAATCCCGTCCTTCCCGCCGGAAGGCTATTCGCTCAAATGGTTCCAGGCGGCCGCGAACAACAAGCCCTTCGTCGACGGCTTCATCCTCAGCCTGCAGGTCGGCGTATCGGCGACCTTGATCGGCCTCGTGCTCGGCGTCCCCGCCAGCCTCGCTTTGATGCGCCACCGCATCGCGCTCGGCCCCGCGATCAACACATTGCTGCTGCTGCCGCTGGTGATGCCCGGCATCGTGCTCGGCACCTCGCTCTATGTCTTCCAGATCGAGACCGAGATCGCCACCGGCCTGCCGGTGATGGGTTCGCTAGGCGGCCTCGTCGCCGCCCATAGCCTCGTCGTCATCCCCTGGGTGGTGAAGCTCGTCACTGCCAGCCTCGCCGGCTTCGACCGCACCATCGAGGAGGCCGCGCAGAATCTCGGTGCCGGCCCCTGGACCACCTTCCGGCGCGTCACCCTGCCGAGCATCAGGCCCGGCCTCGTCGCCGGCTCGCTGTTCGGCTTCGTCACCTCGTTCGGCAATCTCGAGATGAGCCTGTTCCTGGTCGGCCCCGGCCGCACCACGCTGCCGATCGCGATCCTGCAATACCTCGAATGGAAGATCGACCCGACGGTGGCAGCCGCCTCGGTCATCCAGATCGTCCTGATCGGAGCGGCGATGATCGTCACCGACCGTTACGTCAAGCTGAGCCGGGTGGTCTGATGGCCAGATTGTCGATCGAGCATCTGCGCAAGGTCTATGGCGAGTTCACCGCCGTCGACGATTGCAGCATCGACATCGCCGAGGGCGAGTTCCTCGTCCTGCTCGGCCCCTCCGGCTGCGGCAAGACCACGACCCTGCGGATGGTCGCCGGCTTCATCCAGCCGACGGCCGGCAAGATCACCATCGGCGAGCGCGACGTCACCAACCTGCCGCCGTGGAAGCGCAATTGCGGCCTGGTCTTCCAGTCCTATGCGCTCTTCCCGCACATGACCGTCGCCGAGAACGTCGCCTTCGGCCTGGAGATGCGCAAGGTCGCGCCGGCCGACCGTGGCCCGCGTGTCACCGAGGCGTTGCGGCTCGTTCGCCTGACCGGCCTCGACGAGCGCTATCCGCGCCAGCTCTCCGGCGGCCAGCAGCAGCGCGTCGCGCTCGCCCGCGCGCTCGCGGTGGAGCCCGATGTCCTGCTGCTCGACGAACCCCTCTCCAATCTCGACGCCAAGCTCCGGCAGGAGGTCCGCGTCGAGATCCGCGACCTGCAGCGCAAGCTCGGCCTGACCACGATCATGGTCACGCACGACCAGGAAGAGGCGCTCACCATGGCCGACCGGCTGGTGGTGATGGAAAAGGGCCAGGTCCGCCAGATCGGTACGCAGCGCGAGCTCTACGAGAGGCCGGCCGACCGCTTCGTCGCCGGCTTCATCGGCCGCAGCGCCTTCCTTGACGGCGCCATGGCTGACGCCGGACATTTCCGCAGCAGCGGCGGCCTCGACATACGCTGCAAGGGCGGCGCCATGGGGCCGGCGACGCTGGCGCTGCGGCCCGAACGCCTCGCCATCGGCGCCGAGGCGGACAGTTGCACCAACCGTTTCCCGGCCCGGGTCGAGCACGTCTCCTATCTCGGCGCGCTGCTCGACATCGACGTCCGGCTGACCGAGCAGGACCGCATCCTGCTGCAATTGCCTAACCGCCAGGGCGCGGCCGAGCCGAAGCCGGGCGACATGATCACGATAGGCTGGGCCGAAGACGCCGGGCTCGTCTATCCGCGCGAGCCTTAGGCCCGCTCGACAGGCGTCCAACGGGGAACGAACATGAAGACAATCGACAGACGCGATGTCCTGAAGGGCCTGGCCGTCGGCGCTGGCGCTGCGGTCGCCATGCCTGTGCTTGGCGGGCGCGCGCAGGCGCAATCGGCCGGCAAGGTCGTGGTCGGCACCTGGGGCGGCGACTATGCCCGCCTGCTGACCAAGAACATCGAGGACCCGCTGCTCAAGCCCAAGGGCATCGAGGTGCTGCAGGACCAGGCCGGCGACGCCCCGCGGCGCGCCAAGATGGTCGCCGAGCGCCGCCTGCCGCGCGGCACGGTCGACATCCAGGGCTTCTCGGCCGCTAACATGTTCGAGATGAACGAGGCTGGCGCGACGGAGACCCTTGACTACGCGAAGATCCCGAACGCCAAGAACCTCCTGCCGACGATGAAGTATCCGTACGGCATCGGGCACATCTATTCCGGCAACGTCGTCATCTATAACCCGAAGCTGATCAGCCCGGCCCCGACCGGCTTCAAGGACTGGCTCGATCCGAAATGGGGCAACAAGATCGGCTTCATCGACATCCAGTACCAGGCGATCATGATCGCGGCCTCGATGGCCGCCACCGGTGGCGCCAGCATGAACGACATGGACAAGGCCAAGGAAGTCCTGCTCGCGGTCAAGAAGGCCGGCGCACGCGTCTACCCGACCAACGAGGCCTTCGCCCAGGCAATGAAGAACGAGGAAGTCGGCATCAGCGCGATCTGGAAGGCGCGCGTGGTGCAATGGCAGAACGCCGGTATCCCCTGCGAGGCCGTGTCGCCGGTCGAGGGCATCCCGGCCTATGTCTCGGGCTTCGTCATCGCCAAGAACGCGCCGAACAAGGACAATGCCTACGCCTATATGAACGCCATGCTGGCCAAGGAACCGCAGGAGGCCTTCGCCGTCGACATGGGCTATAACGGCACGGTCTCCGGCCTCTCCGTCGCGCCCGACCTGCAGAAGCGCATCGGCTTCACCCCCGAGGAGGAGAAGCGCATCAAGGATCTCGACTACGCCTTCCTGGCCAAGAACGACGCGGGCATGAAAGAGTGGTGGGACAAGGTGTTCAAGGGGTGAGCGCAGCGCCCGAACCAGTCGCCGGTGCCCGCACCAGCCTTGCCGGGATGCTCGTCGTCCCGGCAACGCTCTTCGTCGCGATCGGGCTGATCGGCCCGATCGCGATCCTGTTCCGCTATTCGCTCAACCAGTTCATTCCCGGCCAGTTCATGGTCGACGGGCTGACGATCGAGAACTACGTCAAGTTCTTCACCGACGCCTTCTATCTCAACGTGCTCTGGCGCACGGTTCGCGTCGCAGTGATCTGCACGATCGTCTGCCTGATCATGGGCTTCCCGCTCGCCTACGTGCTGGCGCGCACGCAGAGCCGCTTCAAGAACCTGCTGATCATGCTGGTGGTGCTGCCGCTCTTCGTCGGCAACGCCGTGCGCGCGGCCGGCTGGATGACCGCCTTCGGCAGCAAGGGCGCGCTCAACGCCTCGCTGATGGGACTAGGGGTCATCGACCAGCCGCTCGAGATCATGTTCACCGAGACCGCCGTGATCATCGGCATCATCGCGGTCAACCTGCCCTTCATGGTGCTGACGCTGCAGAGCGTGATCGAGGGCATAAACCGCAATGTCGAGGAAGCCGCCTTCAGCCTGGGCGCGGGGCCGGCGGCGATGTTTCGCCGCGTGCTCTGGCCGCTCGCCATGCCCGGCATCCTCGCCGGCACGATCCTCACCTTCATCCTGGCGATGAACGCCTATGCCACGCCCGTCCTGCTCGGCGGCCCGAAATTCCAGACCATGGGCCCGCTCGTCTATGGCCAGTTCGCCCAGCAGAACAACTGGCCCTTCGGCGGGGCCATCTCCTTCATCCTGATGACGGCGACGCTGCTGCTCACCATCGCCGCCAACCTGATCGTACAGCGGCGCTATCGCTGACCCCTGAACGTTCTCCACGGCTGTGGCGCTTCGCCGCCGCGGCCGCGCTGGTCAAGCGTTCCTGCGAGGATTAAAGCACGGCGATGAACGTCTCCTCCGCCCTCGTCCCGATCGCCGTCGGCGCCGTTGCCGTGGTGCTGCTGCTCGGCCTGGTCAACATGCTGCGCGGCGGCAGCGCCAACACCTCGCAAAGGCTGATGCGGTTGCGGGTGGTGCTGCAATTCGTCGCGATCCTGGTGATCCTCGGCGTGCTCTGGTGGCGGTCCGGCTGATAACTCAGCGGTGCGAACAGGCTGCATCGTCACATTGCGGCCACCTCTCTCTGCGCTTTACCAATCTTTAAAATCTCGCCGAAAGCCCAAGTCGCCCATCATGGTTCGCGTCGCGTCGCTGTTCGCTATCCTCACGCTCCTGTCCGCGCCCGCGCTGGCACAGACCGACCGTGGCGGCACCCGCGCTCTCGGCTATGCTCCCGCCACGGAAGCGCCCACCCCAGCCTGGGAGGCGCGGGTCGGCCTCGGCGCCGCCAATCCTGGCGGCCGCGAGAGCGGTCTTCTGAACTTCGGCGGCGAGCTCCTGACGCCGCGCATCGCCACGCTGAACGACCGCTTCGCCGACGCCTTCGTGCCGCGCTTCCATCTCGGCTCCAGCCTCAACGTCAACGGCACGCAATACGCCTATGCCGGCGCGACCTGGACCTTCGACGTCTCGCAATCGGTCTTCCTGGAGGCGAGCCTCGGCGCCGCCGTCAACAATGGCAAGACCGGCTTCGCCGTTCCCGAGAACCGCCTGAATCTCGGCTGCAATGCCGGCGCGCGCGGCGCCGCCGCCCTCGGCTTCCGTCTCAGCGACCGCTGGAGCCTGATCGCCACGCTGGAGCATTTCAGCACCACCGGCTGCTCCGACAATCCGCTCGCCAATGCCGGCAATCCGCGCGGCCCCTCGAATTTCGGCGCCCGCCTCGGCTATACCTTCTAGAAGCAGTTCCAGCGGAAGGGTGCAGCGGTTCTGCGTCCGCAACTGCGTAACAATGAACGACCGGCCGCTCAGAGCCGGCTTCTGACGGGGAGGCGGCATCATGAAGCTGCATGGATATTTTCGCAGTTCGGCCGCCTGGCGCGTGCGGATCGCGCTCAATCTCAAAGGCGTCGACGTCGAGCACGTCTCACACCATCTGCGCCATGGCGAGCAGCGCGACCCCGCTTATCTTGCGCTCAACCCGCAGGGGCTGGTTCCGACGCTGGAGCTCGACGACGGCACGGTTCTGACCCAGTCGCTCGCCATCATCGAATGGCTCGACGAAACCTATTCGGAACCGGCGCTGCTGCCGAATGACGCGCTGGAGCGGGCCAAGGTCCGCGCCTTCGCTCAGGCGATCGCTTGCGACACCCACCCGGTGCAGAATCTCAAGGTGCTGAACCGGCTGCGCGCGCTCGGTCATGATGGGGATGTCGCACTGGCCTGGGCCGCCAACGTCAATGTCGATGGTCTCTCCGCTTGCGAGCAACTCGCGACGAACAGTCCAGGCCCGTTCTGCTTCGGCGCGAAGCCCAGCCTCGCCGACATCTGCCTGATGCCGCAGCTCGGTAATGCCCGGCGCTTCAAGGTCGATGTCGTCCAATTCCCGCGCCTGCTGCGGGCGGAGGCGGCGGCGATGGAGCTTGCCGCCTTCCGCGATGCGACGCCCGACCGTCAGGCCGACGCAGAATAAAGCGTCACCAGCGCCGATAGGGCCACGGCCCCCAATACGGACCATAGAAGCCGGACGCCTCCAACCTGGCCCGGCGCGAGGCCGAGCGGTCGAGATCGACCTCCATCAGGCAATTGGCGAAGCCTTCCGCTCCCGGCTTGAACCCGTAGGAGCGGCAGCGCGCTTCATCGGCGTTGCGCTGCTCGGCCGCGGTCATGCAGCCGCCGAGCGCGGCTGCCAGCCCCAATGCGATGAGCCATGTCGCACGCATCGTCAGATCCTCCAGGCCGTGCGGGATTCGCGGGGATCATGCCATGAAAGCAGCGCTTTGACGCTAGTTTTCTGCTGTTTGGGAGGCTTTTTTGCTTTTCTAGAGCGAGGAGGCGAGCCGCCCTGCCTCCGCCAGCACGGCTTCGCGCTCGGGGAAAGCTGCAGACGATTCCGCATAATAGGCCGTGACAACCAGCGGTGCTCGGCCGGGCGGCCAGATCACCCCGATGTCATTGGTCACATTGTTGTTGCCGGTTCCGGTCTTCTCGCCGATGCGCCAACCCTTCGGCACGCCGGCACGCAGGCGCTTGTCGCCGGTCTTGTTGGCGACCAGCCAGGTCGTCAATTGCTGGCGCAAGGCCGGTGACAATGCGCCTCCGAGCACAATCTGGCGCAGCACGCCGGCCATGGCGACGGGCGTCGTCGTATCGCGCGGATCGCCGGTCCTGGCCTCGTTGAGATCCGGCTCGCGCCGGTCGAGCCGCGAAGCCTCGTCGCCGAGCGAGCGCATATAGGCCGTCAGTCCCTTCGGGCCACCGATCGAATCCAGCAAGAGATTGCCGGCGGTGTTGTCGCTCAGTGTCACCGCCGCATCGCAGAGCTCGGCCATGGTCAAGCCCTTCTCGACATGCTTCTCGGTCACCGGCGAATAGGTGATGAGATCGGCCTTGCTGTAGCGCACGCTGCGTTCGAGTTCCTCTTCGCCACGGTCGACCCGCGCCAGCACGCAGGCCGCAGCCACCAGCTTGAACGTGCTGCACATGGCGAAGCGCTCCTCGCCGCGATGAGCGACGATGCGGCCATTGCCGCTGTCGAGGATGGCGACGCCGAGCCGCCCGCCATGCTTGCGGTCGAGCGCGAACAGCGCCTCGCGTACCTTGTCTTCCTCCCAGCGTTCTTGCGCTGAAGCGGCCAGGCCGCCCAGCATGGGTGCGGCCATCAGGGAGCCAATCAGCAGCTCTCGGCGTCGGATCATCAGTTGTCTCCATGCACGAGCCATCGCGCACGAGCGGCATGCCGGCGCGGGAGGCTAAAAATCGGTTCTGGTGAGGACGCTGCGTTCCACGCAGCGGGGCAGTGCCCGCCACCGTTCTCGCCGCGGACTTGCCCAATCACAAACGATGATATCTCTACAGAGTCATTAGATTTTCTAAGGCTTAAGCATGCTCCGCCCGCATCTGCCGCTGAACGCCCTGCGCGCCTTCGAAGCCTCGGCCCGCCATCTCAGCTTCACCAAGGCTGCGATCGAGCTCTGCGTCACCCAGGCCGCGATCAGCCACCAGGTGAAGGGGCTGGAGGAGCGGCTCGGGGTCGAGCTCTTCCGCCGCCTGCCGCGCGGCCTGGCCCTGACCGATGAAGGCCGCAGCCTGCTGCCGACCCTGCGCGACAGCTTCGACCGCATCGCCGGCCTGCTAGAGCGCTTCGAGACCGGGCGTCCTGTCGAGGTGCTGAATGTCGGCGCGGTCGGCACCTTCGCTCTCGGCTGGCTGCTGCCGCGCCTTGCCGGCTTCCGCCAGGCTCATCCGCAGATCGACTTGCGCCTCACCACCAACAACAACCGGGTCGATCTCGCAGCCGAAGGGCTGGACTATGCCCTGCGCTTCGGCGGCGGCGCCTGGCACGGAACAGCGGCGCTGCGCCTGTTCGAGGCGCCGATGACGCCGATCTGCGCTCCGGCGCAGGGCGCAACGCTGCACCACCCAGCCGATCTCGCCGAACATGTGCTGCTGCGCTCCTACCGCGCCGATGAATGGACGCTGTGGAGCGAGGCGGCCGGGATCGAGCCGCTGCAGGCACGCGGACCGGTCTTCGACAGCTCGATCGCCCTGGCTGAGGTCGCGGCGGCTGGCGAAGGCGTCGCGCTGGTGCCCGCACTGCTGTTCTCGCGCTATTTCGACGATGGCAGGCTGGTCCGCCCCTTCCCGGTCGAGGTCTCGCTCGGCAGCTACTGGCTGACCTGGCTGCAATCGCGCTCGCTCACGCCGGCCATGTTGGCCTTTCGCGACTGGCTCACGCACGAAAGCCGCAAGGGGACCGCATCGCGGACGAACTGAATCGCGAAAGCAAAACGGCCACCCCGGAGGGCGGCCGTAAGTCCTTGCAAAACAAGGAAGAATATGGTGGGCGCGACAGGGATCGAACCTGTGACCCCTACGATGTCAACGTAGTGCTCTCCCGCTGAGCTACGCGCCCGTTTTGCCCGAAGGCATCCGGAACGACACCGGCCCGAGGGCGATGTCGCTGCGAGGTGGAGGGGCTATAGCGGACACCTGCGCGCCTTGCAAGGCGCTTCGTCGGCTTCTTTGCAAGAAGCCGACATCAGACCCTCACGCCGCCAGCAGCTTCTCGACCTCGTTGACCAGTTCGCGCAGATGGAAGGGCTTGGACAGCACCTTGGCATCCTTCGGCGTCTGCGAATCCGGGTTGAGCGCCACAGCCGCGAAACCGGTGATGAACATCACCTTGATGTCGGGATCGAGCTCGGTCGCGCGGCGCGCCAGCTCGATTCCGTCCATCTCCGGCATGACGATGTCGGTCAGGAGCAGTTCGAACGGCTCTTCGCGCAGCCGGTTATAGGCCGATAGCCCATTGTCGAACGACGCGACGTCATAGCCTGCATTCTGCAGCGCCTTCACGAGGAAGCGGCGCATATCGTTGTCGTCTTCGGCCAGGAGTATCTTGGTCATGGCGCCTTGCTTCATCCGTGATGTTGCACCGAGCCCACGCTGCCCTGCCCCGCTGGCCGGAAGCCGATTCGCTCGCTCGTCGTCCCTCGTACCGGGTGGCCGTCCCTGCCATTCCGGGTGTCGCCGGTCCAGCCCGACGCGCGCGAACTCGTCGCTCGCACACAGCCGGATGGATCAGCCAGTTCTATTTGGCGACATTACGGTAAACAACCAGTGAAGCCGCGCTAGCCAGATGACGAAAGGTCAGGCCCTTCAACCGAGAGCGGCTTTGTGCTTGAGTTCCCCGACATGACGCTGACAGCCGGTTTCTCCTTTCCCCGCCCGGACGATGTGATCGCCGAGATCGAACGGCCGTTCACGCTCCATCAGCCCGCGCTCCAGGTCGTGCCCGTCATCGTCGACGTGCCCCATGCCGGCCGGCGCTATCCGCGTGCCTTCGTCGAGGGCTCGCGCCTGCCCCTGCGGGCGCTGCGCCGCTCGGAGGACGCCTATGTCGACCTGCTCTTCTCCCATGCGGTCGTGCTCGGTGCGCCCCTGCTCGTCGCCGAATTCCCGCGCGCTTTTCTCGACGCCAATCGCGAGCCCTACGAGCTCGATCCGCGCATGTTCGAGGGCCGGCTGCCCGGTTTCGCCAACACCCGCTCACTGCGCGTCGCCGGCGGGCTCGGCACGATCCCGCGCATCGTCGGCGAATCCTATGAGATCTATTCCGGCCGCATTCCGGTCGAGAGCGCACTCAGCCGGATCGAGGCGCTCTACCGGCCTTATCATGCCGGCTTGCGCCATCTGGTGAACCGCACACAGGCCAGCTTCGGCAGCTGCATCCTGGTCGACGCCCACTCCATGCCCTCGACCGGGCTCGACCGCGACGGCGTCGCCAAGGCCGACATCATCCTCGGCGACCGCTTCGGCACCAGCGCCGCGAGCTTCGTGGTCGATGCGGCCGAGGAAGCCTTCGCGCGCGCCGGGCTGACCGTGACCCGCAACCGCCCTTATGCCGGCGGCTTCATCACCGAGCATTACGGCGCGCCGGGCTCCGGGGTGCATGCGCTGCAGATCGAGATCAGCCGCGGCCTCTACATGAACGAGGCGACGCTCGAGCCGAGCAGCGGCTTCCATGCCCTTCAGCAGGTGATCAGCGCCGCCATGGCCGAATGTTTCGCGCGCTGGAGTGGCTGGAGCGACGACTGGCGCCAGGCGGCGGAGTAAGAATGCCGACAAGGCCGAGCGGCCCGGAGCGCTGTCGATTTCCCTGAGATACAAAAGAAAAAGGGCCGCGCACTTTCGTGGCGGCCCGAAGTCTAGGGAGGAAACGCCCAAGGAGGGCAACGAAGGTTCGAGGTCATCTCCCCTTCGCAGTGCACAATAGCTCATTGCGCCGCAAAAACGCAAGCCCAAATGCAAATCTGGCCATGCGTTAAACGCATGACAAATCGCATGATCGTCACAAGCTCGCCGATTTCGCTGGAACGGCTGCGGCTGAACTGTCCTGACCTGACCGATCTCCACGCCCGCAGCGCTTGTCTTCCTGGGCGCCGCACAGCATGAAGGCGGCAGGCGGGTAGCCAAGGAAAGCCTGATGAGCGCGATTGATTTCACGGAATTCGTTGCCCGGCTGGCGACCCTCTCGGGCCAGGCGATTCTGCCCTTCTTCCGCGCCCGGCACACCACCGAGGACAAATCGGGCGGCGGCGTCTTCGATCCCGTCACCGAGGGCGATCGCGCCGGCGAAGACGTGATGCGCAACCTGATCAAGCGCACCTTCCCGGCCCATGGCATCCTCGGCGAGGAATTCGGCTCCGAGAATGCCGACGCCGACTATGTTTGGGTGCTCGACCCGATCGACGGCACCCGCGCCTTCATCTCCGGCATCCCGGTCTGGGGCACGCTCATTGGCCTGACCCGCAAGGGCATTCCGGTCTATGGCATGATGAACCAGCCCTTCACCGGCGAGCGTTTCTCCGGCGACGGCCGGATGGCGCGTTATGAAGGGCCAAACGGCCCGCGCACCCTGCACACCCGCCAGGTGACCGATCTTTCCGAGGCGACCCTGATGACGACGAGCCCGAACCTCTTCGTCGACGGGCAGAAGGACGCGTACCAGCGCGTCGAGAGCACGGTGCGCCTCGCCCGCTATGGCTGCGACTGCTATGCCTACTGCATGCTCGCCTCTGGCCATGTCGATCTCGTCATCGAGAGCGGGCTGAAGCCCTACGACATCGTCGCGCTGATCCCGATCATCGAGGGCGCCGGCGGCATCGTGACCTCATGGGACGGCGGCAGCGCCGCCCAGGGCGGCACCATCCTCGCCGCCGGCAACAAGACCCTCCACCAGGCCGCTCTCGCTTTGCTCAACGGTTGAGCTCCGCGCGATCAGCGCCTCGCCAGGGACGAACGCGTCGAAGGCGGCCCAGAACTGCGCCCGGATCGCGTCACTCTCCATCAGGATCTCGTGGCGTGCCGTCGGCAGCACCAGGGCGGACCCCGTCTTGAGCCGCGCCGCGAAGCGCTCGATCGCCGGCGTCGACACCACGGGATCGCGCCCGGCAGCGACGACCAGGGTCGGCACCCTGACCTCGACCGGCGCGCGCGGCTGCGCCAGCCGGTCCATCAACTGGAAGGCGGCATGGATCCAGCCGACGCTGGGGTCGCCGATCGCGAGTTCGCGCGCCGCCGCCGAGAGGGCGGCGTTGCGGGCATAGCGGACCGGATCCGAGCTCAGCCGGTTGCCCTCGAACGGCTTGGTGCCGATCGCGGTATCGCCGCCGCCGGGCACGAAAGCCTTGCCGAAACCGAGCCAATACAGCACCCGCGCCAGCCAGCGGGCGCGGCGCGGATTCTCGATCATGCTGATGCCGAGCATCGGCGCGATCGCGACCAGCCGCGCCACCGGCAGCGCCTCGCGCCGGGCGGCATCGAGGCAGAGCGCCGCGCCCATCGAATGGGCCAGGACGAAATAGGGTGGCGGGAAACGCTCCTGCATCTGAGCCACGACCAAAGCAAGGTCGCGCTCGTAATGCACGAGCCGGCCGACATGCCCCTTGCGCTGCCGGCCGGTGAAGCGCTGCGAGCCGCCCTGCCCGCGCCAGTCGAAGGTCAGGACATGGAAGCCTCGCCGGCGCAGTTCGGCGATTGTCTCGCTGTAGCGCTCGATGAACTCGGCCCGGCCCTGCACGACCAGGACCGTGCCCTTCTCCCGCCGCACGCTCGGGCGCCAGCTCGCCAGACGCAGGCGCGCTTTGTCGCTGGTCTCAGCGAACCAGACCTTGCCATGGCCGGGCACCGGATAGTCCGGCTGGTGGAAGAACTCGGCCTGCGTCATCAGCGCTCCAGCGGACTCGATCGTCACGTTATGCCCAGCCCGACCCACTCTTGAAAAGCCGGAAATGCCACCCAGATCATTGGGGCGCAGGCCGTCAAGCGGCTGCGCGAACCCAAACCTGGCCCGCGCTCATGACGAGGCGGGCTGACACGAATGTCGCTTCCCTTGGAGGACAATCATGCGTTCCTACGATCTTTCCCCGCTCTATCGCTCGACCGTCGGCTTCGACCGCCTGTTCTCGCTGCTCGACCAGGCCACCAATGTCGAGAACGCGCCGAGTTATCCGCCCTACAACATCGAGCGCACCGCCGAGAACGCCTATCGCATCTCGATCGCTGTCGCCGGTTTCGGTGAGGCCGACCTCTCTATCGAGAGCAAGGAGAACGCGCTGACCGTTCGCGGCGATAAAAAGGTCGCCGATGACGAGCAAAAGCGCGAGGTCCTGCACCAGGGCATCGCCGCCCGCGCCTTCGAGCGCCGCTTCCAGCTCGCCGACTATGTCCAGGTCACCGGCGCCAGCCTCGAGAACGGG
>PNLY01000131.1 GCA_013823325.1 Methylobacterium sp.
CACCGAGTTCACCTCGATGGCGATCCTGCGCTGGTGCCAAGAGACCGGCGTCGAGTGGCACTACATCGCCCCTGGCAAGCCGACGCAGAATGCCTTCGTCGAGAGCTTCAACGGGCGCTTTCGGGACGAGTGCCTCAACGACACGCTGTTCTCGACGCTCGCCGAGGCCCGCAGCGCCATCACCTCATGGAAGGAGGACTACAACCGGCACCGACCCCACTCGGCCCTCGGCAACATCACGCCCGCCGAGTTCGCCCTCAAATCCTCGCTGGAAAAACAGGCCGCCTGAGGCCAGAAATGAAACCCAGGACTCTCCCTCAGGGTCGGAGGAGAAAAGGGTCTCAGGTCAGTACCGACTCGGCCAGGGCAGAGCTGATGACCCTTTATAATGATCAGCCACTCCCAATAAACGAGCTCAGCCTTGTGCGCGGCGGCAGGACGAAGATTAACGAGGTCCTACGCGATGTCGCCTACGCGGTTGCGGAGGGGCGCGGCCGCGCATTGAATTCCAGATCGCAGTATTCCACTCTGCTGTCGCAGGGCAGTTCAAAACCATCGTCCTCACGACCGCAGAACGATCAGTCCAGCAATATGCCGAGGACGCCGGCGCTGAACGAGATGGCGGTGAGTTCGCACGCATTTTCGATCTGCCGGTCCGTCGAGGTCCGCACAACTCGATCTTCGACCTCGCCCCCGGTGATGAACAAGGAGAAGACGCTGTGGCCGAGCGCTGTCGGCGCATCCGCGAGAACGCATCGCGCCACCATGGGGTCGCGTTGCCGGAATTCATTAAGCACCTAACTGGGCATAGGCCCACAGCTCTCCGCGCGCGTTCGAGCGCTGCAAAATGAGTTCGCTGCCGGCATCGATCAAAATGAATTGCCGGACGCGGCGTGGCGCCATGGCTGTCGTTGTTTCGGCATGCTGTTCGCCGGCGGCGTACTCGCTCGGGAAACTTGGCTGCTTCCTCACGAGCCGGAGGAGCTCAAAGCGATCCTCGGCGCAGTGTTCCTTGACGCCGCCAAGGAAGGGGGCCGCTCCGAAAAACCGAGGGCATCTCGCCCATCGCCTAATGAACCCGCCAAGATGCTCGAAGATGCCCTGCGTCGGCTCAAACGGGAGGAAACACTTGTCGAACATGCGGCCAGCTCCGCCTTCAAACCTGGCGTGGCGGGGTACTGGAAGAAGGACGCAGGACGTATCGTCTACACGATCCACACAGCGAGCCTGCGCGAGGCGTTGGGGAGCAATGAGCGCTTTGATGCGGTCCTGCGCTTCCTGCGCGATCACGAGGCGCTCATCTTAGGGCGAAAATCGTCAAAGGCCCTGAAGCCCTCGCTCACGCAGCAGTGCGAAAGCACCCCAAAATGGCCGGGGCGCGGGAGCGTTCGATCAGTCGTGTTCTTCCGGCGCATCTAGGCACAGTGCCAAGCCTAAGCGCATGCCTGAGCCGATGGGTCTAGGATCCATCGGTTCCTCTGCAATTTTACGTCCCGGGAATGCCGGGCAAATCCACAGAGTGTGGACAGCATGTGGACAGCAAACGATAAAGCCCGCCGGAGAGGCGGGCTTCAAAACTAGCTAAGCCATTGAAATCCGTGGTGGGTGATGTAGGGCTCGAACCTACGACCCGCTGATTAAGAGTCAGCTGCTCTACCAACTGAGCTAATCACCCATACGCCACGAAGACGTTGCCGGAGAGGCGTGGACCGCGTCCCGACGGGCGGCGATGTAGCAAACACCCCCGCCCCTGTCCACCCGTTTGCGACAGAAATATGCAAACTCGTTTTGGAGAACGTCGGCTCGCCTGATGGCATGTCCGAGAAAAGCCTGCCGCATGGCACGCGGCAGGCCGTTATTTGCGGGTTTTCAGGCCGCCGCGCGGCGGTTGAGCAGATGGTAGAGCGCGATCGCGGCGAAGGTCGCCGTGCCGATGCCGCCGAGCTCGTAGCCGAAGATCGGCAGCTTGAGATCGCCGGCGCCGAGAATCAGCGCGGTCGCCACCGTCAGCAGATTCTTCGGCTGCGCGAAGTCGACCTTGTTCTCGACCCAGATCCGGCCGGCGGTCGCGGCGATCAGGCCGAAGACCACGACGGCGAGGCCACCGAGCACCGCCACGGGAATCGTGCCGATCACCGCGCCGAACTTGGGCGAGAAGCCGAGCAGCAGCGCGATCACGCCGGCCGCGACGAAGACCAGCGTCGAATAGACCCGTGTCACCGCCATCACGCCCATGTTCTCGGCATAGGTCGTGACGCCGGTGCCGCCGCCGGAGCCCGCGATCATCGTGCCGACGCCGTCGGCGAAGAAACCGCGCCCGATCAGCCCGTCGAGATTGCGCCCGGTCATCACCGAGATGCCCTTGATGTGCCCGAGATTCTCCGCGACCAGGATGATCGCGACCGGCACGATCAGCGCGATCGCCTTCGGATCGAAGACCGGCGAAACGAAGTTCGGCAGGCCGAACCAGGCGGCTGCCGCGACCTTGCCGAAATCGACCGGCGGCGCCCCGAAGCTCGTCGCCGTTGCCGCATAGAGGATATAGGCGGCAAGCCCGCCGATCAGCACGGGCAGGCGCTGCGCCAGGCCACGGCCATAGACGGCGACCAGCGCCACCGCGACCACCGTGAACAGCGCGATCCATTTGGTGTAGGGGCTGGCCGAGATCATGTTGATCGCGACCGCGGTCAGATTGAGGCCGATCGCCGCGACGACGGCGCCGGTCACCACCGGCGGCAGCAGGGTCTCGATCCAGCGCGTGCCGACGCCCTGCACGATGAGGCCGATCGCGGCATAGACCGCGCCGCAGGCGATGATGCCGCCGAGCGCCACCGGCAGGTTGGCGTTGGGCCCGCTGCCGGCATAGCCGGTCGCGGCGATGACGACGCCGATGAAGGCGAAGGAGGAGCCGAGATAGCTGGGCAGCCGCCCGCCGGTGATGACGAAGAACAGCAGCGTCGCAATGCCGGAGAAGAAGATCGCGACGTTCGGGTCGAAGCCCATCAGGATCGGCGCCAGCACCGTCGAGCCGAACATGGCGACGACATGCTGCAGGCCGGCGATGATCGTCTGCCCGGTCGGCAGCCGCTCGTCCGGCATCACATCGCCGGAGGTCTTCAGCGTCCAGTTCGGAAAATAGCCAGCCATCTCGCCGCTCCCAGCCATCGCGCCTGCGCGCACCGGGATTTAATAGTGGCAAGAATCGGGCCTGCGCCAAGCGAGCGGCAAGCGCCGTCCACCGCTAACAGCAAGCAAGCGCGGAGAACCCTGTTGAAAGCCGGCCCCGTGACCGATCCCGGCAAGACGGCGGAGCGAGCGCCTCAAGGTCGGCTTGGAAACTCAGCCCTCATCCTGAGGACCGCTCCGCAGGATGAGGGCTCGGGTAATGTCCAGGCCGCCCGCTCAGGGCGTCACGCCGAAGGCGCGGTAGCGCTCCTCGGCCTGCGCGTCGAGCGCCTTCGCCTTGGCGAAGTCGGCCGCCGCCTCCGCCGCATCGCCGCGGCGCTGATGCGCCAGAGCGCGACCGTACCAGGCTTGGCCGAGCCGGGCGTCGAGCGACAGCGCCCGGTCGAAATCGGCGATCGCCGCATCGGTCTGGCCGAGCGCCGTGCGCAAGGCAGCGCGCGCCACCCAGCCGTCCGGATCGGCCCGGTTGGCCGCGACCGCGGCGTCGAGATCGGCCAGCGCCCGCTCATATTCGCGCGCATGCTGCAGCAGCAGCGCCCGGTTGAGCAGGGCCGCGGCATTGGCCGGCGCGACAGCGACCAGATCGTCATAGGCCTTGAGCGCGGCACTGAGCTGGCCGCGCGCCGTCAGCGCCCTCGCCCGCTGGAACAGCGCCTCGATCGAGCGCGGCTCGCCGCGCAGCGCCGCATCCGCATCGGCCTGCGCCGCGATGAAGGCACCGTCGCGGAAATTCAGCCGGGCGCGCTGCACCAGCGCCGCCGGGTTCTCCGGCTCGAGCAGCAGGGCAACGGCGAGATCGGCCCGGGCCTGCGCCTCGCGCTGCGGCTGGCCGATGCTGTACTGGGCCCGCCGGATCAGGCGTGGCACGTCGAAGGCGTCGAGCGCCAGAGCGGCATCGAGCGCCGCCAGCGGATTGGGCGGAACAGGCAGGGGAGCCGGGACCGCCTGCGGCTGCGGCCACAACGCGCGATAGGCGCCCTGCAGCGCGGTGCGCTCACGCGCATAGCTGTCGCTGGCGCTCCGCCACAGCCCGGCGAGGCGCGCCGGCCAGACCTCGATCGAGCGGCCGAGCGCCGGCAGCAGCTCCTCGCGCCGTTCGAGCGCCCCCTCGTGCTCCGGATCGACCGCAAGCAGCGCACCATAGGCAGCCGCCGCCGCGCCGCGATCGCCACGGATCTCCTGCGCCAGGCCAAAACCGAAGAGCGTGGCGCGATCCTGCGGCTTCAGCGCGAGCGCAGCCCGATAGGCTTCCAGTGCAGGTTGAGGCCGGCCGAGCGCCAGCAACGCATCGCCGCGCATGCCGTGCCAGGCTCCGGCGTCGTGCCCGGGCCCGGCCCGGTCGAGATCACGCAGCGCCTTGTCGTTGCGGCCGAGCTGCAGCAGGAGCTGCGCGCGGTTGCGCAGGGCATTGCCGTCTCCGGGAACCAACGCGATGGCGCGATCGAGATCGCGCAACGCCTCCTCCCGCTTGCCGAGCCCGGCGAGCAGGCCGGCCCGGTTGTTGAGGCCGAAGGCGGCAGTGGGCTGGACCGCCAGCAAACGGTCATAGGCCGCGATCGCATCGTCGACACGGTCCAACCGCTGCAGCAGGAAGGCACGCCGGGACAGCGAGGTCTCATGCCGGCCGTCGAGGCGCAGCGCCCGCTCATAGCTGGCCAGCGCCGGCCCGTCATGGCCGAGCGCCTCGAAGGCCCGCCCGCGCTCCAGCCAGACCTGCACGACGGTCGGCTCCAGCCGCAGGGCGGCGTCGAAGGCGGCGATGGCCTCGCGCGGCCGCGCCAATGCGACGAGCGAGAGCCCGCGGCGGTAATGATAGGAGGTGACCTCGGGCTCCAGCGACAGGGCGGCGTCGAGATCGGCCAGCGCCGCCTCGTGCTCGCCCTCGTCCTGCCGGAACCGCCCCCGCGTCCCGCGCGCCCAGCTGTTGGAAGGGTCGAGGGCGATGGCGTCATCGAGGTCCGCCCGCGCTCCGGCGATGTTGCCGGCGCGCTCGCGTAACAGCGCCCGGTCGGCCAGCAGCGTCGCGCGCCCGCCGAGGGCCATCGCCCGTTCGATCAGCGCCGCCGCCTCGGTGTGCCGGCCGAGCTCGGACAAGGTGTGCGCCCGGCCACGCAGGGCGGCCAGGTGATTCGGCACCGCCTTGAGCGCCGCGTCGAAATCGCGCAGCGCCGCGTCGAGGGCGTTCTCGGCCTCGGAAATCCAGCCGCGGCTGGCGAGCAGATCGGCGCGAACGGCGCGATTGAGCTCGCCGGTCAGGCTCTCGTCACAGGCCAGGCGCCGCTCGGCGCCACCGGCCTCGATCGCGCCCATGCAGACGCGCAGGCGCTCCTGCGCACGCTCGGCCCGCTCGGGCATCGCGGCAGGCGCATAAGCCGCGGCGGGCTGCGCAGCCAACATGGCGAATGCGCCAACCGAGAAAAGGCGCAGCAGCTTCATCAAGGACGTCTCACGGTGATCCCTCGTGCCCATGAGAGCGACACCTGTTTTGCAAATCCAGAGTTTGTTCCTGTGGAAAGCAAAAAATGAGCCGCTGTGCCGCGCTGGTCACAGCGCGGCACAGCGGCTCGCGAAGAGCAAGCTGCGAGGCTATTCCGCCGCCTGCGCGTGCACGCGGCTGCCACGCGCGACCAGCTTGTTGAGCGCCGCCAGATAAGCCTTGCAGGAAGACACCAGCGTATCGGGATCGGCGCCGCGCCCGGTCACCGCCGCGCCGTTCTGGCCGAGCCGCACCGTGACCTCGGCCTGAGCATCGGTGCCCTCGGTGACGGCGTGGACATCGTAGAGCTCCAGCACCGCCTCGTGCGGGACCAGCGCCTTGACCGCGTTGAACACCGCGTCGATCGGCCCGTTGCCTTCGGCCTCCTCGGCCACGACCCGGCCGTCGATGTCGAGCTTCAGCATCGCCCGCTGCGGCCCGCGCGTGCCGGCGATCACCGTCAGCGAGACCAGCTTCACCCGGTCATGGGCGGTGGCGAGGTTCTCGTCGACCAGCGCCTCGATATCCTCGTCATAGACATGCTTCTTGCGGTCGGCGAGCGCCTTGAAGCGGGTGAAGGCATCCTCCAGCTGGTTGTCGCCGAGTTCGTAGCCCATCTCGGTCAGCTTGGAACGGAAGGCGGCGCGGCCGGAATGCTTGCCCATCACCAGCGAGGTCTTGGTCACGCCGACCGAGGCCGGGGTCATGATCTCGTAGGTCTGCTGGTGCTTCAGCATGCCGTCCTGATGGATGCCGCTTTCATGGGCGAAGGCGTTCCGCCCGACGATCGCCTTGTTGTACTGCACCGGGAAGGAGCAGGCGGTCGAGACCGCCTTGGACGCCCGCATCAGATAGGTCGCGTCGATGCCGGTGTCGTAGGGCATGACATCGCCGCGCACCCGCAGCGCCATCACGATCTCCTCCAGCGCCGCATTGCCGGCGCGCTCGCCGATGCCGTTGATCGTGCACTCGACCTGGCGCGCCCCGCCCTCGATCGCCGCCAGCGAATTGGCGACGGCGAGGCCAAGATCATTGTGGCAATGCGCCGAGAAGATCGCCTTGTCGGCATTCGGCACACGCTCGCGCACCGCCTTGAACATGGCGCGATACTCGTCGGGCGTGGCGTAGCCGACCGTGTCGGGCAGGTTGATCGTGGTCGCCCCTGCCCTGATCGCGGCCTCGACCGCCCGGCAGAGATAGTCGATCGGGGTGCGGGTCGAATCCATGCCCGACCATTCGACGTCTTCGACCAGGTTGCGCGCCTGCGTCACTGTCCTGGTGATGATCTCCAGCACCTCCTCCTCGCTCTTGCGCATCTGGTGCTGCAGGTGGATCGGCGAGGTCGAGACGAAGGTGTGGATGCGTGGCCTGGCTGCATGGCGCACCGCCTCGCCGGCGCGGGCGATGTCGGCGGGAATGGCACGGGCAAGGCCCGCCACGGTCGCGCGCTTGATCCGGGACGCGATCGCCGAGACCGCCTCGAAATCGCCGTCCGAGGCGATCGGGAAGCCGGCCTCGATGATGTCGACGCCCATCGCGTCCAGCATGTCGGCGACCTCGAGCTTCTCCTCGAAGGTCATGGTCGCGCCGGGACATTGCTCGCCGTCGCGCAAGGTGGTGTCGAAGATCAGGACGCGGTCCTTGGCGGACACGGTGTTGCCTGCATTGCTCATGGGTCTTGTCCCTGGTCAGGGCGCGCCGCGTCTCGGTTTCGGGCTGGCGCGCGAGGTCTTCAAGCTCTGTTCTCGTCATCCCCTGAGCGCCCAGGCACACGTGCCCGGCCGGCCCTCAGGGGCTGGTAAGAAGAAGCAGCTGACCAAGGAGCGAGGGAGCGCACATGCCGGCCGTCCGCGCGATGGCGCGGTTCAGGCTCTGAGCATGGGTGGCGGATGCGGCCACGAACGATCCTCTCGTCGACTTGGGCTGTCTACCGGATCGGAGGATAGGAAGGCAAGCCTTGGAGGTCTTGAACGTTCGTGCGCGGGCTTAGCCGGCGGCTCCCGCCCGCTCCTTCAGCGTCGTCGTAGGCGCGACTGGCCCAGGCCAGATCTGCAAACGATAGAAGTCGTCGCCTTCCAGCCCGTCGTCGCTCAGGCTGTCGAGGCCGACATAGGAGACCCGCAAGCGATAACGTCCGGGTGCAAGCGAGAAGCGTGCCCGCTCCTGCGGCGACCCTTCGGTGCAGCCGATCAGCATCACCTGCCCGGAACGCACGCGGAAGGAGCACTCGTTGACCAGCTCCCATTCGCCGAAATCGGCTTCGGGCGCCGCGTCATGGACCGAGAGCACGACGGGGACGTTCATGTTCCTGGCCGTGGCGATGCCGACCGAGCAATCACCGACGGCGAGCATCCGCTCCACCGTCTCGTCGGTCCAGAACGTCCCCCAATCCTCGTCGACCGCCTCGTCCTGAAGATAGAACTGGAAGTAGTCGGCGAAGATTTCGAGCGCGGTGGTATGCAGCACGGTCATGACGATCAGGGTTCCGTCGAATTGTGACGGGAGTAAGAGGCTTTGCGTTGCACGATTCGGCCCGGGGCCGCGCGCATCACAAAGCCCATCTCCTGACCGGAGTGCCTTGCCTGTGCTGCGCTATGATCGTCCCGCCATCGGGCTCGCCTTGGGTCTCTCAGGGCTCGCCGGCTTCGTCGATGCGCTCGGCTTCCTGAACATCGGCGGCTTCTTCGTCTCGTTCATGACCGGCAATACCACCCGCCTCGGCATCGAGCTGGCGCAAGGCCGCCTGGACGGCGTCCTGGTGGCCGGCATGATCATCGCCCTCTTCGTCGTCGGAGTGATCTGCGGCTCGCTCGTCGGCCATGTCGGCAAGCACCGCCGCCAGGCGGCCGTGCTCGCCTTCGTCACGCTGGCGCTGGCCCTCTCTGCCGGTCTCTACGGCGCCGGGCTGGCGATCGCCGCCGCCGGCATCCTCGCTCTGGCGATGGGCGCCGAGAACGCTGTCTTCCAGCGCGACGGCGAGGTCACGATCGGCCTGACCTATATGACCGGCACGCTGGTCAAGATGGGACAGCGCCTCGCCGGCGCCCTGCTCGGCGGCTCCAAGCGCGCCTTCCTGCGCCATTTCGTGCTCTGGCTCAGCCTGCTCGTCGGCGCGTTCCTCGGCGCCTATGCGCATTTGCATGTCGGGCTGAGCGCGATCTGGCTGGCGGCCTTGGCGGCGGGCGGCTTCACGATCGTCGCCTTCTTCATGCCGAGCCGCGATTGAGCGTCTCCGGGAAGGTCTTTGCCTCGCGGGCGGAATCAACCATGGTTCCGCTCCGACCAGCCGGAGCTCCGCTTATGCGCGCCGCCCTCTTCGCCGCCGCCCTCGGCCTTGCCCTCGCCGCCTGTCAGACGGCCGCGCCGCCTCCGGCTCCCTCGCCCGAGCAGGCGGCGGCCGGCGTCACCCCGAGCACCTTCCACATGCCGACCGGCACGGGCTGCTCCGGCGAAGTCGACCGCTTCCAGGCGGTGATGGACAACGACCTCTCGACCGGCCACACCACCAAGGGCGTCCATACGCGCGTCAGCGCCGAGATCGACAGCGCCCGCAAGAGTTGCGCCGCCGGCAACAGCGCTGGGGCGATCTCCCAGATCCGCGCGACGCGGGCGAAGTTCGGCTATCCGGCGGGCTGATATCCGCCCGGTCGGGGGAGACGATGCATTGATTGCGTCGCCCTCCCCGCGGTGACAGGTTTCACGAAACAGAGCCGGCCCGAAGGGAGAGGCGTCAGATCATGATCACGCGTCGCATCTTCGCAGCCGGGGCGCTCGCCCTCGCCGCATTGCCGCTGCCCGCGCTCGCCGCGCCGCGCACGCTCTCCGGCACCGTCACCTATCGCGAGCGGATCGCGCTGCCACCGGGCGCGATGGTCGAAGTCAGCCTGCTCGACGTCTCGCTCGCCGACGCCCCGTCCCGCACCATCGCCCGCACGCGCATCGCCGCGCGCCGGCAGGTGCCGATTCCCTTCCGGCTGCACTTCAACGATGCGGTGATCCAGCCCGGACACCGCTATGCGCTGCGCGCCGAGATCAGGGTGCGTGGCCAGCTCTGGTTCACCACGACCGAGCACCACGCCGCGCTGGTGCCGGATGCAAGCAGCGAGATCGTCGTCCAGCGTGTCGCACCGCCGGCGGAAGTCGGCGGTCCCACCGGCTCATGGCGCGTCGAGAGCCTGCGCGGCCGGCCGCTCCCCGAGGGCGTCCGCGCCACGCTGCAGATCGACTCGACAGGGCACGTCTCCGCTCATGGCGGCTGCAACGGCATGGGCGGGCAGGCGACGATCCGAGACAGGGCAATCCGCTTCGGACCGCTGGCTGGCACGATGATGGCCTGCCCCGAGCCGCGCATGCAGGTCGAGAACCAGTTCCGCGCGGCGCTGGAGGGGACGCGGAGCTGGCGGATGGAGCGCGGTGCGCTCATCCTGCTGAGCGGGCGCGGGGCGCGCCTGGTCGTGCTGGCGCGGGAGTAGCGGCGGCCTAAGCCGCCAGCCCCCGCTTCTCCAAGAGCGCATCCGGCGTCGGCAGGCGGCCCCGGAACAGCGTATAGGCCTCGGCCGGATCGCGGGTGTCGCCGGCCGAATAGATGTAGCGCTTGAGCTTGCCGGCGACCTCCGGGGCGAAGACGTTGCCCGCCTCGATGAAGGCGTTGAAGGCGTCGGCGTCCATCACCTCCGACCAGAGATAGCTGTAATAGCCGGCCGAATAGCCGTCGCCCGAGAAGACGTGGCTGAAATGCGGCGTGCGGTGGCGCATGGTGATCTCGGCGGGCATGCCGATCCGCGCCAGCTCCTTCGCCTCGAAGGCGAGCGGATCGACCTCCGCCGGCGCCTCCAGCGAATGGAAGGCGAGATCGACCAGCGCCGAGGAGGTGTATTCCACCGTGGCGAAGCCCTGGTTGAAGGTCTGCGCCCGCTTGATCTTCTCGATCAGCGCATCGGGGATCGGCTCGCCGGTCTCCGCATGCAGGCAGAAGCGCTGCATCACCTCTTTCGTCAGGAACCAGTGCTCGTAGAGCTGCGAAGGCAGTTCGACGAAGTCGCGTGAGACCGAGGTGCCGGCGAGCGAGCCGTAATGCACGTCCGAGAGCAGGCCGTGCAAAGCGTGGCCGAATTCGTGGAAGAGCGTGCGGGCGTCGTCGATCGAGAGCAGCGCCGGCTTGCCCTCGGCCGGCTTGGCGAAGTTGCAGACGTTGACGATGATCGGCCGGACCTCGCCGTCGAAATTGCGCTGGCCGCGATAGGCGCTCATCCAGGCGCCCGAGCGCTTCGAGGCACGGGCGAAGTAGTCGCCGAGGAAAAGGCCGATATGCCGGCCGCTCGCGGTCTCCGTCACCTCGAAGACGCGGACATCCGGGTGATAGCCCTTGAGGTCCGGGCGCTCGGCGAAGGAAAGCCCGAACAGCTTGCCGGCGGTGTCGAAGGCGGCGGCGATGATCCTGTCGAGCTGGAGATAGGGCTTCAGCACGGCCTCATCGAGCGCATAGGTCTTCTGCCGGACCTTCTCGGCATAGAAGCGCCAATCCGACGGGCGGATCGGCGCGTTCTCGCCCTCGCTCTGGGCGAGCGCGGCGAGATCGGCCGCCTCCTGCCCGGCGCGGGCGCGGGCCGGCTTCCAGACCAGCTCGAGCAGGTTGCGGACGTTCTCCGGCGTCTTCGCCATGGAATCGTCGAGCTTGAAATGGGCGAAGGTGGCAAAGCCCAGCAGCTTGGCCTTCTCGGCGCGCAGGCTCACCATCTCGGCGACGATGGCGCGGTTGTCGGTCTCGCCGCCATTCTCGCCGCGCTTGCTCCAGGCGGTGAAGGCCTGCTCGCGCAGCTCGCGCCGCGTCGAGAAGGTCAGGAAGGGCTCTATGATCGAGCGCGCCAGCGTCACCGCATGCTTGCCCTCCTGGCCCCGATCGGCGGCGGCGCGCGCCATCGCCGCGACGACGAAGGGCGGCAGGCCGTCGAGATCGGCCTCGTCCTCGATGATCAGCGCATAGCTCGCCTCGTCCTTGAGCAGGTTCTGGCCGAAGCTGGTGCCGAGGCCGGCCAGCCGCTCGTTGATCGCGGCGAGCCTCGCCTTGGCCTCGCCTTCGAGCCTGGCGCCCGAGCGGATGAAGCCGCGATGCGTCCGCTCCAGCAGGCGCATCTGCTCTTCGCTCAGGCCGAGGCTCTCGCGCGCCTCGAACACGGCATCGACGCGAGAAAAGAGCTCGTGATCCATCATGATCGCCGACCAGTGCCGCGACATCACCGGCGAAATCTCGCGCTCGATCGCTTGCAGCGCCTCGTTGGTGTCGGCTCCGGCGAGATTGTAGAACACGCCGCCGAGCCGGGTCATGCCACGGGCGGAGCGTTCGAGCGCCTCGATCGTGTTGGCGAAGCTGGGCGCAGCCTTCTCGGCCTTGATCGCCTCGACCTCGGCCCGGTGCTGCTCCAGCGCCGCCGGATAAGCCTGCTTGATGTGCTCTGGCGTGATCTCAGCAAAGGGCGGCAGGCCGAACGGCGTCTCCCAGGCGCGCCCGAACGGGTTGCCTTCAGGCAGGGCAAGGACTTCGGACGCATCGGCCATCGGCAACCTCGATCGGTAAAGGGTCAATCCCGCCCGTAGATATGTGCGAGATAGGACGTCATGAAGGGCGGCATGTCATAAGCCGCGCAATCGGCGAGATTGCGGACGATCACGATATCGGACAATTCCGGCTCGTCTTGTCGACCGATCCGCGCCAGCATCAAGTCGCGCGCCTCGTCAGCCGGCAGGTCGATCCCGACCGGGCGCATGAAGGCAACTCGCCCCGGCACGATCACCGCCGTCCAGCGCTCCTCGACGGCAATCTCGTCGAGCGTCAGCCCGGTCTCCTCGCAGAGCTCGCGGGTGACGCTGCCGGCAAGATCGAGCGTGCCGTCCGGGCGGGCATCCTCCCGGTCCGGCGTGCCGGCGGCGAAATAGACCTTGCCGGGGTTGGCGGTGTGATCACCCATCTTGCCGAGCAGGAAGGCGCCGTCGGCGGCCCTGAGCGCCGCCATGGCGAAGCCGTTGCGGATCGCCGGTCCCGGCTGGCCGAAATCGCGCCAGCTCATGAAGGCGGCATAATCGGCCTCGAAATAGCCGGCGTGGAACACGCCGCCCTCGATCGCAGCGCGGTGCTGCAGCATGACGCGGCCGTTGAACATCGAAGGCTTGCCGGCGCTGATCCCGGCCCAATGCGCCGCGATCTCATCGGCACGCTCGCGGGCAAAGCCCCAGTCGAAATCCTCGACCTTCGCCTCGACGCGATCGAGCGCGACGATCGTTCCGTCGACGACGCCATTGCCGCTCACAGCAGCACGCCCTCGCTCATCACCACCGCGGCGCCTCCGATCGTCGCCGAGGCGAGCGCGCCGCCCGCGACCGTCAGCGTCAGCTCGATCTGCGAGGGCCGGCCCATCTCGTAGCCCTGCTCGATGACGAGGCGGTGCGTGCCATC
>PNLY01000132.1 GCA_013823325.1 Methylobacterium sp.
TCTCGATCATCGGAGCGATCATGCTCGGTCTCGGCCGGGCGCTGGGCGAGACCATGGCGGTGACCTTCGTCGTCGGCAACGCCAACCGGCTCTCTTCCTCGGTCATGGATCCCGGCTCGACCATCGCCTCGCGCATCGCCAATGAGTTCAACGAGGCGCTCGGGCTGCAGCTGAACTCGCTGATCGCGCTCGGCTGCATCCTGTTCTTCGTCACCTTCGTCGTCCTCGTCATCGCGCGCCTCCTGGTCGCGCGGGTGAAGCGCTACTGAGCGGAGCTGGACCCATGACCATGGCGACATCCACCAAGACCATGACCGCCCCGCATGTCGAATGGGGCCGGGTGCGCCCGGCCCGCCGCACTGCCGACCGGATGATGAAGGTCATCGCGACGAGCTTTACCCTGATCGCGATCGTCGTGCTGTTCTGGATTCTCGGGATGCTGATCGTGAAGGGTCTGGGCGGGCTCTCCGCCTCGACCTTCACCCAGGTCACGCCCGGACCGGGCACCGAGGGCGGCGGTCTCGCCAACGCCATCGTCGGCTCGATCGTGCTGACCTTCCTCGGCATCGCCGTGGCGACGCCGATCGGCGTGCTCGCCGGCACCTATCTCGCCGAATACGGCAAGGCTTCGAAGCTCGCCGACCTCATCCGCTTCATCAACGACATCCTGCTCTCGGCGCCCTCGATCCTAATCGGCCTGTTCGTCTATGTGATCCTGGTCGAGCCGTTCCGCGGCTATTCCGGCTGGGCCGGCGGCGTCGCGCTCGGCATCATCGCGATCCCGGTGATCGTGCGCACCACCGAGGACATGCTGCGCCTCGTGCCCGGCTCGCTGCGCGAGGCCGGCGCCGCGCTCGGCGCCCCGCCCTCGGTCGTCATCACCTCGGTGACCTGGCGCGCCGCCAAGTCGGGCATGGTCACCGGCATCCTGCTGGCGCTCGCCCGCATCGCCGGCGAAACCGCGCCGCTGATCTTCACCGCGCTCAACAACAATTTCTGGTTCTCGCCCAACCTGATCGGCGGCGTCTCCAATCTGCCGGTGACGATCTACCAGTTCGCCTCCGCCCCTTACGAGAACTGGCAGCAGCTCGCCTGGGCGGGATCGCTGATCATCACCGTCTCAATCCTCGTGCTTTCCATCATCGCCCGGCGCATCGTGCGCGGCGGCAAGTGAACAGCGTCCGATCGGAAGGACCATGCAGATGCTTTCGACCCTTGAACTGAGCCCGCAGACGCTGGACGCCGAAGCTCCCGTTCGCATCGCCGTCAAGAACCTCGATTTCTATTACGGCGAGCACAAGGCGCTGAAGAACATCAATCTCGACTTCCGTGACCGCCACGTCACCGCGCTGATCGGCCCCTCGGGCTGCGGCAAGTCGACCCTGCTGCGCATCTTCAACCGCATCTATTCGCTCTATCCCGAGCAGAAGGCCACCGGCGAGATCCTGCTCGACGGCCGCAACATCATCGGCAACGACGTCGACGTGAACGAATTGCGCTCGCGCGTCGGCATGGTCTTCCAGAAGCCGACGCCGTTCCCGATGTCGATCTACGACAATGTCGCCTTCGGCATCCGCCTCTACGAGAAGCCGCCGAAGTCCGAGCTCGACGATCGTGTCGAGGGCGCGCTGCGCCGCTCCGCGCTCTGGGACGAGGTCAAGGACAAGCTGAAGAGCTCCGGCATGGGCCTCTCCGGCGGCCAGCAGCAGCGCCTGTGCATCGCCCGCACCATCGCCCAGAAGCCCGAGGTCATCCTGTTCGACGAGCCGACCTCGGCGCTCGACCCGATCTCGACCGGCAAGATCGAAGACCTGCTCGAGCAGCTGAAGAGCGACTTCACCATCGTCATCGTCACCCACAACATGCAGCAGGCGGCGCGCATCTCGCAGTACACCGCCTTCATGTATCTCGGTGAGGTCATCGAGTTCGACGCCACCAACACCATCTTCATGAACCCGCACAAGAAGCAGACGCAGGACTACGTCACCGGCCGTTTCGGCTGACGTCCTGAAATCGTCGGCCAGCCCCGAAGGATACGCCCCGATGTCCGACCATATCGTCCGCTCCTATGATGCCGATCTCGAAGGGCTGCGTCGCAGCATCGCCGAGATGGGCGGCATGTCCGAGCGCATGCTCGGCGACTCCACCGTGGCGCTGGTGCGCCGCGACACCGCGCTGGCCCAGAAGATCATCAGCGCCGACCAGCGCCTCGACAATCTCCAGCGCGAGGTCGAGGAGAAGGCGGTGCTGACCATCGCCCGGCGCCAGCCGCTCGCCAACGACTTGCGCGAGCTGATCTCGGCGATCCGCATCGCCGCCGACATCGAGCGCGTCGGCGATCTCGCCAAGAACATCGCCAAGCGCGCCGTCGCGATCTCCGGCCAGTTCTCGCCGCCCCATCGCGCCGTCGTCGGCCTCGAGCATATGAGCCGCCTGGTCCAGGCCCAGCTCAAGGACGTGCTCGACGCCTATGCCGCCAGCAATGAGCAGAAGGCCATGGAGGTCTGGCGCCGCGACGACGAGATCGACGCGCTCTACACCTCGCTGTTCCGCGAGCTCCTGACCTATATGATGGAGGATCCGCGCAACATCACCTTCTGCACGCACCTGCTGTTCTGCGCCAAGAACGTCGAGCGCATCGGCGACCACACCACCAACATCGCCGAGACCATCCACTACCTCGTCACCGGCCAGTCCATGGACGAGAACCGGCCGAAGCTCGACACCACCAACATCCTCGTCGACCTGCCGGCAGCCAATGGCTGAACCGGCGGGCGGTTGAGCGAAAGCGAGACGCAATGCCTGCACGCATCCTGATCGTCGAGGACGAGGAGCCGCTCACCCTGCTGCTGCGCTACAATCTCGAGGCCGAGGGCTTCGAGGTCGACAGCGTGGCGCGCGGCGACGACGCTGAACTGCATCTGCGCGACCATACGCCCGATCTCGTCCTGCTCGACTGGATGCTGCCCGGCCTCTCCGGCATCGAGCTCTGCCGGCGTCTGCGCACCCGCCGCGACACCGAGCGCGTGCCGATCATCATGCTGACCGCCCGCGGCGAGGAGACCGAGCGCGTGCGCGGCCTCGCCACCGGCGCCGACGACTATGTCGTCAAGCCGTTCTCGCTGCCCGAGCTGATCGCCCGCATCCAGGCGCTGCTGCGCCGCGCCAAGCCCGGCCATGTCGCTGGTCTGCTCGCGGCCGGCGATCTCGAGCTCGACCGCACGACGCGGCGCGTCCGCCGCGCCGGGGCCGAACTGCATCTCGGGCCGACCGAGTTCCGCCTGCTCGAATTCCTGATGCAGGCGCCGGGCCGGGTCTATTCGCGGGCGCAATTGCTCGATGCCGTCTGGGGCCGCGACGTCTATATCGACGAGCGCACCGTCGACGTCCATGTCGGGCGCCTGCGCAAGGCGATCACGCCCGCCAACGCCAAGGACCCGCTGCGCACCGTGCGCGGCGCCGGCTACGCCTTCGACGAGACGTTTGCGCGAAGTTGAGCGCTTCCGTCAGCGTGGCGCGGCGATGATCACCGCCGCGCCGGCGAGGCAGAGCGTGGCGCCTGCCAGATCGTAGCGATCCGGCGCGACCTTTTCGACCAGCGCCATCCAGGCCAGCGACGCCATGATGTAGACGCCGCCATAGGCGGCGAAGGCGCGCCCGGCGGCTGGGCTGTCGACCAGGGTCAGCAGCCAGGCGAAGGCTGCGAGGAAGACGAGCCCCGGCAGCAGCCACCAGACTGGCTTATCGAGCTTGAGCCAGGCCCAGAAGGCGAAGCAGCCTGCGATTTCCGCCAGCGCTGCGCCTGCATAGATCGCGAAGGTCGTCATCGGCCGATCCCTATGGTTCCGCCCATGAAAAAGCCGGCCGCGAAGGCCGGCTTTCAGTATCCGATCGTGCCGCCGGCTCAGGCGCGGATGGCCTTGTTGCGGTCGCGCCGGCGGTCTGCCGCAGGCTGGTAGGCGATGCGGGCGTGATAGGCGCAATAGGGCAGGCCGGTGGCGCTGCGGCCGCCGCAGAAGCGGAATTCCGGCGAGGTCGGATCACCCATCGGCCAGCGGCACATATACTCGCGCAGGTCCATGATCGTGACCCGCTCGGAGAACGGCACGACCACGTCCTCGGCCGGCGCCGGCTCGCGCTCGACCTGAGCTTCGGCCTCGATCTCGGGCGCGAACTGCGGGGCGAGCGCGGTGTTGCCGCGGGTCAGCCCGGCGCTGCCGCTGCTCTGGTGGCCGGCCGGATGGCTCGGCGGGCGGGCTGCCGGCTTGCGCGGGCGCGGCGCGGCCGAGCCGGGGCTCTTGGCCCGGCCGGACAGGCCGAGACGATGAACCTTCCCGATGACGGCGTTACGCGTGACATTGCCGAGCTCGGCGGCGATCTGGCTCGCGCTCAGGCCGTCATTCCAGAGCTTCTTGAGCAGTTCGACGCGTTCGTCGGTCCAGGCTCCGGCTTCGGTCATGGGGTTGCACCTGTCTTCGTCATGCTTCGCCAGCGGGCCGGCGAGGCATAGGGAGAGATCATGGCGGAATCCGATACCGGCAGCGTCCGTCACAAAACGGAAGCCGTTACGCCCGGAACTGACGATACTGGAGACGCCGCACGAGATGTCGTATCTGACGAAAAAGACCATACAAGATGGCCTGACTCGGCCACAAGAGTCACCGAATCCTAATTCGGCTTTTCCCCAGCCAATCGCCGCAGATGGTCCGGCAGTGAGTCCAATCGGCAACGCTGCCGCGAGAGCCGGATCCGATCAGGGGCCTACACACTGATCGGTGAATCCGTCTCTCGCTTTTAGAATGGAGGCCGTTTTATCCCAACGGCTTGCGGGGCAAGGCCGTTGGGACGGGCTCCAGGTCAGGCGCAATTGACAGGGCCGGGCCGGTTTTGCATAGTCGCGCGACGCAGCCGCCCCCAATGGGCGGCGCTTATGTTTTTGAGCGATCGGGATTTTCCTTCGATGCGGCTTGACGCGCGACGAGACGGCGGGAACGGCCAGCGACGATAATGTCGCCGGCGGGTCGCATCGTGCCGGCATCATGCCGCCTTGCGTCCCACCCTGCCGTTCCCGGCCCGAGATTCCGCGCTACCCTCCTGTCTCGCCGCAAGGATTTCGCTCCATGAGCACCGCTTCCGCTTCTTCCGTTCTCCTGCCGACCTATGCCCGGGCCCCGATCGCGCTCGAGCGCGGCGAAGGCGCCTGGGCGATCACCGCCGACGGCACTCGCTATCTCGATTTCGGCGCCGGCATCGCCGTCAATGCGCTCGGTCACGCCCATCCGCATCTGGTCGAGGCGCTGACCCAGCAGGCTCAGCGGATCTGGCACACCTCGAACCTCTACACGATGCCCGACGGCGAGAAGCTCGCGCGCCGGCTCTGCGAGGCGACCTTCGCCGAACGCGTCTTCTTCACCAATTCGGGCGCCGAGGCGAACGAGTGCGCGATCAAGATGGCGCGCAAGTACCACGCCGCTAAGGGCCATCCCGAGCGCTACCGGATCGTCACCTTCGAGGGCGCCTTCCATGGCCGCACCCTCGCGACCATCGCCGCCGGCGGCCAGCAGAAATACATCGACGGCTTCGGCCCCAAGGTCGACGGCTTCGACCAGGTGCCCTTCGACGACGAGGCCGCGCTGAAGGCCGCGATCGGCCCTGAGACCGCCGCGCTGATGATCGAGCCGATCCAGGGCGAGGGCGGCCTGCGCTCGGTGCCGATGCGCTTCCTGAAGCGCCTGCGCGAGCTCTGCGACGAGCACGGCCTGATGCTGATCTTCGACGAGATCCAGACCGGCGTCGGCCGCACCGGCAAGTTCTTCGCCTATGAGCACTATGGTGTCGCGCCCGACATCATGTCGATCGCCAAGGGCATCGGCGGCGGCTTCCCGATGGGCGCCTGCCTCGCCACCGAGGAGGCGGCTTCCGGCATGACGCTCGGCACCCACGGCACCACCTTCGGCGGCAATCCGCTCGCCATGGCGGTCGGCAACGCCGTGCTCGACGTCATCCTGGCGCCGGGCTTCCTCGACCATGTCCAGAAGACGGCGCTGCGTCTGCGCCAGTCGCTGGCCCAGCTCAAGGACCAGCACCCGCAGGTGATCGAGGAGATCCGCGGCGAGGGGCTGATGCTCGGCCTCAAGCTCAAGACCCCCAACACCGATTTCGTCGCCCAGGCCCGCGCCGCCGGCCTGCTGGTGGTCGCTGCCGGCGACAATGTCGTGCGCCTGCTTCCGCCCTTGATCATCGGCGAGAGCGAAGTGGCTGAAGGGGTGGCGCGGCTCGACAAGGCGGCGGGCGCGGTCGAGGCGGAACTCGCCCGGCCGGCAGCGGAGTGAGCATGATGTCTGCGACGCGTCATTTTCTCGATCTCTCGGATTTCTCCGCCGGCGAGCTCAGGTCCATCCTCAAGACTGGCGAGGAGATCAAGGCCCGCCGGCGCACGCCGGCAGCTGCCGGCGACCGCCTGCTCGAGGGCAAGGTCATCGCCATGATCTTCGAGCAGCCCTCGCTGCGGACCCGCGTCTCCTTCGACGTCGGCATCCGCGAGCTCGGCGGCTCGCCGATGATGGTGACCGGTCAGGAGATCGAGCTCGGCGAGCGCGAGACCATCGCCGACACCGCCCGCGTGCTGTCGCGCTATGTCGACGCGATCATGATCCGCATGCTCGACCATGATTCCGTGGTCGAGATGGCGAAATACGCCACCGTGCCGGTGATCAACGGCCTGACCAAGCGCCAGCATCCCTGCCAGGTCATGGCCGACGTCATGACCTTCGAGGAGCGCAAGGGCCCGATCAAGGGCAAGCGCATCGCCTGGACCGGCGACACCAACAATGTCCTGACCTCCTGGGTCCATGCTGCCGGAAGGCTCGATTTCGAGCTCGCCATCGCGACGCCCGAGGAGTTGGCCCCCCCGCCGGCCCTGCTCGACTGGGCCCGCAAGCAGGGCGCCAAGCTGCAGCTCACCAGCCGGCCCGAGGCAGCGGTCGAGGGCGCCGACTGCGTCATCACCGATTGCTGGGTCTCGATGGGCGACGAGGAAGGCACGCGCCACAACCTGCTGCGGCCCTACCAGGTCGACGAGCGTCTGCTCGGCCGCGCCGAGAAGGATGCGATCTTCATGCACTGCCTCCCGGCTTCGCGTGGCGAGGAAGTGACCGATCAGGTCATGGATGGCCCGCAATCGGCTGTCTTCGACGAGGCCGAGAACCGGCTGCATGCCCAGAAGGGCATCCTGGCCTGGTGCTTCGGCGGAGTGGCGGCCTGATGGCGGACGCCTCGCCCACGGGCGCACCCGACGATCGGGTGCTGCCTTTCGCCGTGCCGGATCTGGACCTGCGCGGCCGGGTCGTCAGGCTCGGCCCCTCGCTCGACCAGGTGCTCGAGCGGCACCATTATCCCGAGCCGGTCGCGCGCGTCGTCGCCGAGGCGGCGGCGCTGACCGTCATGCTCGGCACCACGCTCAAGGGCGAGGGGCGGTTCCAGCTCCAGACCAAGAGCGACGGGCCGATCTCGATGCTGGTCGTCGATTTCAACGCGCCCGACTGCTACCGCGCCATGGCCCGCTATGACGCCGACCGTCTGGCGGCGGCGATCGACGCGAATGCGGTCTCGACCGGCGAACTGCTCGGCAAGGGCCATCTCGCCATGACCGTCGACCAGGGCACGGACGCGACGCGTTATCAGGGCATCGTCGCGCTCGACGGCCAGAGCCTCGAAGAAGCCGGGCACCAGTATTTCCGCCAGTCCGAGCAGATCCCGAGCCGCATCCGTCTCGGGGTCGGCACGGTCCTGACCGGTGGCGGCCTCGCCTGGCGCGCCGGCGGGCTGATCGTCCAGTTCATGCCGACCTCGCCCGAGCGCCTGCGCGCCGCCGATCTCCACCCCGGCGACGCGCCGGAGGGTCACGAGATCCTCGCCGCCGGCGACGATGACGGCATCAGCGACGACGCCTGGGCCGAGGCGCGCTCCCTTGTGGGGACGATCGAGCATCACGAACTGCTCGATCCGCTCTTGGAGAGCGAGCGCCTGCTCTACCGGCTCTTCCATGAGCGCGGCGCCCATGTCTTCGAGCCGGTCGCGGTGCACGAGGCCTGCCGCTGCTCGCGCGAGCGCGTGCTCGGCATGCTCAAGGGGTTTTCTGCGGACGACCGCAAGGCGATGATCGCCGATGACGGCTCGCTCGGCGTCACCTGCGAATTCTGCTCGCGCCGCTACGAGTTCGACCCGGCCGAGGTCGAGGCCGAAATCTCGGCGGGGGAATGAACATGGCGCGTCATGCTCGGGCTTGACCCGAGCATCTCAGGCCGGAGAAGACTCCGTCTAGTGCCTTTTCGTCAGGAGATTCTCGGGTCTCCGCTGCGCTTTGCCCGAGAATGACGGCGCTTTACCCCACCCTGCACTCCGCCATCAGCTTGCGCATGAAGGCCTCGCCGGCGGCGAACTGCTCCAGCGTGATGTATTCGTCCGGCTGGTGCGCCTGGTCGATCGAGCCGGGGCCGCAGACGATGGTCGGCAGTCCCGCGCGCTGGAAATGCCCGGCCTCGGTGGCGTAGGCGACGGCGATGGTGCGGTTGCGGCCGGCAAGACGCATCGCCAGCGTTTCGGCCTCCGAGCCGGGATCGGGCGCGAGACCCGGCACGTCCGAGCTCATCACCGTCTCGATCGCTGCCGACGGTGCGGTCTTGCGCATCCGCGCCAGCACCTCGTCCGACAGCTTGGCGAAGCGGGCCGGCACCTCCTCGGGATCGGAGCCCGGCAGCGTGCGCACCTCCCAGGCGAGATCGCAGCGATCGGCCAGGATGTTGCGGGCGATGCCGCCATGGAACTTGCCGATATGGATGGTGTCATAGGGCGGATCGAAGCGGCCGCTCTCGTCGATCCGGCCCTCGCGCTCGTCCGCCATGGCGACGAGGCCGGCGGCGAGGCGGGTGCCGGCATGGACGGCGCTGGCGCCGAGATGCGGCTTGGAGGAATGCGCGGCGAAGCCGGTGATCGCGGTGAAGAAGGTGCGAATGCCCTTGTGCGCGTCAGCGAGTTCGAGCGAGGTCGGCTCGCCGACGATGACGGCCCGCGGCTTCGGCAGGCTCCTGCCCATCGCGGCGATGCCGTCGACGACGCCGAGGCAGGTCACCTCCTCGTCATAGGAGAAGAACAGGTGGATCGGGGTCTTCAGGTCAGCCGCGAGGAAATCCGGCACCAGCGCCAGCGCGAGGGCGACGAAGCCCTTCATGTCGACCGAGCCGCGGCCATAGGCCTTGCCGTCTTCGACATGCAGGGTGAACGGATCGCGCGACCAGGCCTGGCCCTCGACCGGCACGACATCGGTATGGCCGGAGAGGACGATGCCGCCCTTATCCTGCGGGCCGATCGTGGCGAAGAGCGCCGCCTTGTCGCCGGCCGCATTGGGAAAGCGTACGGACGGCACGCCCCAGCCGGTGAGATAGTCCTCGACGAAGGCGATCAGGTCGAGATTGGATTTGTGGCTCACCGTGTCGAAGGCGACGAGGCGGGCGAGCATGTCGAGCGGCTGGTAGCGCTGCCCGGTCGGGGTTGCGGTCGTCAATGCAGAACCTTCTTTACATAGGGCGAGTCGAGCGGGAACAGCGGCACCTCGACATCGAAGCGCGCGCCGTCCTCGCCGAGCATGGCATAGACGCCGCGCATGCTGCCGTCGGGCGTCATCAGCGGGCAGCCGGAGGTGTAGCTGAAGCGCTCGCCGGGCTGCAGCACCGGCTGCTGGCCGATCACGCCGTCGCCACGGACCTCGTGCACCTCGCCACGCCCGTCAGTGATGACCCAATGCCGCGTCATCAACTGCATGGTGCGCGACGACAGGTTCTCGATCTCGATCGTATAGGCCCAGAAATAGCGGCCTTGATCGGGGGTGGATTCGCTGTCCATGAACTTGGGCGAGGCGGTGACGCGCACGCCATGCGTTTCGGCCTGGTACATGATCGCAGCTCCGTGCCGTCTGCGCGCGGGGCGCGCCGGGGCGGCGGGAAGGCCTTGTTATGACCTCGGGCGGCGCAGCGTCAATGCTGCCGATCGGCTGTAGACCCGATGATCCGCGGTTCCGGCATGTGGACAACCTGATGCCGGACTCGCCAGCGCCATCCCGGTGCGGCAGGAAGGACGATCAATCTCGCGGCGGGCCGCCTTTGCGCTGCGCTTCACAAAATGGTCTCGGATCAGAGCCTTTCGAATGCAAGGCCTTCCATGCCTCAGCAGAGGCCTGATAGGGGAAAGGCGCTGTGGATGACGAGGACAATGGCGGCTCGAGCATACCGTTGTATGTAGACTATCAGCCAGACCCATCCGGTGTGAGAAACGATGACTTTTGGAATTTGGCCGTCGCAGTGGATCCGGCGAGCTATTGAAGCGGGCGTCATCTACTCCGGTACGCCGATCAATGAAGCCGCGATCCAGCCGGCGAGCCTGGATCTTCGATTGGGCGACCGAGCTTATCGTGTTCCCACCAGTTTTCTGCCGGGCAAAGGAAATTCCGTCGCTCAGCGCTTGAGCGATCTCGCAACGCATGAGGTGGACCTGACAAAGCCCCAGGTTCTTGAGCGGAATTGCGTTCACATCATTCCGCTGCAGGAGAGCCTGCGCCTCGAGGGAGGTACAAGTGCCCGCGCCAACCCTAAAAGCTCGTCCGGCAGGCTCGATATTTTCGTGCGTCTTATCGCAGATTGCGGAACCGCGTTCGACGAGATTCCCGAGGGCTATTCTGGCCCCTTGTTTGCCGAGGTCGTGCCGCGTTCTTTCCCGGTAATCGCGCGGGCTGGTGATTCACTCAACCAGCTGCGGTTTCGTGAAGCTGCTTCTGACCTTACGCGCCCCGTTCGGACGTTTCCCGTTTCGATCGATCTGGAAGGAGCGGCTGCCGACGGTGTCGTCGCGTACCGGGCGCGCAAAACCACTGGCTTGATCGATCTTCAGCGGATCGGAAAGTATGACAGGAACGATTTCTGGGAGCCGATCCAATGCCGCCCCGGCAGGCGAGAGCTCGTCCTCGTGCCGGACGAGTTCTATATCATGGCCTCGCTCGAAGATATTGAGATAGGCGAAAATGAAGCTGCAGAAATGATAGCTTATGATACCGCTGTTGGTGAGGTGCGGGTACACTATGCTGGTTTTCTGGATCCATTCTTCGGGAAATCAAAGAATAGTGTAAGTAATGGTAGTAAGGTTGTTCTCGAAATCAGGAGCCATGACGTTCCGTTCATGCTCGATCATGGGCAGCGAGTAGGAACTTTGATTTTTGAAGATATGATCGAAACACCCGATAAGTTGTACGGTCAGCAAATCAAATCCAATTACCAAGGCCAAGGCCTGAAGCTATCAAAACAGTTCTTTTGAGCCAGGTAGGCAGTTCGAGGCCGATGCATCTGGCATCGGCCGTGCAAGGGAATATTCGCTCAACCACGGTCCCGGTGCGTTCAGAATCGCCCCAACGCACTGATCTTGTTTTGTTTTTGATTCTGTCTTTTAGTCTTACGGACCACCGACCGCGTTGAGGCGTCATTCCGGACAGGCCGCGCAACCCCGGAAGCCATCGAAGGGCGCCAAACGCCACGATGGATCCCGACGCTCCGCTTCGCTGCGGCCGGAATGACGGCAGGTATCGATCGAAATGGCGAGCTTGCCGGCCTCAGAAGCCCGACGGCAGGGTGCCGCCGCCATAAAGCTCGCCCTGCCGAGGCGAGCTGCCGATGCCGGAGCGGACATAGGCCGGCCCGCCCTCGCGCGCCGGCGGCAGGCCGAGCTGGAGATCGCCGCTATCCGGCGGCGGCGCATTCCGCACCACCCGTGTGCGCATCACCGGAGCGGGCTCGGAAACGGACACGGGCTCCTCGCGCGAGACGCAGCCACCGAGCAGGGTGACGAGGATGGCGGCCGCGCCGACATGATAGCGGTTCATGGTTTTTCCAATGCGGGAGGCGCGGGCGACCGCAGCCGGACAGATGCGCCGCAACCTGCATGAGCCGCGCGATCCGCGCAAGCTCCTGAAGCGAGCCTCAGCGGTGCGTCAGCCGCCGGTCGAAGCGCATCATCAGCGCGTTGCAGGTCACCGCGAAGACGGTCAGCAGCAACGCGATCGCCATGATCGTGTCGATCTGGCCGAGATTGATCGCGCCGGTCAGCAGGAAGCCGAGGCCGCGCTGCGATGCGAACATCTCGCCGATCAGCACGCCGAGCAGCGTAAGCGAGAAGCCGAGCCGCACCCCCGAGATGATCTCGGGCAGGATTGCCGGCATGATCACGGTGAAGGCATTTTGCGCGGGCGAGAGCCGCATCACCTGCGAGGTCCGGCGATAGACCGGCTTCATCTGGCGGATGGCGTTCATCGAAAACAGCGTGATCGGGATCAGCCCGTGCATCACGCCGAAGGCGATCTTGGCGGAGATGCCGAGGCCGAAGCCGAGCAGCACCAGGGGATAGAGCACGACCTTGGGGATCGAATAGAGCGTCGTCAGGATCGGCTCGGCGACATTGCCGGCGAGCTTGCGCACGCCGAGCACGATGCCGAGCGCGATCCCGCCGAAAAGCGAGATCGCGAAGGCTGCGACGAAGGCCCGCATCGTCTCGGAAATGTTGAGCCAGAACTCGCCGCTCGCGAGCAGGGCGGCAAGCTTCGTGACCGTCTGCAGGGGTGAGGCCAGCGAGGAGGCGCCGACCAGCAGATGCAGGCCCTGCCAGAGAACGAGCAGCGCGAGCAGAACGAGCAGCGTGCCGGCGGAGCGTGGCATGAGAGCTGTCATGGCGTCACCGCTGCCTGCGCGCCTGGAGGCGCCGGTCGATCACATTGAGGAAGGTGTTCACGATGGTGACGACGATGAGAACGAGCAGCATCAGGG